>JAAWHL010000115.1 GCA_022795855.1 Lawsonibacter sp.
ATGCCCAGCCGGTGGTTCAGGGTGACGGTGACGATGCCCCGCTTGGCAAAGCCCTCGCCGTCGTAGCAGTTCAGGTGCCCGTAGCCCTGGGAGTAGCCGCCGCCATGGAGGTACACCCCCACGGGCAGCCTCTCGTCAGGGCTCTTGGCGGGGGTCCACACGTTCAGATACAGGCAGTCCTCATCCCGGGGCCAGTCCACGCAGTAAAACTCGTTGCCGATGAGGTCGCCGCCCCCCTCGGAGGCCCGGCGCTCCTGATAGCTGATATTGCCGAAGTTGTAGGCCTTCAGCACGCCCTTCCAGGGCTTTACGGGCTGAGGGGCTCTCCAGCGCAGCTCCCCCACGGGGGGCTGGGCGTAGGGGATGCCCCGGAACAAGCCCACCGCCTGATTCCAGCCGGTCAGGCCTTCGATTTCGCCGCAGGAGGTGGTTACTTTCAGCATTGCCATCCTTACGTCACTCCTTTAAGTTTTTCTCTGGGGTGGGGGAGAGCCGGACCGCGTCTCTCCCGGACAAGACTATTGTAAGGGATGGGGCGGGTCTTCACAAATACCAATTAGTCATGTTATATAAGAAGAGGTTATACCACCTTGAAAATATGTCTTTTACAAGCCCTCCTCCGGCTTTTATAATGACAGCAGGAGAAGATTCCAAGTTTACGAGAAAAGGAGAAAAACGACTATGGCAATGCTTCAGGCAAAGGTGAAGGGCGGGGTCCTGGAGGGGCTGCCCGCCGCCAATCAGATGTTTTCCGTGTTCCGGGGCGTGCCCTTCGCCGCCCCTCCGGTGGGGGAGCTGCGGTGGAGGGACCCCCGGCCCGTGCAGCCCTGGGAGGGGGTGCGCCCCTGCTACAAGTTCGGCCCGCTGGCCATGCAGGAGCCCTTTGTGTCCGAGGGGGGCGGCATCGTGGCCACCGAGTTCTATGTAGGCAACTACCAGCGCAGCGAGGACTGCCTGTACCTGAACGTATGGACCCCGGCCAAGAGCCCTGACGAGAAGCTGCCCGTGGCGGTGTACGTCCACGGCGGCGGCCATCAGACGGGGTACAGCTATCTCAACTGCTACGACGGGGAGGGGTTCTGCAAGCGCGGGGTTATTATGGTGTCCATCGCCTACCGGCTGAACGTATTCGGCTATCTGGTCCACCCGGAGCTGGAGGCCGAGTCGGACACCACTCCGGGCAACTACGGGGTGAAGGACCAGGTGGCCGCCTTGAAGTGGGTGAAGGAGAACATCGCGGCCTTCGGCGGAGACCCGGACAATATCACCTTTTTCGGCCAGTCGGGCGGTGCCTCCAGCGTAAGCAACATGTGCGCCCTGCCCGCCTCCCGGGGGCTGATTCGCCGGGCCGTCATGCAGTCCGGAGGCGGAATCCGCCCGGTGTACTCCTACTGGTCGGAGTCCCTGGACCACGCCAAGGAGGCGGGAATCGCCTTCCTGAAGGAGCTGGGGGCGGCCTCCATTGCCGAGGCCAGAGAGCGCAGCGCCGCCGAGGTGCTGGACGCCTATTCCCGCTTCAAGATGATTCGGCTCAACGACAGGGAGACGCCCATGCGGGGCGGCGGCGGGTACATGCGCTTCTCCCCGGTGGACGACGGGGTGCTCTTCCCCGAGCCGGTCACCAATCTGTACCGCCAGGGGAAGTACCCCGAGCTGGACTACATGCTGACCTCCACCAACGGCGAGCCCGCGGAGACCACCTATCAGAACCTGGCCTTTGCCGAGAAGAATGCCAAGCTGGGCCGCCGTCCCGTCTATCTGGCCTACTTCACCTACGTGCCCCCGGGGGCGGACTGCGCCCACCACAGCGTGGAGCACCACTACGTGTTCCAGACCCTGAACCGCTCCTACCGCCCCTACACCGGCCGGGACTGGGAGCTGTCCAACGAGCTGGCCGACTGCTGGGCCAATTTCATGAAGACGGGCAATCCCAACAGCCCGGGAAAGGACGCCTGGAAGCCCTATGCCCAGGGGGAGTACAACGTGCTGGAGATTGCCGGGGACGAGCGGCGGATGATTTCCCTGGCCGGCGAGACGGAGATTGTGGAACAGGCGAAAAAGCTGGAGGAGGGCTGAGCGGGGGAGCCTATGGAACGTACACAAAAGACCCTGATTAAGGATTTGACCGTGGGCAGCGTGCCCAGGCAGCTGCTGGTTTTCGCCCTGCCGCTGGTGCTGTCCGGGGTGCTTCAGGCGGCCTACAACATGGTGGACATGATTGTGGTGGGGCACTGCCTGGAGAGCGCCGGGGTGTCGGCGGTGTCCATCGGCGGCGACGTGCTGATGGTGCTGACCTTTGTGGCCATGGGCTTTTCCAACGCCGCGCAGATTATCATCTCCCAGTACGTGGGGGCCGGCCGCCCGGACCGGGTCAGCAGGATGATAGGAACCCTGTTCACCTTCCTGGGGGGCTGCGCGCTGGTTATGACCTGCGTCTGCCTGCTGCTGCGCACCCAGATTCTGCTGTGGGTCAGGACCCCGGCGGAGTCCTGGGACTACGCCATGGACTATGTGGTCACCTGTATGGCGGGGCTGGTGTTCATCTACGGCTACAACCTGGTCAGCGCTATCCTGCGGGGGATGGGGGACTCCAGGCATCCGTTTCTGTTCATTGCCATCGCCTCGGTGCTCAACGCCGTACTGGACGTGCTGTTTGTGGCTGTGCTTCAGATGGGGGTGTTCGGTGCGGCCCTGGCCACAGTGATTGGACAGGCCGCCAGCTTCCTGTGCGCCCTGGTCATCCTCTACCGCCGGCGGGAGGCCTTCCTGTTCGATTTCAAGCCCGCCAGCTTCCGCATCACCCGGGAGACCCTGATTCCCCTGATTTCTCTGGGGATTCCCATGTCCATCCAGTCGGCGGCGGTCAGCATCTCCCGGGTGTACGTCAACTCCTGGGTCAACTCCTACGGGGTGGTGGCCTCCGCCGTGTCCGGCATGGGCCACAAGCTGGAGATGGTGAACAACACCATCGTCCACGGCTTTACCACCGCCGGATCCTCCATGGTGGCCCAGTGCATCGGCGCGGAGAAGTACAAGCGGGTCACCCGGGTGATTCTGACCTCCCTGGTCATCAACGGGCTGGTCAGCGGCGTGTTTATCCTGTGTACGGTGTGCTGGCCCCGGGCGGTGTTCGGCATCTTCATCAGCGGGGACGAGGCCGCCCTGGAAATGGCTGTCACCTACGTGCCCGCGGCGGTGGTGTCCTTTATCGGATCCATCATCCGCCCGGCCATGTTCTCCCTGATTAACGGCTCGGGCAACTCCCGGCTGAATCTGGCCGTGGCCCTGCTGGACGGCATCATCGCCCGAATCGGCTTGGCCCTGCTGCTGGGGCTGGTCCTGGACCTGGGGGTGTATGGGTTCTGGTACGGCAACGCCTTTGCCGGATGGGTCCCGTTCTTCATCGGCTCGGCGTATTACCTCAGCGGCCGGTGGAAGCGGAACAGCCGGCTGATGGAGGAGAAATAAGAGGCTGCAACTCCAACCCGGCCGCCCGCCGGGGTCTGCGGATACAGTAACAAAAGGAAAAGCCCGCCTCCCGGAAAACGGGAGGCGGGCTTTTAGGCCTTGCTTGAAAACCGGAACTATGCCCCAACGACAGGCCGTTTGGGCGTATAGACAATTTCCAAACAGGCCCGAATCAAAAAGACGGTTCGGCTCGGCCGCCGCGTGTTCCGCGGGGCCTCCGTATCCATGCTGACGCCGGCATTCACGGCCGGGAGACCTGCTTTTGCCCCGCTCCCTTCTGACCGCCCTTTGGCGATTGGGGGAGCGGATTTGCTCCAGATGTGGTAAAATATTGACACTATACTGCAATGGAGGGACTATTATGAGGAAAAGCAGGCCGGAAACAGTGATGGAGCGCTACCGCCAGCATCTGCTCCGGGAGGAGTGCGCCGCGGCGACAGTGGAGAAGTATCTGCGCGCCGCGGAGGAGTTCTGCGGCTGGCTGGGCGGGCGCGGGGTGAGCAAGCAGGCGGTGATTGAGTGGAAGGGGGCGCTGCAAACTGCGGGCCTGGCTCCGGTGACGGTAAACGCCAAGCTGTGCGCCCTGAACAACCTGCTGCGCTTTCTGAAGCGGCCGGAGTGCCGGGTGAAGCTGCTGCGCCTTCAGCGCCGGGTGTTCCGGACCAAGGAGCGCTCACTGACCCGGGAGGAGTATCTGCGCCTGCTGGAGACGGCCCGGGGCGCGGGAAAGGCGCGTCTGGAGCTGCTGATGGAGGCGATTTGCTCCACGGGCATCCGGGTGAGCGAGGTGAAGTATCTGACGGTGGAGGCGGCCGGCGCCGGCCAGGCGGTGGTGTGTCTGAAGGGAAAGGTGCGCGTCATCCTTCTGCCCAAAAAGCTGTGCCGGAAGCTGCTGAAATTTGCGCACCGTCAGAAAACTGCCTCCGGGGAGATATTTCTGACCAAAAGCGGAACCAGCCTGTCCAGAAAGCAGATTTGGCGGGAGATGAAAGCGCTGTGCGCCGCGGCGAAGGTGGCGCCGAGCAAGGTGTTTCCCCACAACCTGCGGCATCTGTTTGCCGTGTCGTTTTACCGGGCGTGCCGCGATATTGTAAAGCTGGCCGATGTGCTGGGCCACAGCTCCATTGAGACCACCCGGATTTATCTGCTGACCACCAGTCTGGAGCACGCCCGGTATCTGGACCGGCTGCGTCTAATCAGTTGAGGACAGAATGTGCG
>JAAWHL010000020.1 GCA_022795855.1 Lawsonibacter sp.
AGCCGTAGCGGTTCATAATCAGGGCCTGGATGTGGCCGGAGCCGCCAGGGCCGGTGTAGCTCATCTGCACCTTGCCGGGGTTGGCCTGAATCTCGTCCAGCAGGTCCTGGAGGGTCTCATACTTGGAGTGGGAGGCGACCACCAGCACCTTGGGGTCGCTGGAGATGGCAGAGATGGGGGCGAAATCGGCATAGCTCATCTCGCTGATGCCCATGACGCGGCAGGTGCCCAGGGACTCGGCGGCCAGGACCATGGTGTAGCCGTCGGGCTTGGCGTCCAGGCAGGCCTGGATGCCCACCGTGCCGGAGGCGCCGGCCTGGTTGCTGACGATGATGGACTGGCCCAGCTGCTTCTCCAGGGCGATGGCCAGCTGACGGCCGGCCAGGTCAGAGGTTCCGCCGGCGCCGTAGGGGATAATCATGGTGATGGGGCCGGTGGGATAGTCCGTCGCGGGAGCGGCGGGCTGGGAAGCCGCGGGCTGAGAGGCCGCGGGGGGAGTGGCGGGGGTGCTGGAGGCCGGCGGCTCGGACTTGGCGCAGGAGGCCAGGCCGACCATCATGGTTCCGGCCAGCAAGGCTGCAAGCAGTTTTTTCATTTGGTCTCTTCCTTTCAATTCTTCTTGCTTTTGAAAAGCCCCTCAAAATTTTCAGAGCGCTCCGCCTCGGGAGAAATTTTTTCTCGTCCGGAAAATTTCGGGAAACTTTTTTCTGAGCAACAACACTTTATCACGAAACCCCGCCCCTTGTCAATGAAGGCGCCTGGTTTTTTTGCCGGAAAAATGATTTTCGGACAATCATACAAATTCAGCCGGGAAAATTTGTGCGAAGTATTTTCTGGGCTCTCCGCTTTTGAGAAAATATTTTCTTGAACTTCTCCCCCACATCTGTTATACTAAAGCCAACGGTAAATTTACCGCTCTCCCCGCCGCCTTATCCCCCCGGCGGAGAGAGCGCCGGCGGAGGTGTTCAGCATGGAAAAAGTGACCATCCGGGATGTGGCCGGGCGGGCGGGGGTCTCCCTGTCCACCGTCTCCCGGGTACTGAACCGGAACCAGAGCGTGGACCCGGTTCTGGCGGAGCGTGTGCTCTCCGCCGCCAGGGAGCTGGGCTACCGCTCCGGCCCCGCCGCGCCGGAGCGCACCGGCCGGATTGCCCTGATTCTGCCCACCCTGGAAAACTCCTACAACTCCTCCATCGCCGCCGGCGTCATCGACGCGGCCCAGTCCCGGGGGCTGAGCGTCCTTGTCATGCACACCGGCGCGCGCCGCCAGCAGGAGGACGAGTGCTTCCGCTCCCTCTCCCTGTCCGCCGTGGACGGGGTGGTTTTCTCCGGCATTGACGAGCGCAACCCCCAGGAGGTGTTCCCCCACCTGCGCACCCTCCCCATGGTTATCGCCGTCCGGCGCTCCGTGGTCCCCGGCATCCCCCACATCTACTCCGACAACCTGAACGCCGGCTACATCGCCGCCAAATACCTCCTCCGCCTGCGCCGGCGGAAGATTGCCCTGCTGCTCAACTTCTGGACCGACGATATCCACGACTACGACTCCTTCCTGCGCCGCTACCACTCCCCGGCCCAGGGGGCCTGCACCGCCTTTGACCGCTATACCGGCTACTGCCGCGCCCTGGCCGAGGAGGGGCTGAGCGTGGACCCGGACCTGATTATGTTCAGCGGCTTCAGCCACGAGTCGGGCTACGCCAGCGCCCAGGAGCTGCTGGCCCGGCCCCGGGAGTTTGACGCGGTGCTGGTCTCCAACGACCGCTGCGCCACCGGCGTGCTCCGCCTGTTTCACGAGCAGGGCATCCAGGTCCCCGGGCAGGTTTCCATCATCTGCTTCAACGGCGGGCTGATGTCCAGCGTGGTCAGCCCCGCCCTGACCATGGTGGAGCAGCAGAACTACCAGCTGGGCTATCAGGCCGCCCTCCAGCTGAATGAGCTGATTCACGGCCACCCCGCCCACGACGTGAAGATTGACGTCAAGCTGGTTATCCGGGGCTCCACCTCCCTGGCCTCCCCCGCCGCCGACCCCAGGCCGGCGGAAGGCAGATGAGATCGCCCCCTCCGCCCGCAGGCGGAGGGGGCGGCTTCCGTCACGGCCCCGGCGGCTCCCTCATCTGCCGGCGCAGGCGGTATTCAAGCCTCAATTTACAGCGCCGGGGCAGTGCCCCGGTATATGGGCGAGCTGAAACACGGCGTACCCCTCCGGAGGCGCTCCCTGTAAAGACTGCATAAATTTTTCGCCGCTCCCGTCCGCCGCCGCCTGCAAATTCCTGCCGTTTTGGGGCGTAATCCGGTGCTTTTTCTAACAAAACCGGGGATTTTACGAGAAATTCCTCTTGATTCCCTCCTTCGGCACATTTGACACCGGGCCGCCGTTCCGATATGATAGCGCCAGGAACGCTGAATCATCCGCCGGTTCTGGAAAGGAAACGCCCATGCGTCTGAACAAGCAGCTGAAAGAAAAAAATCAGGAGTCCCTGGCCTCCGTCCTGCCCATCACCGCCATCGTCCTTGTGCTCAGCATCACCGTGGCCCCCCTGCCGCCGGGCGCCCTGGTGCTGTTTTTGTTCGGCGCGGTGCTTCTGGTGGCCGGAATGGGCTTCTTCACCCTGGGGGCGGACATGTCTATGATTCCCATGGGGGAGGGCATCGGCGTGGAGCTCAGCCGCCGGAAGGGCCTGCTCCTGCCGGTGCTGGCCTACTTCCTGCTTGGGGTGCTGACCACCGCCGCCGAGCCCGATTTGCAGGTGCTGGCCGGGCAGGTGCCCGCCATCGACAGCCGCACCCTGATTCTCACCGTATCGGTGGGGGTGGGGTTCTTTCTGGTCATCGCCGCCCTGCGCATCCGCTGCAAAATCCCCCTACGCCGGCTGCTGATGTTCTTTTATCCGGCGGTCTTTCTTCTGGCCGCCCTGGCCCCCGCCAGCTTCATCCCCGTCTCCTTTGACGCGGGGGGCGTTACCACCGGCCCCATCACCGTCCCCTTTATTATGGCCCTGGGCCTGGGCATCGCCTCCTCCCGCAGCGACAAGGACTCCTCCAGCGACAGCTTCGGCCTGATCTCCCTGTGCTCCGTGGGGCCGGTGGTCATGGTACTGCTGCTGGGCATCCTCTACCGCCCCGAGGAGGTCACGCCCCAGCTCAGCGCCATCCCGGAGCTGGCCACCACCGCCGACGCCGCCCGGGTTTTTCTCCGGGCCTTCCCCGCGTTTCTCCGGGAGGTGGCCGCGGCCCTGGCCCCCATCGCCGGGCTGTTCGTCCTCTTTCAGCTGCTGACCCGGCGCTTCCGCCGCCGTCAGCTCATCCGCATCGGGGCCGGCCTGGCCTACACCTACGCCGGCCTGGTGCTCTTCCTGTGCGGGGTGAGCGTGGGCTTTATGCCCGCGGGACAGTACATCGGGGCTACGGTGGCGGCGGGGAACAGCCGCTGGCTGCTGGTTCCCATCGGAATGCTCATCGGCTATTACATCGTCAAGGCGGAGCCCGCCGTGCGGGTGCTCACCAAGCAGGTGGAGGAGGTCTCCAACGGCTCCATCTCCCACAAGGCCATGGAGCTGGCCCTGTCCGCAGGCGTGTGCCTGTCGGTGGGGCTGGCCATGGCGCGGGTCCTCACCGGCCTGAACATCCTGTGGCTTCTCATTCCCGGCTACGCCGTCTCCCTGGGCCTGAGCTTTTTCGTCCCCCCCATCTTCACCGGCGTGGCCTTCGACTCCGGCGGCGTGGCCAGCGGGCCCATGACGGCTACCTTCCTGCTCCCCTTCGCCATGGGGGCCTGCACCGCCCTGGGGGGCAGCCTGATGACCGACGCCTTCGGCATCGTGGCCATGGTGGCCATGACGCCCCTGGTCACCATCCAGGTCATGGGGCTGGGCAGCCAGCTGATCCGCCAGCTGGCCCGCCGAAACATGCGCGTCCGTCTGGAGCGGGTGGAGGACGCCATTGTTTATTATGATTAAGGGGGTGCTCTGAATGCCGGACGGAATGCGCGTCATTCTCACCATTGTGGAGCGGGGCCGGGGCGCGGCCATGATTCGCCTGTATACCAAGCATCAGGTGTTCCTCCACTGCCAGTTCCCCGGGCGGGGGACCGCCACCTCGGAGATTATGGATATTCTGGGCCTGGGCTCCAGCGAGAAGGACGTGGTGCTCAGCTATACCACCGCCCCGGCGGCGGCCCGCCTGCTCCGCCAGCTGGACAGCGACCTGCGGGGGAGCGTCAGCGCCGGCGGCATCGCCTTCAGCCTGCCGCTGTCCGCCCTGAACAGCCTGGCCGCGGCGGCCATTGCCTATCAGACAGAACCTGACCGGAAGGGAGAGACCACTATGGACAGCGAACAGAGCGCCAAGAGCACCCTCATCCTCATCACCTGCGCCCGGGGCTGCACCGAGGCGGTGATGGACACCGCGAAAAAGGCCGGGGCCCGGGGCGGAACGGTCATCAAAGCCCGTTGGACCGGCCTTCAGGACCTGGAGGAGTCCTACGGCCTGAAGCTCCAGCCGGAGCGGGAGATTGTGGCGATTGTGGTGCCGGACGAGCTGCGCCGCGGGGTCATGGAGTCGGTGAACGCCGCCCACGGCCTGCGCAGCGACTCTCAGGCCATGCTGTGCTCCCTGCCCATTGAGCAGCTGGTCCGGCTGTGACCGGCGCCCGGCGGGGGATTTCCCGAATTGTCCGCGGGCGTAAATTTTTTCTTGACCTTTCTCTCCGGATGTGCTATATTAGTCATTACCTGTGAAAGGGGCTTTTTTCCTGTGCATTTTTACGGTGTTTGCCCAGGACCCCCCGCCCGGCTTCGGGAACACAGGGAGGCAGTTTTGCCGAATCCCACCGTAGCGTTTTGACACGCCTTTCGTGTCCTCACGCCGCTGGATTCGGCCGATTCAAGCCGTATCCGGCGTTTTCTTTTGGATTACGTCAGAGAAATCGGTTTCAACAAGGGACGGGCCCCCGCTCCGGAGGGCTCCGCCGCTAAATCAAAAGGAGGTGCCGAACAATATGGCAAGCAAGGCCGGCGCGCGCATCAAGATCACCCTGCGGTGCTCTGAGTGCAAGCAGAGAAACTACAACACCATGAAGAACAAGAAGAATACCCCCGACCGCCTGGAGCTGAACAAGTACTGCCCCTTCTGCAGGAAGCACACCGTTCACAACGAGACGAAGTGATGGGCCTGCATACGGCGGAAAGGAAAGAAGGGTAAGCAAACATGGCTGAGAACGAAAAGAAGGAGCAGGCCGCTCAGGCTGCTTCCGGCAAGGCTGACAAGGCCTCCAAGGACAAAAAGTCCGAAAAGAAGTCCAAGCCCAGCATCTTCTCCCGCATCGGCCGCTGGCTGCGCGAGCTGAAAAGCGAGCTGAAAAAGGTGCAGTGGCCCACCTCCAAGCAGACGGTGAACAACACCGCAATCGTCATCATCTGTGTGCTCGTTGTGGGCCTTTTCATCTGGGTGTACGACTTTGCCGCCCACGCCATTATCAACTTCCTGCTCAGCTTGGGCGGTTGAGGTGACAGGCATGGCCGACAACGCAAAGTGGTACGTGGTCCACACCTATTCCGGGTATGAGAATACCGTCAAGGCCACCATTGAAAAGTACGTCGAAAACCGCGGCCTTCAGGAGCTGATTCACGAAATCAGCATCCCGCTGGAGACCGTCACCGAGATTACGGAAAACGGGCCCAAGGAGGTTGAGCGCAAAATCTTCCCCGGCTACGTGCTGGTGAAGATGGTGCTGACCGACGAGACCTGGCACATCATCCGCAACATCCGGGGCGTCACCGGCTTTCTGGGCGAGGGAAACAAAGCCATCCCCCTGTCCGAGAGCGATATCGCCGCCCTGGGCGTGGAAAAGCGGGAGATCGTGGTGGGCTACGAGGTGGGCGACAGCGTGAAAATCACCGACGGCGCGCTGGAGTCCTTCCTGGGCACCGTGGAAGAAATCGATCTGGAGCACGGCAAGGTGCGCGTGGTGGTCTCCATGTTCGGGCGGGAGACCCCCGTGGAGCTGGAGCTGGACCAGGTAGAGCCTGTCAACACATAAAGACCCCCAGCCGGGGTGACAGAAGGCGGCGGAAGCCCGGCGCTCCCGCCGCCGCAAGTGGGAGGAACGGCATGGACGTTCCGCCATCAAACCACATTTTTTCATATGGAGGTGCTCTTTCGTGGCACAGAAAGTAACTGGATATGTAAAACTGCAGATTCCCGCCGGCAAGGCGACTCCGGCCCCCCCGGTCGGTCCCGCCCTGGGCCAGCACGGCGTGAATATCGCCGCCTTCACCAAGGAGTTCAACGAGCGGACCAAGGCCGACGTGGGCCTGATTATCCCCGTGGTCATTACCGTCTACTCCGACCGCTCCTTCACCTTTATCACCAAAACCCCTCCCGCCGCCGTGCTGATTAAAAAGGCCTGCAATATCGAGTCCGGCTCCGGCGTGCCCAACAAGACCAAGGTGGCCACCATCAGCAAGGAGGACGTCCGCAAAATCGCCGAGACCAAGATGCGCGACCTGAACGCCGCCTCCGTCGAGGCCGCCATGAGCATGATCGCCGGTACTGCCCGCTCCATGGGCGTCGTCGTGGGCGAGTAAGGAGGGTTATAGAAATGTTTAGAGGCAAGAAATATCAGGACAGCGTCAAGAAGATTGACAAAAACAATCTCTACGACACTGCCGAGGCCATGGACCTGGTGGTAAAGACCGCCACCGCCAAATTTGACGAGACCGTGGAGCTGCACGTCAAGCTGGGCGTGGACTCCCGTCACGCCGACCAGCAGGTGCGCGGCGCCATCGTGCTGCCCCACGGCACCGGCAAGACCCAGCGCGTGCTGGTCTTTGCCAAGGCCGCCAAGGCCGACGAGGCCCGGGCCGCCGGCGCCGACTTTGTCGGCGAGATGGACCTGGTTGAGAAGATCCAGAAGGAGAACTGGTTCGACTTTGACGTGGTGGTTGCCACCCCCGACATGATGGGCGTAGTGGGCCGCCTGGGTAAGGTTCTGGGCCCCAAGGGCCTGATGCCCTCCCCCAAGGCCGGCACCGTCACCATGGACGTGACCAAGGCCATCAACGAGATCAAGGCCGGTAAGGTGGAGTACCGTCTGGACAAGACCAATATCATCCACTGCCCCATCGGGAAGGTCTCCTTCGGCGCCGAAAAGCTGTGCGAGAACTTCAACGCCCTGATGGGCGCCATTGTCAAGGCCAAGCCCGCCGCCGCCAAGGGGCAGTATATCAAGAGCTGCACCGTGGCCTCCACGATGGGCCCCGGCGTCAAGGTCAACGGCGCCAAGCTGGTCTGAGCCGGGCTCCCTACACATATTACAGCGCCTGTTCCGAGGAACAGGCGCTGTTTTCCGTATGACCGGCCTGCAAATTGGGAACGATTTGAAGGGGAAGCACTTGCCCATTTCCCTCTCATATACTATAATACAGTCACCGGGCTCCCCGGCAAGGCCCAGCCCGCCCTGAAAGCGGCCTGCCCTGCAATCTCTGACTTTTCGGCACTCCCAAAAGCAATGCGCAGTTTTGCGCAGAACGTTTTTCTTTTGATTCTTTTCTTTTTCAAAAAGAAAAGAACGAACAACAACATCGAGGTGGCGTTTTATGAGCCTGCACATAGAAGAATACATCCGCCCGGGCCGCCGGGCCCATCTGGTGGGCATCGGCGGGGTGTCCATGTCTCCGCTGGGGGAGGTGCTCCACGGCGCCGGCGCAGTCATCACCGGCTCCGACGCCCGCGAGAGCGCCGCCACGGAGCATCTGCGCTCCCTGGGCATCCCGGTGTCTATCGGGCACCACCCAGAGGGCGTCCGGGGCGCGGACTGCGTCATCCGCACCGCCGCCGTCCACGACGGCGACCCGGAAATCGCCGCCGCCCGCCGCCTGGGGATCCCCGTCTTCGAGCGGGCCCAGGCCTGGGGGGCCATCATGCGCAGCTACCAAAACGCGCTGTGCGTAGCGGGCACCCACGGAAAGACCACCACCACCTCCATGTGCACCCATATCTTCCTGGCCGCGGGGCGGGACCCCGCAGTGATGATTGGCGGCACCCTCCCCATCCTGGGGGCGGGCCACCGGGTGGGCCGGGGGGATACCATCATCCTGGAGTCCTGCGAGTACTGCAACTCCTTCCTCTCCTTTTTCCCCACCGTTGCGGTCATCCTGAACGTGGACGCCGACCACCTGGACTTCTTCAAGGACCTGGACGACGTAAAGCGCTCCTTCCGGGCCTTCGCCCAGCTGGTGCCGGACCGTGGCTGCGTGGTGGCCGACCGGGACGACGGCAATACCATGGACGCGCTGGACGGCCTGGACCGCCCCCTGGTCACCTTCGGGCTGGTGGAGGGGGACGTCCACTCCGCCAATCTGACTTACCAGGGGGGCTTCGGCCGCTTCGATATCATCTCCCGGGGACAGCGGTTCGCCCACGCGGAGCTGTCCGTCCCCGGCGTTCACAACGTGCGCAACGCCCTGGCCGCCGCCGCCGCCGCCATCCAGCTGGGCGTCCCCGCCCGGGCGGTGGAGGAGGGGCTGAACGCCTTTCACGGAGCGGGCCGCCGCTTTGAGCCCAAGGGGGAGTACGCCGGCGCAAAAATCTATGACGACTACGCCCACCACCCCCAGGAGCTGCTCGCCCTGCTGACCACTGTCAAGACCCTGGGCTACCGGCGGGTAATCTGCGCCTTCCAGCCCCACACCTACTCCCGCACCAAGGAGCTGTTTGACGATTTTGCCGAGGTGCTGAAGCTGCCCGACCTGACCGTCCTGGCCGAGATATTCCCCGCCCGGGAGACCGATACCCTGGGCGTCTCCTCCCGGGACCTGGCCCGGCACATCCCCGGGGCGCTGTACTGTCCCACCCTGGAGGAGGTCACCCGGCAGCTGGCCCAGCTGGCCCAGCCCGGCGATTTGATCCTCACCGTGGGGGCCGGCGACATCTACCTGGCCGGCGAAGCGCTGGCGGCGCTGGAGGGCTGACCTCCTCCTTTTCCTCAGCGCCTTCTTGGAGCCTGTTTAACATCTCTCAGCACACCGGCCGTTCTCAAGCAGGGCCGCCCCGAAAACCGCGAATCCCGCGGAACCGGCACGCCGGTTCCGCGGGATTCTCCCTTTCTCGGGCCTGTTCTCCTCCCTCAGCCCTCCTCCGCCAGACGGGCCCGCAGCCCGGAGTACCGTCTGGTCTGGCGGTTGTTAGCCACCATCCGGGCCACCGTATCCTCGTCGCCCACGGCGATAAACAGCTCCCGGGCCCGGGTGACGGCGGTATAGAGCACGCCCCGGGTCATCAGCATGGGCGCGCCGTCCAGGGCGGCCAGGATGACCGCCTGATACTCGCTGCCCTGGGACTTATGCACCGTCACGGCGAAGGCGGGCTCCAGCTCCCCCAGCATGTCGGCGGCGTACTCCACCAGCCGCCCCTCGAAGTCCACGGTGACCGCCTCGCCGTCGATGGACAGCACCCGGCCCACGTCCCCGTTGAACACCCCCATGCCGGAGCGCAGCCCTCCGTTCTCCCGCCACAGGATGTCGTAGTTGTTCTTCACCTGCATCACCCGGTCCCCCTCCCGGAACACCCAGTCGCCGAAGCGCCGCTCCCCCTTGTCCTGGGAGGGGGGGTTCAGGGCGGCCTGGAGGGCCTGATTCAGGGCCCGGGTGCCCGTCCCCCGCCGGCGGGTGGGGGAGAGCACCTGAATCTGGTCGGCGGGGATTCCCATACGCTCGGGCAGGCGGCGGCGGCACAGGTCCACAATGGTCTCCACCGCCGACTCGCTGTCCCGGCGGCGCAGGAAGAAGAAGTCCCCGTCGTTGCGTCTGAGGTCGGGCAGCTCCCCCCGGTTCACCAGGTGGGCATTCCGGATGATGGCGCTCTGGGCGGCCTGCCGGAAAATCTCGTCCAGGCGCACGCAGGGCACCCGCCCGCTGCGAATCAGGTCGGCGAACAGGCTCCCCGGCCCCACCGAGGGCAGCTGGTCCGGGTCCCCCACCAGCACCAGGCGGCAGTCCCCCCGCAGGGCGTCCAGCAGGGCGGCCATCAGGGGCACGTCCACCATGGAGGTCTCGTCCACAATCACCGCGTCGGCGGCCAGGGGGTCGTCCTGGTCCTTGGCGAACACCAGCCGCCCGGACCGGGGGTCGTACCCCGTCTCCAGCAGCCGGTGGATGGTGGAGGCCTCCGCTCCGCACAGCTCCCCCAGGCGCTTGGCCGCCCGCCCGGTAGGGGCGGCCAGGGCGGTCTCCAGCCCCAGGTCGTCAAACAGGGCCACCACCCCCCGCAGGCAGGTGGTTTTGCCGGTGCCCGGCCCGCCGGTCAGCAGCATCACCTGCCGCTGGGCGGCCAGAGCCACCGCCTGGAGCTGCTTCTCGTTGTAGCGCAGCCCCTGCCGGCGCTGGATGCGCTGGAGCAGCTTGTCCAGGTCGCCCGGGGGCAGCAGCTCCGCCCGGCTCATCTCCAGCAGCCGCTCCGCGATAGACTGCTCCGCCTGGAACAGGATGGGCAGGTACACCGCCTCCTGGCCGGCGGCGGGCTGGCACACCACCTCGCCCCGGCGCTCCAGAGCGGCCAGGCAGTCCTCCAGCAGATCCCCCGGCATGTCCAGCAGCACCGAGGTGGCCTCCACCAGCTTGCGCCGGGGGAGAAATACATGCCCGTTGTTCATGCTGTTGTGGGCCAGCTCGAACACCAGCCCCGCCTCCAGCCGCTGGGGGTCGTCCCCCTGCACCCCCAGCTCCAGGGCGATGCGGTCGGCGTCGGAGAAGGGCACCCCGAACTCCTCCCCCGCCAGCAGGTAGGGGTTGGACCGAACCACCTCCAGGGCCGCGTCGCCGTAGGCCCGGTACAGGGGCATGGCCAGGGTCATGGGCAGCTGATGGGCGGAGAGGAACTCGATCATCCGCCGCATCCCCATCTGGGCCCGGAAGGCGGCGCTGATTTGCCCCGCCCGCCTGGGGGTGATGCCCCGAATCTGAGCCAGCCGCTCCGGTTCCTCCTCAATCACGGTCAGGGTGTCCTCCCCGAAGGCCTCAATCAGGGCCCGGGCAGTGGCCTTGCCCACCCCCTTCACGGCCCCGGAGGACAGGTAGTGGAAGATTTCCTTCATCCCCTGGGGCAGGCGGCGCTCCACCGCCTCGGCCTTGAACTGCACGCCGTAGGCCGCGTGGCGCACCCAGCCGCCCCGTACCGACAGGTACTCCCCCGGGGCCACGCCGGGCATCTCGCCCACCACCGTCAGCTCCTCCTCCCCCGCCTCCAGGCGGAGGATGGTGTACCCGTTCTCCTCATTCTGGAAAATGATAGAGGAGACCGCGCCCTCCACCAGCTGCAACTCCTTCTGCTCCATCCGGTCTCCCCCCTCCCTGTTTCTACTCCAGCAGCTCCTCCAGCCGGTCCGACGGCCACAAAACCGCACCGTTCCAGCGGGAGACCAGCCGCAGGGCCAGCTCCCGCCCCTCGGCGGACAGGCCTAAGTCGGCGACAGCCACCTGGCCCCCCAGCAGCCCCAGCCCACGCAGCCACATCAGCGCCCGCAGACTGCGCTCCAGCCCCTCGCCCGCGCCCCGGGCGGGCACAACGGTCCACACCCCCGGGCCGGCCGCAGGATAAAACAGCCGGCCGAACAGAAGTCCGCCCAGCAGTGCCAGGCCCAGCGCAGACAGCAGGGTCAGCGCCGCGTCCCACAGAATCTCCGTCATCGCCCTCACCTCCGGGGCATTCTATGCGCCGGAGGCCCGCAGGTTCACATCGCGGTGGAAAACAGGTTGATTCCCACGTGGGTCAGGGCGATCATGATGCACCCTGCGGTCATAACGCCCAGAATCACCGCGGGCATGGCCTTCTTCAGGCGCATGTCCAAAAACGCCGCGGCCAGCGACCCGGTCCAGGCCCCCGTCCCCGGCAGGGGGATGGCTACAAACAGCCACAGGCCCAGATACTGGTATCTGCTCACCTTTCTGCCCTTGAGGTGGGCCTTACGCTCCAGCTTGTCCACCAGCCGGTTCAGGCGGGGCAGGTAGCGGCGCATCCACTGAAAAATACGCCGGATGTACACAATGATAAAAGGGGCGGGGATGATATTCCCCACCACTGCCGCCGGAAAGGCCAGCTCGTAGGGCAGCCCCAGGGCCACCCCGAAGGGAATCCCCCCACGCAGCTCAATGATGGGTATCATGGATACCAGCATGGTGAACAGGCACTTGCCCGGGACGGCTGTGGTCAGCCACTGTAAAATTTCCATAGATTTCCCGCTCCTTCCGCCGGCCGCGGGGTACAGAAGCAGAAGCGGCCCCGGCGGGACCGCTCTGCGCGTCCGGCGCTTTTTATCAGTGTAACATCTTTCCGTAAAAAAGTACACTGTGAAAGAAGAGAAATCGCGCCCGTCTCACAAAACTTTTTGGACAGCCCCGGCGGTCAGTTCTGCATCCTAATCTGCTGTACGTCAATCAGGGGGTAGCACACCAGCTTCTCCCCGTCCAGGTTCTCCCGGTACAGGTCCACCCCGGTAATCTGGCTGTTGTTGTAAGTATTGTAGTAGTACACGCCCTTGTCCACGTTGCAGCAGGAGGTGTAATAGGTCATCTCATAGGCGTCCTTCCCCGCCTGGACGCACCCCCTCTGCTGGGCCACCGACCCCAGGATATGGAAGAACTGGCTGACGCTCTCCCACTCTGAGCTTCCGCACACCGAGTTGAACTTGGTGAAGGCGGCCTTGACAAACCGGGAGGGGGAGGACAGGTCCCCCGGCAGTCCCATGGCCCCCATGCCCAGGCTGTAGGGCTCCAGGGGGATGGAGGAGCAGAACCGGTTGGTGGGGGCGTCCCGGGTCAGGCCCATGAAATTGTTCAGGTACACCATCTGAAAGGAGAAGGGCGGGTTGTTGGTCAGCACCCCCACCGGGTTGTCAAAAATCTTCAGCCCCTCCTCCACAGCCTCCAACGTAATCACCCGCTCCCGGTCGGCAATCATCCAGTGCAGCGGCGTCAGGGGCAACTCGCTGCTGAAGCGCTCATCCACCAGCCGGACGTCCTCCAGCAGCTTCTCCGCCTCCTCCACCCCGGCGCACTGGCCCAGCACCCAGCTGATGAGCTCAAAGGGGGCCACGCTGCGCATCCCCGCCTCCTCGGGCTTGTAAACCGCGTTCTCGGGAAAGCTCAGCCCCGCCATGCTCAGCCCCTTCTCGTTGGTCCCGTCAAAGTACAGCGGCGTGTCCCCGGCCAGATAGGCCATGCCGATTACCGCGTAGTGCTCCTCCTGGTCCCGGACCTTGCGGAAACGCAGGGGAAAGTTCCGGGGCGTGATGATAATCTGCTCCCGGCAGGGCGTGTATATGTCCAGGTTGCGCCCGAAATAGTGGTCCTTGGTGTGATAGGTGATGGCGGTACACATAAAATCCCGTCCCTCCTGCCCTTTTCTCTCCAGAAAATCGGTCCGCCCGCTTGTATCGCGGCGGCGGAAATGATATAATGTTTCGGTTGCTGCGCCACAGCCGTGTGACAGAACCTATTCTATGCGGAAAGAGGGCCTTTTTATGACCTATCAGGAGGACTTTATTACTTTTATGGTGCGCTCCGGCGTGCTGACCTTCGGGGACTTTACCACCAAGTCCGGCCGGAAAACCCCCTATTTCGTCAACACCGGCAACTATAAAACGGGGGCTCAGGCGGCCCGCCTAGGGGACTACTACGCCGCCTGCATCCAGGAGCACATGCCCCAGGGGATTGACTGCCTCTTCGGCCCGGCCTACAAGGGCATCCCCCTGGCCGTCTCCGCCGCCGCCTCCCTCTCCCGCAATTACGGCCGGGACCTGCCCTACTGCTTCAACCGCAAGGAGGCCAAGGACCACGGCGAGGGGGGCTCCATGGTGGGCTACCAGCCCAAGGACGGGGACCGGGTGGCCATCATCGAGGACGTGGTCACCGCCGGCACCGCCGTGCGGGAGTCCATCGCGCTGTTCCGCTCCGTCGCCGCCGTGGAAATCAAGGCCCTGTTTGTCAGCGTGGACCGCATGGAGCGGGGCACCCGGGACTGCTCCACCCTGGACGAGCTGCGCCAGGACTACGGCATCCAGGTCTTCCCCATCGTCACCGTGCGGGAGGTCATCTCCTTCCTCCACAACCACCCTGTGGACGGGGAGGTCCTCATTGACAGCGGCATGAAGGCCAGAATGGAGGACTATCTGTCCCGGTACGGGGCCCGGTAAGCGGCAGAGGGCTCTTGAGTATGGAACGGTCCATCCATGCCGGACACCGCCTGCGGGTCAAGCAGGAGTTTCTCACCCATGGCCTGGGGAGCTGGCCGGAGCACCGGGTGCTGGAGCTGCTGCTGTTCTACGCCCTGCCCCAGGGCGACGTGAACGGCCTGGCCCACGAGCTCATCGAACGCTTCGGCTCCCTGTCCGGAGTGCTGGACGCCTCCCCGGACGAGCTGTGCAAGGTGAAGGGCGTCAGCGAGCACACCGCCGCCCTCCTCCGTCTGATTCCCGCCCTGGCCGGGCGCTATCTGGGCAGCCGCACCCAGGTGCGGCCCGTGGTCCACGACGCCCGGGACGCCTACGAGATTCTGTCCAGCTGCTTTTTCGGCGCACGGAACGAGATGTCCTACGTCCTGTGTCTGGACGGCAAAAACCAGTATCTCGGCGTGCGCAAGCTGTCCGAGGGGTGCATCGACTCCACCTCCGTCAACATCCGCCGCATCGCCGAGGAGGCCATGGCCCTCCGGGCGGCGAAAATCTATCTCGCCCACAACCACATCAGCAACATCGCCCTGCCCTCCCAGGCGGACGTCAGCAGCACCATGGTCATCCGCACCGCCCTGGCGGGCGTCGGCGTGGAGCTGGTGGACCACCTGATTTTTGTGGACGGGGACATGGTATCCCTGCGTGAGAGCGCCCGGGCCTATGAGCTGTTCTGATTTCCCATTCTGCCCCGTTCCGGAGCTTTTTCCGGGGCGGGGCAAAAAAGCCTTGATATCGAACCTCTGTTCTGATATAATACGGATGCAGCTTCACCACAGGAGGAATCCCTATGCCGAGATTTCAAGTCGTCTCCGAATACACCCCCTCCGGCGACCAGCCGGAGGCCATCGCCGGACTGGCCCGGGGCATTGAGATGGGTCTGGACGAGCAGACCCTCCTGGGCGTCACCGGCTCGGGCAAGACCTACACCATGGCCAAGGTCATCGAGGCAGTACAGCGTCCCACCCTGGTCCTGGCCCACAACAAGACCCTGGCCGCCCAGCTGTGCGCCGAGTTCAAGGAGTTTTTCCCCCACAACGCGGTGGAGTACTTCGTCTCCTATTACGACTATTACCAGCCGGAGGCCTATATCCCCCATACCGACACCTTTATCGAGAAGGACTCCTCGGTAAACGAGGAGATTGACCGGCTGCGCCTGTCGGCCACCGCCTCCCTGCTGGAGCGCCGGGACGTCATCGTGGTGGCCTCCGTGTCCTGCATCTACGGCCTGGGCGAGCCGGAGGATTTTGAAAAAATGATGGTCTCTCTGCGGGCGGGCGCCCAGCTGGAGCGGGACGAGCTGCTGAAAAAGCTGGTGGCCATCCGGTATGAGCGCAACGACATCGCCTTTGAGCGCAACATGTTCCGGGTCCGGGGGGACACGGTGGAGGTCTGGCCCGCCTACTGGAAGGACACCGCCATCCGGGTGGAGTTCTTCGGGGACGAAATCGACCGCATCTCCGAAATCAACGTGGTCACCGGCTCCCCCATCCGCCGCCTTCAGAACATCCCCATCTGGCCGGCCACCCACTACGTCACCCCCAAGGAGAAAATGGACGCCGCCATCCAGGAGATTTATAAGGAGATGGAGGAGCGGGTGGCCTTCTTCCAGCAGGAAAACAAGCTGATTGAGGCCCAGCGCGTCAAGCAGCGCACCCTGTACGACATCGAGATGATGCAGGAGCTGGGCTTCTGCTCGGGCATTGAGAACTACTCCCGGGTCATCGAGAACCGGCCGGTGGGCTCCCCGCCCCACACCCTGCTGGACTACTTCCCCAAGGACTTCGTCCTTTTCATCGACGAAAGCCATGTCACCCTCCCCCAGGTCCGGGCCATGTTCAACGGCGACCGGGCCCGGAAAACCACCCTGGTGGACTACGGCTTCCGCCTGCCCTGCGCCTTTGATAACCGTCCGTTGAAATTCGAGGAATTTGAACGGAGAGTAAACCAGGTGGTCTACGTCTCCGCCACCCCCGGCGACTACGAACGGGAGCGCTCCGGACAGATTGTAGAGCAGGTCATCCGCCCCACCGGCCTGCTGGACCCCGAAATCCAGGTCCGCCCCGTGGAGGGCCAAATCGACGACCTCATCGGCGAAATCAACCAGCGCACCGCCCGCTCCGAGCGGGTGCTGGTCACCACCCTGACCAAGCGCATGGCCGAGGACCTGACCACCTACCTCCAGGGGGCGGGCATCCGGGTGCGCTATATGCACCACGACATCGACGCCATGGAGCGCATGGAAATCATCCGGGACCTGCGCCTGGGCTCCTTCGACGTGCTGGTGGGCATCAACCTGCTGCGGGAGGGCCTGGACCTGCCCGAGGTGTCCCTGGTGGCCATCCTGGACGCGGACAAGGAGGGGTTCCTCCGGTCGGAAACCTCCCTGATTCAGACCATCGGCCGGGCCGCCCGCAACGCCCAGGGCCTGGTGGTCATGTACGCCGACTCCGTCACCCCCTCTATGCGCCGGGCCATCGACGAGACCCAGCGCCGCCGGGAAAAACAGGATGCCTTCAACAAGGCCCACGGCATCGTCCCCAAGACCATCATCAAGTCCGTGCGCGACCTGCTGGACCTGGACGCCCAGGAGTCCAAGGATACCGCCGAGCGCCGGGGCGAGGTCCAGGGCCTCACCAAGCAGCAGAAGCTGGAGCGCATCGCCAAGCTGGAAAAAGAAATGCGCGAAGCAGCCAAGGTACTGGATTTCGAGCTGGCCGCCGTCCTGCGCGACCAGATTATTCAGCTGAGAGGCAAGCAGCGCATTTCTTTTGGGGCCCGGCAAAACGCAGTTTTGCGCCCAAAGTTCTTTTTTGATTCTTTTTTCTTTCAAGAAAAAAGAATGCACAACACCCCCAGGAAGGGAGCGCAGAACATGGCCAACTGGAACCCCTGGCACGGATGCCAGAAGATATCCCCCGGCTGCGCGCGCTGCTATGTGTACCGTGGGGACGAGAAGCGGGGAAAGGACGCCTCCCAGGTGTTCCGCACCCGGGATTACGACCTGCCGCTGCGGAAAAAGCGGGACGGGAGCTGGAAAATTCCCGCCGGCGAGATGGTCTGGACCTGCTTCTCCTCCGACTTTCTCCTGGACCAGGCGGACGACTGGCGGCCCTGGGCGTGGGCCATGATGGAGGCCCGGCGGGATCTGAACTTCTTTTTCATCACCAAGCGCATCCACCGTCTGGCCGAGTGCCTGCCCCCCGGCTGGGGGGAGGGCTGGGAGCACGTGTCCATCTGCTCCACAGCGGAGGACCAGGAGCGGGCGGCCTTCCGCCTCCCCATCCTGAAATCCGCCCCCATCCGCCACAAGTCCATCACCTGTGAACCCCTGCTGGGCCCCATCGACCTGTCCCCCTGGCTGGGGGCGGACATCACCCAGGTAGTGGCCGGGGGGGAGTCGGGCGCCGGCGCCCGGCCCTGCCGGTACGAGTGGGTTCTGGGCCTGCGGGAGCAGTGCGTCCGGGCCGGGGTGCCCTTCCTCTTCAAGCAGACCGGGGCCAACTTTATCAAGGACGGCCGGCTCTACCGCATTCCCCGCCGGCTCCAGCACGTCCAGGCCCGCAAAGCAGGCATCAACTACCGCTGCGCCACCTTCCGCCCCACCCACAGCGGGCAGGAGTGGTCCGTGCTCAGCGGAAAACCGAAATAGGAGGAACCGCTATGGCCAGCAATCCGGAATTCATTTCCTACCTCTGCGAGCAGCTGGAGGGCCTTGGGGCCGTCCGCTCCCGAAAAATGTTCGGAGAGTTTATGATTTACCTGAACGACAAGCCTGTGCTCATTGTCTGCGATGACCGGCCCATGGTGAAAACGCTCCCCTGCCTGGAGCAGCTGCTGAAGGGCCGGCCCGTTCAGCCCCCCTACCAGGGGGCCAAGGGCCATTACGTCCTGGACCCGGACGACCGGGAGACCCTGCGGGAGGCGGCCCGGCTGGCGGAGGAGGCCACCCCGCTGCCCAAAAAGCGGGCGAAAAAGGCGCCCGAGCCCCCGGCAGAGCAGACCCTCTCCTGGGACGCCGCTTGGCCCCAGAGCACGGAACCCACCCTGTCCGACCTCTCCGCCTGGATTAAAAACCCCGTCTTTGAGGAGTTTTTGACCTGGATGCGGGACACCTACGGGGCGGAACCGGCGGCGGCGTTCAGCCGCTGCTCCATGGACCGGGGGTGGAACCTTAAATTCAAGAAGGGCAGCAAGGCCCTGTGCGCCCTCTATGTCCGCTCCGGATGGTTTACCGCCATGGTGACCCTGAGCGCCGGGCAGCTGGCCGAGCTGGAAGTCCTGCTGCCCACCTTCTCCGCTCCCTTCCGCAGGCTGTACCGGGAGACTCCCCTGTTCAACGGCGGCAAGTGGCTGGTGATGGACGTGAAGAGCTCCGCCCAGCTGGAGGAGGTCCAGCGGCTGATTCTGATGAAGGCAAAGCCTCTGAACCCTCTGTTGGGCCGCAGCGGCCCGGGCTGACAGCTTCCGGGCCTTGACATTAAAAATTGGTTCCGTTAGTCTGTAGGGGCGGCCCTCCGCCCCGCGAGGAGGTCTGACCCATCATGGCATTTATGGCCCTGTTCGGCTGGCTGATTCCCGTTATCGTCCTGTGCGGCGCGGTCAAAATGGTGCTGGAGGTCCTTCTCGGCCCTCTCGTGCCGCTGCTGAGCGTCCTGCTGGAGCCGGCGGTTTTCCGCGGGATTGCGGCTGTTCTGCTGGCGGTCAATCTGCTGGTGCTGGCCGCTCTTCTGGCGGCGCGGGCCCGGTGGAAGCGGACCGGACGGCTGAGCCGCGCCTATATCCGCCGCTTCCGGGGCTGGAAGCGCCTGGGGCTGGAGGCGGCCGGAGGGATGCTGACTCTGGGCGCAGTCTGGGAATTCCTGGTGGTTCTGGCCTGCGCCGGGTGCCTGCTGCTTCAGCCGGCCGCTCTGCTCCGGGAGCTGATTCCCGGCAGTCCCGAGCCCAAGGCCGCGCCCCAGCACCCCTACTTCGGGACCTGGAGGGTGGTCTCCTGCATCGGAAGCGCACCCTCCTGCCCCCTGTCCCAAGAGGAGATTGACGCCTGTATCGGGCTTGAGCTGAGCTACCCGGAGCAGACCTTCACCCAGGACGGGACCACCTATCTCAAGGAGCTGGAGGCCTTCACCTCCGGCGGCGCTGCGTATCGGGTCCTGTCCGCGGACTATACCGCCATTGGGGCGGAGGAATTTGAGGCAGAATACCAGCTGTCCCCCGCCGGGCTGGGGGTGGAGACCCCGGTGCTGACCCGCATCGCTCTGGAGCTGGAGGGGGAGGACGGGCCGGACGCCGTACCGGGTCAGGTGCGGTTCAGTCCGGGCCGTCAAATGTGGACCTGCTTTCAGGGATCGTTTTTCCTGATGGAGCGGGCGGAATAAAAAGGAGAACAAAGACCATGCACACACACATTTCCGTCAAGGGCGCGCGGGTAAACAACCTGAAAAACATCGACGTGGAGATTCCCCGGGACAAGCTGGTGGTGCTCACCGGGCTGTCCGGCTCGGGCAAATCCTCCCTGGCCTTCGACACCATCTACGCCGAGGGGCAGCGGCGGTACGTGGAGTCGCTGAGCTCCTACGCCCGCATGTTTCTAGGGCAGATGGAGAAACCGGACGTGGACTACATTGACGGCCTCTCCCCCGCCATCTCCATCGACCAGAAGACCACCAGCAAAAACCCCCGCTCCACCGTGGGCACGGTGACGGAGATTTACGACTACCTGCGCCTGCTGTGGGCCCGGGTGGGCACCCCCCACTGTCCCGTCTGCGGCAAGGAAATCAAGCAGCAGACTATCGACCAGATTATCGACCAGGTCACCGCCCTGCCCGAGGCCACCCGCATCCAGGTGATGGCCCCGGTCATCCGGGGCAAGAAGGGCGAACACGCCAAGATATTTGACGACGCCCGGAAATCGGGCTACGTCCGGGTCCGGGCGGACGGATCGCTGTACGACCTGTCCGAGGAAATCAAGCTGGACAAGAACAAAAAGCACAACATCGAGGTGGTGGTGGACCGCCTGGTCATCCGGGAGGACATCACCCGCCGCCTGACCGACAGCGTGGAGGCGGCGGCCAGCCTGTCCGGCGGCCTGGTGGTCATCAACATCGTGGAAGAGGACCGGGACGTCCTGTTCTCCCAGAACTACGCCTGCGAGGACTGCGGCATCTCCATCGAGGAGCTGACCCCCCGCATGTTCTCCTTCAACAACCCCTTCGGGGCCTGCCCCGCCTGCACCGGCCTGGGCAGCCAGCTGAAGGTGGACCCGGACCTCATCATCCCCAACAAGGATCTGTCCCTTCTGGAGGGCGCCATCACCGCCTCCGGCTGGAGCAGCATCAAGTCCGACGGCATCTCCCGGATGTACTTTGACGCCCTGTCCAAAAAGTACAAGTTCAAGCTGAACACCCCGGTCAAGGACCTGCCCGGCGAGGTGCTGGACGTAATCCTCTACGGCACCAAGGGGGAGAAGCTGACCCTCCACTACGACCAGCCCCGGGGCCAGGGCACCCTGTACCAGGCCTTCGAGGGCATCTGCAACAACCTGGAGCGCCGCTACCGGGAGACCCAGTCCGACGCCATGAAGCGGGAGCTGGAGGAGTGCATGTCCGAATGTCCCTGCCCGGTGTGCCGGGGCCGCCGCCTGCGGCGGGAGTCCCTGGCGGTCACCGTGGGCGGACTGGATATCGACTCCTTCAGCCACAGAAGCGTCAATGACGCCCTGGACTTCATTGGCCGCCTGGAGCTGACCCCCACCCAAACGATGATTGCCGACCGCATCCTCAAGGAAATCAAAAGCCGGCTGGGCTTTCTGCGCTCGGTGGGCCTTCAGTACCTGACCCTCTCCCGCTCCGCCGCCTCCCTGTCCGGCGGCGAGAGCCAGCGCATCCGGCTGGCCACCCAAATCGGCTCCTCCCTGATGGGAGTGCTCTACATTCTGGACGAGCCCTCCATCGGCCTGCACCAGCGGGACAACGACATGCTGCTGGAGACCATGAAGCGCCTGCGGGATCTGGGCAACACCCTGCTGGTGGTGGAGCACGACGAGGACACCATGCGCGCGGCGGACTATATTGTGGACGTGGGGCCCGGCGCCGGGGTCCACGGGGGAGAAATCGTGGCCGCCGGCACCCCCGAGGAGGTGATGGCCTGCCGGCACTCCCTCACTGCCGACTACCTGACCGGACGGAAAAAAATCCCCGTCCCCGCCAGCCGCCGGCCAGGGAACGGGAAGTATCTGAAAATCCTTGGGGCCGCGGAGAACAACCTGCGCGGCATCGACGCGGTCTTCCCCCTGGGCACCTTCATCTGCGTCACCGGGGTGTCGGGCAGCGGAAAGTCCTCCCTGGTCAACGAGATTCTCTACAAGAAGCTTGGGGCCGACTTGAACCGCACCAAAACCCGGGCGGGAAAGCATCAGCGCATCGAGGGGGAGGAGTTCCTGGACAAAATCATCAACATCGACCAGTCCCCCATCGGCCGCACCCCCCGCTCCAATCCCGCCACCTACACCGGGCTGTTCAACGACATCCGGGACCTGTTCGCCTCCACCCAGGACGCCAAAACCCGGGGCTACAGCTCCGGCCGCTTCTCCTTCAACGTCCGGGGCGGCCGGTGCGAGGCCTGCTCCGGCGACGGCCTGCTGAAAATCGAAATGCACTTCCTCCCCGACATCTACGTCCCCTGTGAGGTGTGCAAGGGCAAGCGCTACAACCGGGAGACCCTGGAGGTCCGGTACAAGGGCAAGAACATCTACGAGGTGTTGGAGATGACCGTAGAGGAGGCCCTGCCCTTCTTCGAGAACCTGCCCAAGCTGTACAACCGCCTCCAGACCCTGATGGACGTGGGGCTGGGCTATGTCAAGCTGGGCCAGCCCTCCACCACCCTGTCCGGGGGCGAGGCCCAGCGGGTCAAGCTGGCCACCGAGCTGTCCAAGCGCTCCACCGGCCAGACCATCTACGTGCTGGACGAGCCCACCACCGGCCTGCACAGTGCCGACGTCCACCGCCTGATCGAGGTGCTTCAGCGTCTGGTGGACGCGGGCAACACCATTGTGGTCATTGAGCACAATCTGGATGTCATCAAAACCGCCGACCACATCATCGACCTGGGGCCCGAGGGGGGCGACGGCGGCGGCAGCATCGTCTGCACCGGCACGCCCGAGGAGGTGGCCGCCTGTCCCGGCAGCTACACCGGAAGGTATCTGAAAAAAATGCTGGCCCCCGCCGCGCCGTAATGCGGAAGGTCCCGGAGCGGACGCTTTCGCGCCCTCCCCGGGTACGGGCGGTCAGCGGGCCGCACCCTTCTGCTCCTCGGTCCAGAGCCGCCCCAGAATGTCCTTCAGCACCAGAAAGGCGTCCACGCCGGAGTAGCCGTGCTCCCGCCTCAGCCGGTCCAGCTGCCCCCGCAGCTGCGCGGCGTACTCCTCCACCGCCACCTCCTGCTGGTAGGAGGCCAGAATCGGATACTTCCTGGCCCACATCCGGGTCCAGTCGATTTGCTTCTGGGTCTCCTCATTGGTGCGGTCAATCGCCTCCTCAATCTCCTTCACCTCCAGGTCGAAATCAATCAGCTCGTCCAGGGTGACGTGATACAGCGCGGACAGCTTCCTGGACTGACAGATGTCCGGCAGGGTCTCGTCCAGCTCCCACTTGGAGACCGTCTGCCGGCTGATTCCCAGCCGCTCCGCCACCGCCTCCTGGGACAGGCCGCTCTTCTTCCGCGCCCGGAACAGGCTGTTTCCCAAGCTCATCTCTGTTTGCTCCTTTCGGTTGATGCCCCCATTATAATCCGTCTGTCCGGGGCGCGCCACCAACCGGGGCTTCCTTTTGCGCCCGTTTTCCTTCCACTCGCTCCGTCCGGCCGCCGTCCCCCTCCCGCCCTTTTCCTGCGCCTGCCCGCTTACGGGCGCTCCTCCACCCAGAAGCGCCAGGGGAACCCGGCCGCCTCCTGGGCATAGTCGATGCCGATGCGTTTCCCCACCCGAATCTCCTCCGGCGCGGGCGGCTCCCCCCGGCAGACGTACAGCTCCTCCCCCAGCAGGTCCAGGCCGTTCTGCGCCCGGGTCAGCTCCAGCGCCCGGCACAGCTTTCCCGGACCGTTCATAAAGTTTTTCCGCTGGTAGGCCGTCATCTCCGACATCGGTCGTCCAAAGCGGTTTTGAGCCATCCGGTCCCCGTTTTCCAGCGGCCGGGCCCCCCGTATCAGCACCGCCGCCGGCTCCCCCTCCCCCTCGGTGACAAAATTCAGGCAGGTATACATGCCGTAAATCAGGTAGAGGTAGGCCGTGCCCGGCCGGGCAAACAGGGTCTGGGTGCGGGGAGTGCACTTATAGCCGTAGGCGTGGCAGGCCTTGTCCAGACGGCCGATATAGCCTTCCGTCTCGGTAATGCGGCACACCAGCCGCGTCCCGTCCGCCGTCACCCGCACCAGCCTCTGTCCCAGCAGCTCCCGGGCCACCGTCAGGGTGTCCCGGTCATAAAAATCCCGGCTCAGATGCTCCATGTCCATTCCCCCTTTTTCTCAGAATATCACACGGCAACCAAATTTGCAATTCCAGGTGAGAGAAATGAAACCCGAACTGATGACCCGTCTGGCAAAGCCCATGCTGTTTGCCGCCGCCTTTATCTGGGGCACCTCCTTTTTTATTATGAAAAACGCCCTGGACGTAATGCCCGTCTTCTACCTGCTGGCCATCCGCTTCACCGCCGGGGCGGCGCTGCTGTCCCTGATTTTTGGGCGGAAGTGGAGGCTCTTTACCCCTGACTGCCTGTGGCGGGGGGCCGTCATCGGCGGCTTTCTGTTCCTGGCCTACTCGGTGCAGACCTTCGGCCTGGCCCGGACCACCCCCTCCAAAAATGCCTTCCTCACCTCGGTGTACTGCGTCATGGTGCCCTTTTTCTATTGGGCGGCGGCCCGCAGGCGGCCCGACCGGTACAACATCGCCGCAGCGGTGATGTGCGTCACCGGCGTGGGGCTGGTGTCCCTGAACGGCGACCTGGCTGTCAACGCCGGGGACGCGCTGACCCTGCTGTGCGCCTGCTTCTATGCCGCCCACATCGTGGCGGTGGCCAAGGTGTCCCCCGGCCGCGACATCTATCTGCTCACCATCCTCCAGTTCGCCTTCGCCGCCCTCTACGCCTGGCTCTGCGGCGGGCTGACCGAAACCTTCCCCCTCCGGGCCATAGCCGACCCGGCGGTGCTCCTGCCCCTGGGCTACCTATGCGTCATGGCTACCACCGCCGCCCTGCTGTTCCAGAACGTGGGCCAGGTCTGGTCCGACCCCGCCTCCGCCTCGGTGATTCTCTCCCTGGAGTCGGTGTTCGGCGTGCTCTCCTCGGTTCTCTTCTACGGGGACCAGGTCACGCTCCCCATGCTGGCCGGGTTTGTCTTCATCTTTGTGGCCGTGGTCTGCTCGGAGACAAAATTTTCCTTTCTCCATAAAAAGGCGGCGTAAAAAGCCGGCGCGGAGTGCAAACCCCCGCGCCGGCTTTCCGTTTATTCAGAGAAAAACGCCTTCAGCTCCCCCAGCAGCTCCATGGACTTGAACTTCAGCACATAGCCCCCGTTTTCCCCGGTCATCAGGGCCGCCTGCTCCGGGGTGAAGCTGCCCGCCTGCGCGGCCTGCTCCACGGTCTGGCTGGCCGCCCCCAGGCAAAGGGGCGGGAAGGCCACGCACCACCAGTTCTGCCCCTCCCCCTCGCCGATGACGATGCGCAGGGCAGTGTACTCCCCCGCCGGAAGGGAGAAGTTCTCATACTCCTTGGTGGGGAACCAGCACTCCTCCAGACGGGCGCTCACCGGCTGGGCCCCGCCCCATTCCTCCACCGCCGCCTGGCCCTCCCGGGCCAGCTCGGGCAGATGGGCTGCCAGAAGCTCCAGCGCCTCCTCCCGGGAGGCGCCGGCAGGGTACAGGTCCTCCGCCCGGGCCAGCACCCGGTCCCGGACCGCCAGCTTCAGCGCCTGGTCCTGGGGGCTGTCCGAATTGGCAATCACATGCAGGCGGATGACCCGGCCGGCCAGCTGCTGCTGCTCCCAATCCACCCAGCTCCCGAACACCAGCAGGCACAGCACCCCGAACATCAGCGCCAGCTCCCATTTTTTTAAACCTCGATCCATCTATAAACACCGTCCATACTCTTGTTGTATCCAGTATGGACAACCCTGCGCAATCATAAACCGGATTGGGCAGCTGTATTTTTTTGATTCGCTCAGAAGGCAGGCGCTTGAACCGGCGCCTTTCCTCAAACGGTTTCGGTCAGCCAGACGTCCTGATAGGTTTCCGCCAGCTGGGCCCAGGCCAGACGCGCCTGCTCCTCCCCGGCGAACAGACCAAAGGCGGTGGGGCCGGTGCCGCTCATGGCGGCCCCCAGCGCGCCGCACTCAATCAGGGTGTGCTTAATCTCCGTCACCCTGGCGGCCTGCCGGGGGGGGAGCACATCCTCAAAGATGTTGTACATCCGGCGTGCCGTCCCCTCCAGGTCCCCCGCCTCCAGGGCGGCCAGCACCCCGGCGGTATCCGGGCGGCGGCGCAGCTTCACCGCGTCCGCCCGGGCGAACAGCTCGGGGGTGGAAATGGAGAAGTCCGGCTTGCAGAGCACCACATGGCACCGGGGCAGAGGGGGCAGGGCGGTCAGCACCTCGCCCCGGCCCCGGGCCAGGGCGGTGCCCCCCAGCACGCAGTAGGGCACGTCGGACCCCACCTGTCCGCCGATTTTCATCAGCTGCTCCAGGGTAAATGGGTCCCCCTCCCGCCGGTTCAGCTCCCGCAGCACCGCCGCCGCGTCGCTGCTGCCCCCGGCCATGCCGGCGCAGACGGGGATGCGCTTTTCAATATGGATGTCCAGCGGAGGCTGGGGCCGGCCCAGCGCCTCCCAGAACCGGCGGGCCGCCGCCCAGGCCAGATTCTTCTCCCCTGTGGGGAGATAGCCCAGATTGCTGCTCACCCTCCCTTCCCCGGGGGCAATCTCCAGCACGTCGCAAAGCTGCACCGACTGCATCACCATGCAGAGCTCGTGATACCCGTCCGGCCGCCTGCCCAGCACATCCAGGGTCAGATTCAGTTTTGCGCGGGCCTGGACCGACATGACGGATCCTCCCTTGGTGGTTGCTTCTTTTTCTTAAAAAGAAGCAACCAGAATTTTTGGTGGAAAAACTTCGTTTTTTCTTTTATTTTCTCCGAAACTTTTCAAAAAACTTCCTGTATGGCCCTGCCAGGACCAGTCCGGCGGCAGCGCCGCAGACCGCTCCGATCACAATGGCTTTCATTTGGATGCACCCCCGCTCTCAGATTCGGATTTTCCGGGCCTCCAGGTAGAAGCGCTTATCCTGCGCCCGCCCCATGGAGAAGGTCTTGCGGGGCAGCACCCCGTCGTGGATGACGGTGGGGAACAGCTCCTCCTTGTCCATGGGGGGCAGCAGGAAGGCGATGGCGCGGGGCCGCGCGGCCAGCTCCCGGGCCACGTCCTCCCCGTGTATGTAGTCGATATCGGCCTGGCTGTGCTCGCTGAGCCACCCGTCCAGAAAGCCCTGTAAGGTGGCCACCGGCAGGCGGGCGTCGGGATGGGGCACGGTAACAGCCCCCTGGGTGTAGCCGTGGAAGTAGCGCAGCACGTGTCCCTCCCCCTCCCCCTCGAAGGCCCCGGGGAAGGCGGCGCACAGGTCCTCCACCAGGCCGCGGGGGTCCAGGCCGGTGAGCAGGCGGTGGATGGGCTCAAATTCCAGGGACTCGTCGTGGAGGCTGCACAGCTCCGCCAGGGCGTAGCGGGAGGGCAGATTGGGCCACTGCTCCGGCCGGGTCAGCCGCTTGCGCCGCTCGTAGCACTCCTTGGCGGTGGCCAGGGAGTGGTTGCCGTCCCCCACGGCGAACAGCAGGAGGGGCCGGTTTTGGACCCCGTACTTCTCCTCAAAGGCCGCCGGGTCCGCCAGACGGCCCAGCTCCCGGGCGATCCGGGCCATCTGAACCGCGTTCAGACGCCAGCCCCGGACGCGTCCCCCCTGCTCCATCAGCGCAAAACCGTACAGCGGCTCCATCTCCGACGTCTCCAGCGCCAGCGGCTCAATCACCCGGCGCTCCCGGTCGTCGGCCAGCAGCATCACGTGGGGCAGCTCCAGGGGGGCGTTCTTCCGCACCGCCACCCGGGGCGGAATGCGGGAGAGCACCGTCCCTTCGGTGGCCCGAATCATGGAGACCGCCCCCGGCTCGTAGTCGTACTGCTCCAGGTCCACCATGCCCACCAGCCCCCGGCGGACCTTTCCGCTGCTCAGGGTGCGCTCCACATAGAACAGGCTGTTGGGGTACTCGGCGAACACCCCTTCCCGGAGGTAGCGGGTCATGGTGTTGTTGATTTCCATGATGTCCGTCTCCACGCTGGGGCCCTCCAGGCAGCTCTCGGGCAGAATCAGCCGCAGGGCCGAGGGCGCGCGGCCCACCCGCTCCTCCACCCGCTGCCAGTACTCGGGCTGGGAGGTGTACTGGTCGCAGGCCACCACGCTCCACAGCGTCATATCGCAGTTTTGAGGCAGCAGGATATCCGCCGGCCGGAAGGGCAGCCCCTCAAAGTCGTTCTTCATTCCGCGTCACTCCTATTCCGCTGTTCCAGCAGGGCGTCCAGCTTCTGTTCCACGCGCTCCAGGCGCTCCTTCAGCTCCCACCAGGCGCTCAGGCCGGCCCGCGCCAACGCCGCGGCCAGCAGCGCCGCGCCAATCACAAGGCCCCATCCCCCGGCAATCATACCCGCAAGGGCAAGAGCCCCTGCGGCAACCAGAAAAATTCCCAAAACGCCCAAAAAGATCCCCACTTTTACAGCACTCCTTCAATGGCCCTCAGCAGCTCGTCAAACTCCTCATAGGCGGGCAGCTCCGGGTGGTCGGCCTTGATCTGTTCGGTGCTCTTGAACAGAAAGCCCGCCTTGCCTGCCTGAATCATGCCCAAATCGTTATAGCTGTCCCCGGCGGCAATGGTGTCGTAGCCGATGCTCTGAAGGGCCTTCACCGTGGTCAGCTTGGACTGCTCGCAGCGCATCCGAAAGCCGGTGATTTCCCCGCTCTCCGCCACCTCCAGGGTGTTGCAGAAGAGGGTGGGCCAGCCCAGCTTTTCCATCAGGGGCCGGGCGAACTGCTCAAAGGTGTCGCTGAGAATAATCACCTGGGTCCGGGCCCGCAGGGCGTCCAAAAAGGCTTTTGCCCCGGGCAGGGGGTCGATTCGGGCGATGGTCTCCTGAATCTCCTTCAGGCCCAGCCCGTGCTCCTTCAGAATGCCCAGCCGCCAGCGCATCAGCTTGCCGTAGTCCGGCTCGTCCCGGGTGGTGCGGCTCAGCTCCGGAATGCCGCTGGCCTGGGCGAAGGCAATCCAAATCTCAGGGACCAGCACGCCCTCCATATCCAAACACACAATATTCATCCTTGTTCTCCCTCTCCGTCAGCAAAATAAAGCGAAATACAGTTTCGCGCAAACGTTTTCTTTTGATCCTTTTCTTTTTCCAAAGAAAAGGATGGACAGCACCGGCAGGCGGGTTACTCCCCCCTGGCCTGCCTGCGCCGCAGGTTGGTCAGGAAGTTGTCCAGCCGGTTCAGGGCCTCGGCGATATCCTTCATGGAGGCGGCGTAGCAGGCGCGGACAAAGCCCTCGCCGCCGGGGCCGAAGGCGCTGCCGGGGATGACCGCCACATGCTCCTCCCGGAGGAAGCGCTCGCAGAACTCCTCGCTGCTCAGGCCGGTGGAGCGGATGCAGGGGAATACGTAAAAGGCCCCCTTGGGCTCGAAGCAGGGCAGGCCGATGCGGTTGAGGTTTTCCACCAGATAGCGGCGGCGGCCGTCGTACTCCTCCCGCATGTGCTCAATGTCGCCGTCCCCATTGCACATGGCCTCCACGGCGGCGTACTGGCTGGTGGTGGGGGCGGACATGATGCCGAACTGATGCAGCTTGGTCATGGCCCCGATTATCTCTCCGGGGCCGAAGACGTAGCCCATGCGCCAGCCGGTCATGGCGTGGCTCTTGGAAAAGCCGCTGACCACCACGGTGCGCTCCCGCATCTCCGGCAGGCTGGCCATGGACACGTGGCGCTGGCCGTAGGTCAGCTCGGCGTAAATCTCGTCGGAGAGCACCATGATATCAGTCCCCCGAAGCACCTCCGCCAGGGCCTCCAGGTCGGCCCGCTCCAGAATGCCTCCGGTGGGGTTGGAGGGGAAGGGCAGCACCAGGACCTTTGTTTTGGGCGTGATCGCCGCCCGCAGCTGCTCCGCCGTCAGGCGGAAGCGGTCCTCCTCCTTCAGCTCCACATACACCGGCGTCCCCCCCGCCATCTCGGTCAGGGGCCCGTAGCAGACAAAGGAGGGCACCGGGATAATCACCTCGTCCCCCGGGTTCAGCAGCACCCGCAGGGCCAGGTCAAGCGCCTCGCTGCCCCCTACCGTAACCACGATCTCCCCGTTGTAGCTGTACTCCAGGCCGAAGCGCCGCTTCAGATAGGCGGCAATCTCCCGGCGCAGCTGGGCCAGCCCTGCGTTGGAGGTGTACTTGGTGTACCCCCGCTCCAGGGAGTAGATGCCCGCGTCCCGGATGTGCCAGGGGGTGACGAAATCCGGCTCGCCGATGCCCAGGGAGATGGCGTCCTTCATCTCCTCCAAAATATCAAAAAACCGGCGGATGCCGGAGGGCTGGATGTTCTGGATGCGCCGGTTCAGAATCTGCTGGTAGTTCATACAAAGATATACTCCTTTTCCTGCTGCTCCTGGGGGCGGAAGACCAGGCGCTTCTCTTTATATTTCTTCAGAATAAAATGGGTGGCCGTGCCGGTGACCCCCTCGATGGGCGCCAGGCGCTCCGCCACAAACCGGGCCACCTCCCGCAGGGTGCGGCCGGAGATGATGACCGTCAGGTCATACGAGCCGCTCATCAGATACATGCTCTCCACCTCTTCATACTGGTAGATGCGCTGGGCGATGCGGTCAAAGCCGTTGATGGACTGGGGGGTTACCTTCACCTCAATCAGGGCGGTGACCGCCTCCCGCCGGGTGCGGTCCCAGTCCACCACGGCCTGATAGCCCAGAATGACCCCATCCCGCTCCAGCCGGGCAATCTCCGCCTTCACCTGCGCCTCGTCCAGGCCGGCCTGGGCCGCCAGCTGGGCGGGCGTCAGGGTGCAGTCCTTTTCCAGCAGCTCCAATATCTTGCTCATATCCATGCGCTCCTTTCCCGGGGTGCCGTTTTGTTTATAGATGGCATTCATTATATCCTATCCCGCGGGAAATTGCAACCTGCATCTGGGCCGCCCCTTCCGTCGGAAACGCGGGGGAAAAACGAGAAGAAAAATTCTTCCTTTGGATTTACAAACGGCGGAAAAAGTGATAGACTGATAGGCGTCGAAACAGACCGCTCCGCTCCCCTCTGCCGGGGGGCGGTACTGTCGTAGGCGGTTATAACCAAACGCTTATACAGGCTATAACCCGTTCCCCGTTTTTGCGGGAAAGGCAGGAGAGAGGCAGACAGACCTGGACAGGCCGCCGCCTGTCCGCCAAATCAGGAAGAAAGTAGGGAACTTCTATGGCAAGGAAATTCAAGACCATGGACGGCAACAACGCCGCTGCGTATGTCAGCTACGCGTTTACCGAGGTAGCGGGCATCTACCCCATCACGCCGTCCAGCCCCATGGCCGACTACGTGGATCAGTGGGCGGCCCAGGGACAGAAAAATATTTTCGGCACCACGGTCAAGGTGGTCGAGATGCAGTCCGAGGCGGGTGCCGCCGGCACCGTCCACGGCTCGCTGGCCGCCGGCGCGCTGACCACCACCTACACCGCCTCCCAGGGCCTGCTGCTGATGATCCCCAATATGTACAAGATTGCCGGCGAGCTGCTGCCCGGTGTGTTCCATGTCTCCGCCCGCACCGTGGCCGCCCACGCCCTGAACATCTTCGGCGACCACTCCGACGTGATGGCCTGCCGCCAGACCGGCTTTGCCATGCTGGCCGAGGGCAACGTGCAGGAGGTCATGGACCTGGGCGCGGTGGCGCACCTGGCCGCCATCAAGGGCCGGGTTCCCTTCCTGAACTTCTTCGACGGCTTCCGCACCTCCCACGAGATCCAGAAGGTGGCCGTATGGGATTATAAGGACCTGGCCGAGATGGCGGACATGGACGCCGTGGCCGCCTTCCGCGCCCGCGCCCTGAACCCCGAGCATCCCACCATGCGCGGCTCCCACGAGAACGGCGACATCTTCTTCCAGCACCGCGAGGCCGCCAACCAGTACTATGACGCCCTGCCCGACATCGTGGAGGAGTACATGGGCAAGGTCAACGCCAAGCTGGGCACCAACTACCAGCTGTTCAACTACTACGGCGCTCCCGACGCCGACCGGGTCATCATCGCCATGGGCTCCATCTGCGACGTGGCCGAGGAGGTCATCGACTACATGAACGCCCACGGCGAGAAGGTGGGCCTTGTCAAGGTGCGCCTGTACCGCCCCTTCCGCGCGGACAAGCTGCTCTCCGCCATCCCCGCCACCGCCAAGAAGATCGCCGTGCTGGACCGCACCAAGGAGCCCGGCGCCCTGGGCGACCCCCTGTACCTGGACGTCATCACCGCCCTGTCCAACGCCGGCATCACCGACAAGACCGTCGTCGCCGGCCGCTACGGCCTGGGCAGCAAGGACACCCCGCCCCGCAGCGTCTTTGCCGTGTACGAGGAGCTGGCCAAGGCCGAGCCCAAGCGCCAGTTCACCATGGGCATTGTGGACGACGTGACCAACCTGTCCCTGGCTGAGCACAAGGCCCCCAACACCGCCGCCGAGGGCACCATCGAGTGCAAGTTCTGGGGTCTGGGCGGCGACGGCACCGTGGGCGCCAACAAGAACTCCATCAAAATCATCGGCGACCACACCGGCAAGTACGTGCAGGCCTACTTCCAGTACGACTCCAAGAAGACCGGCGGCGTCACCATCAGCCACCTGCGCTTCGGCGACAAGCCCATCCGCAGCCCCTACTATATCAACAAGGCCGACTTCGTGGCCTGCCACAACCCCTCCTATATCATCAAGGGCTTCCCCATGGTCCGGGACGTCAAGCCCGGCGGCGTGTTCCTGATTAACTGCCAGTGGTCCGCCGAGGAGCTGGATAAGCACATGCCCGCCGACGCCAAGCGCTATATCGCCGAGAACAATATCCAGGTCTACACCATCGACGCCATCGACCTGGCCGCCCAAATCGGCATGGGCAAGCGCACCAATACCATCCTCCAGTCCGCCTTCTTCACCCTGGCCAACGTGATGCCCCAGGCCGAGGCCATCCAGTATATGAAGGACGCCGCCACCAAGTCCTACCTGAAGAAGGGCCAGGACGTGGTGGACATGAACCACAAGGCCATCGACGCCGGAGCTACCGCCTTCAAGAAGTTCGACGTGCCCGCCTCCTGGGCCGGCGCCGAGGCCGGGAAAAAGAGCAGCTCCCTGTCCGGCCCCGCCAAGCTGGTGGAGATGGTGGAGAACATTCTCGACCCCGTGGACCGCATGGACGGCGACAGCCTGCCCGTGTCCGTCTTCGTGCCCCACGCCGACGGCACCTTCCAGCAGGGCGCGGCCGCCTATGAGAAGCGGGGCGTGGCCGTCACCGTGCCCGCCTGGGACTCCGGCAAGTGCATCCAGTGCAACCAGTGCTCCTACGTCTGCCCCCACGCCACTATCCGCCCCTTCGCCCTGACCGAGGAGGAGGCCAAGAACGCCCCCGCCGCCGCGGCGATTGTGGACGTAAAGGCCGGCAAGGGCAAGGGCGTGTACAAGTTCGCCATCGCCGTCAGCCCCCTGGACTGTATGGGCTGCTCCGTCTGCGCCAACATCTGCCCCGCCGGCGCCCTGACCATGGTGCCCCAGGCGCAGGAGCTTGCGCAGCAGGACGTGTTCAACTATATGGTGGACACCGTCGCCGTCAAGGAGGATGTGGCCGACCTGACCGTCAAGGGCAGCCAGTTCAAAAAGCCCCTGCTGGAGTTCTCCGGCTCCTGCGCCGGCTGCGCCGAGACCGCCTATGCCCGCCTGATTACCCAGCTGTTCGGCGACCGGATGTACGTCTCCAACGCCACCGGCTGCTCCTCCATCTGGGGCGGGCCCGCCGCCACCTCCCCCTATACCTTCACCGCCGAGGGCAAGGGTCCCGCCTGGGCCAACTCCCTGTTTGAGGACAATGCCGAGCACGGTCTGGGCATGTACCTGGGCCAGAAGGCCATCCGCGACCGCCTGGCCGCCAAGACCCGCGCCCTGATTGAGGTGCCCCACACCTATCAGCCCCTGAAGGATGCCGCCCGGAAGTGGCTGGACACCATGGAGGACGGCCAGGCCAACCAGGCCGCCGCCAAGGAGTATATCGCCCTGATGGAGGAGAGCCTGCTCAAGGTGGACGACGTCGTCGCCTTTACCTCCAGCCCCGAGGCCGCCAAGGTCTTCGGCGACCGTCTGCCCCAGTTCCAGGCCCACGCCAAGGAGCTGAAGGCCTCCGGCGCCTCCCACTGCGACTGCGACGCCTGCAAACTGGTCAAGGAGATTCTGGACGAGAAGGACTACCTGGCCAAGAAGTCCGTGTGGATCTTCGGCGGCGACGGCTGGGCCTATGACATCGGCTTCGGCGGCGTGGACCACGTGCTGGCCTCCGGCGAGGACGTGAACATCTTCGTCTTTGACACCGAGGTGTACTCCAACACCGGCGGCCAGGCCTCCAAGGCCTCCAACATCGGCCAGGTGGCCCAGTTCGCCGCCGCCGGCAAGACCGTCGCCAAGAAGTCCCTGGCGGAGATTGCCATGACCTACGGCTACGTCTACGTGGCCCAGGTGGCCATGGGCGCCAACCCCAACCAGACCCTGAAGGCCATCGCCGAGGCCGAGGCCTACCATGGCCCGTCCCTGATTATCGGCTACTCCCCCTGCGAGATGCACTCCATCAAGGGCGGCATGGCCAACTGCCAGTCCGAGATGAAGAAGGCCGTGGAATGCGGCTACTGGAACCTGTTCCGCTTCAACCCCGACCTGAAGAAGGAGGGCAAGAACCCCTTCACCCTGGATTCCAAGGCTCCCGCCGGCGGCTATCAGGAGTTCCTGCTCAACGAGGCCCGCTACTCCTCCCTGACCCGCTCCTTCCCCGACCGCGCCAAGGAGCTGTTCGCCCTGAACGAGGAGACCGCCAAGGCCCGCTACGAGAAGCTCACCCGTCTCCAGAAGATGTACGAGCAGTAATATCCCGCCCAAACATTCCCCACAGCAATCTTTATGCCCGGCACAAAATACAAAGCGGAGCGGCAAAAGCCGCTCCGCTTTCATTTCTAAGAACCTGTATTCATAACCGAAAATGACGCCTGGATGAGGAATTTTTCCGCCGGACAAGGCGTATTTTCGCAGGAATCCTTGGTGGATTCCAAGAAA
>JAAWHL010000116.1 GCA_022795855.1 Lawsonibacter sp.
GCTGTCCATAACCGCCGCTCCAACAACTTTCCGATGCGTCCACTCTCCTGGCTTTCTCCTCTCGAGTTCCTTGTCCAATTTGTTTGACAAACTTACACTCTCACCGCAGGAAAAGCCGCAGCAGCTTCTCCTTGCCGGGGGTATAGGGGTGATACCGGACGGGCGGGTCGGGCAGAGCGGATTTTTTCAGAACGCTTTTGTAATGGGAGAAGGTGTCAAAGCTGGCCTTCCCGTGGCAGGCGCCCATGCCGCTCTCCCCCACGCCGCCGAAGGGCATGTGGGGGGTGGCCAGATGGACGACGGTGTCGTTGACGCAGCCGCCGCCGAAGCTGGCCCCGGAGAAGACGGCCTCCTCCTCCTTTTTGTTCTGGGTGAACAGGTAGAGGGCCAGGGGCCTGGGGCGGTCCCGGATAAAGTCCAGGGCCTGCTCCAGGGAGCGGTAGGTCAGCAGGGGCAGAATGGGGCCGAAAATCTCCTCCTGCATCACCGGCGCGTCCCCGTCCGCGCAGTCCAGCAGTGTGGGGGCGATGCGCAGGCCCTCCGTCTGCCCGCCGAAGAGGACCCGCTCCCCCTCCAGCAGGCCGGTCAGCCGCTCCAGGTGCTTTTGATTGACAATCCGGGGGTAGTCCGGGTTGGACAGGGGATTCGGGCCCAGGAACTCCGCAAAGGCCTCCTCCAGCAGGGGGATCAGCCGGTCCTTTACGCTCTCGTGGACCAGCAGGTAGTCGGGGGCCACGCAGGTCTGGCCCGCGTTGAGCAGCTTGCCGAAGGCGATGCGCCGGGCGGCGGTCCGCAGGTGGGCGGAGGGGGTGACGATGCAGGGGCTCTTCCCCCCCAGCTCCAGGGTGACGGGGGTGAGGTGCCGGGCGGCCTTCTCCATAACGTACCGGCCCACCGAGACGCTGCCGGTGAAAAAGATGTAATCAAATTTCTGCTCCAGAAGGGCCTGGTTCTCCTCCCGGCCCCCCTCCGCCACGGCGGCCAGCTCCGGGGGCAGGGCGCCGGAAATCAGCTTTGCCAGCGCCCGGGAGGAGGCGGGGGCATAGGCCGAGGGCTTGAGCACGGCGCAGTTTCCGGCGCTCAGCGCCCCAATCAGGGGCTCCAGGGACAGCTGAACGGGGTAGTTCCAGGGGGCCATAATCAGCACGGCGCCCAGGGGCTCCGGGCGGATCCGGCTGCGGCCGGGGAACTGGGCCGGCGGGGTGGGAACCCGCCGGCCCGCCGCCCAGCGGTCCAGATGCTTCAGGTGAAAGCGCAGCTCGTCCTTCACCAGGCCCACCTCGGTCATGTAGCCCTCAAACCGGGCCTTGCCCAGGTCCTCCCGCAGGGCGGCCAGCAGGGCCCCCTCCTGGAGGGTCACCTGCCGGAGCAGGGCGCGGAGGGCCCGCTTCCGGGCGGGGAGGGGCAGGGTCGCCCCGGAGCGGAAATAGCCCCGCTGGGCGCTGAGCAGAGACGAAACGGACATATTGCTTCCCCCTTAGAGCCTGTTTAATATCTCGAGGTATGCCGAATGGCAGGGAATTTTGCCGCCGGACAAGGCAGGTTTTCGCAGGAATCCTTGGCGGCTTCCAAGAAAATCCCACCCAGAATGGCGGCAAACGGACCGCCAGCCGGTGGGATGAGGGATGTTAGAAGCTGTACCATTGGCCGAAGTGCGCAGATTTGCGAGGCAAATGGCTGCTGGCAAGGCAAAAAATTGCAGGAATACTGGATGTATTTCAAAATTTTTTCACGCAGCCAGCGGCGATTTCGGCCGCAAAGATGCGTGCTGAGGCGATTGGTACAGCTTCTTAAACAGGCGCTTGCCAAATAAAATGGGTGTTCCGCGGCCATTTTACCACAAAAAGCCCGGAAGCACAAGCAGTGCGCCCGGGCGGACGCGGAAGTCCATTTGTGCCCTTCCGGGAAAGCCATGCCGGGCGGGGCGGCCCGCCCGGCGGCGCTCAGAGCACATTTTCCACGGTGGGCCGCTCCATCTCGGCCAGCAGCTGCAATTGGGTAATCAGGGCGGCGTTGGCGGCGGCGTACTGGTCCATCTCCTCCAGCAGCAGGTACTGGTCCACCGCCCGGAAGGAGAGGAGGATCTGGTCGGTGTCGTTGTGGCGCAGCAGGGCATGCAGGGCAAAGCTGTGGTCCATCCAGGTCTGGTAGACCCGGGAGGTGATGGTCCGGGCCTGCTCCCAGTCGTCCTGATTGGCCAGCTGCTGGGCGGCCTTCAGCTGCTGCACGCAGCTTCCGGTCATGCCGTCCAGCCTGTGGGATGTGTACAGGGAGGCGCACAGCAGGGCCAGCAGGATGGCTATCGCGGCAAAAAGACGTCTCACGGCGCTCACCTCCCGGGGACGTCCAGGCTCTTCCGGGCCAGATAGATGCCCCCCGCCTCGTCCACCGTCATCAGGAACACCGAGCCGGCGTCGGAGCAGTCCCGCTCCTTCAGCCGGTTTTGCAGCCAGCCCTGGTCAAAGCCCAGCCGCCGGAGGTTTCCGCTGAGCACCCGTCCGTCGTTGATGATCACCAGGGGCAGGCCGCCCTCCCGGCTCTCCAGATGGAGCTGCTCGGCGGTGGCCGGCTTCTGGTTGGCGTAGGGCAGCACGGACAGCCGGCCGTTGGTCTCCAGGACGGCGTACTTCACCTGGGAGGGGTCGGTAAAGCTCTGGGTGCGCAGCTCCTCCAGCAGCTCGTCCACGGTCAGCCGGTTGCGGCGCATCTCGTTCTGGTCAATCTGCCCGTCCCGGATTACCACGCTGGGCCGGCCGCACAGCAGCGCCCGGAAGGGGATGCTCTTCATGGTGAGCACGGACAGAATCATGGTCAGGCACAGCAGGGTCAGAATGGGCACCACCCCCGCGTGGAGGGGGACCCCCAGGTCCTGCATGGGCACCGAGGCCAGGTCGGCAATCAGCAGGGAGAGCACCAGCTCCGACGGCTCCAGCTCGCCCACCTGGCGCTTGCCCATCAGGCGCACCCCGGCAATAATCAGGATGTATAAAATCACGGTGCGGGTCAGCGCGGTAAACATGGGCACACCTCCTCAAACGGCATATGCTCTCAGTCTCTCCAGAGAGGAACGGCAATATTCCAAAAAAACCGCCTTCCGGAGGAGAAATTTTTTCGGAAAAAAGCGGGAAGTTTGTCTTGCCAAGCGTCCTGTTTTCCGATACAATATGATGAACGATTTTAGGGTTCGCCTGTTCCCGGGCGGACAGACGGAAGGCGTGTGAGAGAATTTGACGAAGGCGACATTGATTCTGGCCAACGGAAGCGTGTTTTCCGGGACCAGCATAGGCAGCACCTCCGAGCGGGTCTGCGAGATGGTGTTCAACACCTCCATGACCGGCTATCAGGAGATTCTGACCGACCCCTCCTATGCGGGGCAGGGCGTGGTCATGTCCTATCCCCTGATTGGCAACTACGGCGTCAACCACGAGGACGCGGAGTCCCGCCGCCCCTGGGCCGAGGCCCTTGTGGTGCGGCACCTGTCCCCCCGGGGGAGCAACTTCCGCTGCGAAGGGGATTTGGGCAGCTATCTGAGGGAGCACGATATTACCGGCATCCAGGGGGTTGACACCCGGGCGCTGACCAAAATACTCCGCAGTCAGGGGAGCATGAACGGTATGCTCACCTGTGCGGAGCATTTTAATATCGCCCAGGTGCTGGAGCGGCTGAGGGCCTACCGGGTGGAAAACACCGTCTCCCGGGTCACCCGGTCCGAGCCCGAGGTCTTCCCCGCCTACGGCGAGGAGAAATATCACGTGGCCATGATGGACTACGGCGTGAAGCAGCACATGATTGAGTGCCTGCGCCGCCGGGGATGCAGGGTCACCGCCCTGCCCGCCTCCACCCCCGCCGAGGCCGTGCTGTCCGGGGGCTACGACGGCGTGATGCTCTCCAACGGCCCCGGCGACCCGGCGGAGAACACCGCCGTCATCGAGGAGCTGAAAAAGCTCTACCGCAGCGATATCCCCCTCTTCGGCGTCTGCCTGGGCCACCAGCTGCTGGCCCTGGCCACCGGCGCCAAGACCGGCCGGCTGGCCTACGGCCACCGGGGGGGCAACCACCCCGTCCGGGACATTGAGAAGGGCCGGGTGTTCATCACCAGCCAGAACCACGGCTACATGGTGCTCTCCGACTCCGTAGACCCCGCCGTGGCCCAGGTCAGCCATGTGAACGTCAACGACGGCACCTGCGAGGGCCTGTGCTACCGCCGGCCCAACTGCTTCACCACCCAGTTCCACCCCGAGGCCAACGCCGGCCCCAAGGACACCGAGTATCTGTTCAACCGCTTTATTGATTCCATGGGAGGTG
>JAAWHL010000021.1 GCA_022795855.1 Lawsonibacter sp.
AACCATCTCCTATTGTATCGTTGGAGGTTTATCATTTCTACTCATAGGCATAGCCTTTTTTATTCCACAGGCATAGCCTGTGGTTGTCTTTTTTACAAACCAAGAGCATCCCGCCCCTCTCCGGGGCGGGATGCTCTGTCTGAATGCCGGTTTTATCGCCCGAAGTATGCCGAATGGCGGCAAAAGGCCGGCGGCGGGGGCGCGGGGGATGGAAACAGGGCCCCTACAGCATATTCTTTTTCAGCAGGCGGATGTCGTCCCCGAAGAAGTGGAGCACGTGGTACTCCCCCTCCAGGCGGGAGGCGATCTGGGGGGAGTAGCGCCGGGCGGCCTCCTCCATGGTCAGGTTGGAGGAGATGACCGTGTTCCGTCCGGCCACCAGGCGGGTATTGACGAGCTCGTACAGGGCGGACTGGACGAACTGGGTGGTCAGCTCGCTGCCCAGGTCGTCGAGAATCAGCAGGTCGCAGTTCAAGTACCGCCGGGTCTCGTCCCGGGCCTCCTGAAGGTTGGCGGCGTCCCGCTGGAACTTCCGGGCCTCGAACTGGGCGAAGACGCTGCCGGCGGCGTCGTACACCACGGAGAAGCCGTTTTCCGACACGGTGCGGGCGATGCAGGCGGACAGGAAGGTCTTGCCCAGGCCGGGGGGGCCGGAGAGGAACAGGTTTTTCAGGGAGAAGCGGCCGAATTTCTGGGCGTAGCTCAGGCAGACCTCGTACACCAGCTCCATATTCTCCCGGGGAGAGGCCCCCCGCCCGGGCCAGGGGGTCTGGCTGTAGAAGTCCAGGCGGAAGGTGTCGAAGGACTGCTCCCCCAGGTTCAGCAGCTTGGACAGCTCGCGGATCTGCTCCTGGGCGCACAGCTGCCGCAGGCAGCGGCACATGCCGGCCCCCCGCCAGCCGGTGTCCCCGCACAGGGGGCAGGCGGGCTCGCCGTCCAGGTCCCCGGGGGGGATTCCCGCCTGGGCCAGCAGGTCCAGGCGCTCCTGCTGGAGGGCCAGGTTGCGGGCGCGGATGTCCTGGACCGAGACGGCCGGGTCCGTTCCGGCGCGGAGCGAGGCGGAGAACAGCTCGGCCATGGTGCCCCGCAGCATCCGGTCCAGCTGGGCCAGCCGGGGCTGGCGGGCGTAGGCCTCCCGCCGCAGCTCCTCGGTGCGGGCGGCGCGGCGGCGGCGCTCCTCCTCCAGCCGGAGGGAGGCCCGGCGCAGTACGTTGGGGTCGTAACCCATCTTTTATCCCTCCTCCTGCCTGAGCTGGGCCAGCATCCGGCGCATCCGCTCCATGTCCTGCCGGGAGCGCTGCTCCTCCTGGGGCTGGGGGGCGGAGGGGGCGTTTCCGGCCCGGGCGGGCCGGGGGTCCCGGTCCCCCGCCCGGATGGCGGCGGCGGCGTGGAGGCCCTTCTCGTGCCAGCGGCGCAGGATGCCGTTCATATAGCTCCAGTCCATGGACTGCTTTTTCAGCACGGTCTTCTCATAGGCCATGCGGATGGCCTCGTTGTCAAAGCCCATCTGGTCCCAGGCGGCGATGTAGGTCTTTTCCCGGTCCACCAGGGGGCGCAGGGGGATGTCCAGCAGGCGGAGCACCTCCCCCTCCCGGCTGTGCAGGCGGGTCAGGCGCTGGATGTGGTCCTCGGCGGCCTCCATGGTGTCGATTCCCCGGCGGGCCCAGACAAACCCCTCCTTTTTAATCTGGGAGAGGAAGGGCCGGCGCCCGGCGCCGTATTTGCGCTGGGTCTCCTCCACGCACCAGGTCACCAGAAGCAAAATGACCTCCGCGGGGAGGGCCAGGTGGTCGTACAGGGTGAAAAGGCTCTTCAAATCGGGGACGGTCAGCTTTTTGCCCAGGCGGCGCTCCACCTCGTCGCACAGGCTGCGGAAGGAGGGGCCGTCCCCCAGGGCCGCGGTGATGTCCTGGGTGGAGTACTCCGGCGGGGGCTCGGGCTGGGGGTCGGGGAGGGGCGGCGCGGCCTGGGCCGGGGCCAGCCCCTGAGCGCTCAGCTGGTCCAGGGCGGCCTGAATCCGCCCCGCCGGCCAGCGCAGGCCCCCGGTATCCGGATGCCCCAGCAGGTGAAGATAGAGCAGGGCGGCGTCCCCGCTGTCCAGGCGGATGAGACGGTCCGCCGCCTGGGCGGACAGGGATAAAATGCTGCCGGGCAGCAGCTGGGACGGCATGGCCTCTCCTCCTCTTCCGTGAAGTACCCCCATTTTACAACAAAATGCGCCCGGCGTAAATAGGAAATCCGGGGAGGGGCGGAAATCCGTCCGCGCCGGGCGCGGGCGCTTTCTGCGGAAGTATGTTGATACAGCGGCCAAGATATGCTATAATCGGCTCGTCAAATCAATTCTGAAGAGGGAAAATGGATGAAAATCATTTTGATACACGGTTCGGGCCATAAGTCAGCCAGCTGGAACAAAACAGTTTCATATCTGGAAAGCGGCCAGGAGATTTTGTGCCCCGAGCTGTCCTCCCTTCTCCGCGGGGAAGAGGCGAGTTATCATAATTTATATCACTCGTTCAAAGAATACTGTAACCGCAGTGACGGGCCGGTCAGCTTATGCGGCATTTCGCTGGGAGGAATCCTGGCGCTGGATTATGCGCTGGAGTTCCCGGAGAAAGTAAAGTCGCTGGTTTTAATTGGGACTCCCCATAAAGTTCCCAAAGTGATGTTTCAGATTCAAACGGCGGTTTTCAGATTTTTGCCCGAATCCACCTTTGAAACGATGGCGTTCGGCAAAAAAGACACCTTCATTTTAGGAAACTCCATGAAGGCATTGGATTTCAGCGGCAGGGTCGGGGAGATAACATGTCCCACGCTGCTGATTTGCGGGAAGAAGGACGGCGCAAACCTGAAATCCGCCTATTATTTCCGGGAGAACATACCAAACGCGAAATTGGAAATCATGGAAAATACGGGGCACGTTGTAAATGAAGAGCGTCCCCAAATGCTGGCCCGGATATTAAACGAATATTATAAGGAGATAAAATAGGGCCCGCCAGCCGGTGTGCTGAGAGATGTTGAACAGGCCCTAAGGTAAGCCGGAAGAGAGAAAGGACGCGTGATTATTGAATGGGACCTGCTTTGATTGAGGGCTGTGTGGACTCCTATGCCTCCGCCATGGCCGCCTGCCGGGGCGGCGCGGACCGCCTGGAGCTGTGCGCCAACCTGGCCATCGGGGGGACCACGCCGTCCCCCAGCCTGTTCCGGCAGGTGCGCCGGGACTGCCAGGTCCCGATTCACGTGCTGATCCGCCCCCGCTTCGGCGATTTCCTCTACAGCGGGCCGGAGCGGGAGGAAATCTGCGGGGAAATCCGCCGGTTCCGGGAGCTGGGGGCCGACGGGGTGGTGATTGGCGCGCTGACGCCGGAGGCCGAGCTGGACCGGGAGGCGCTGCTCCCCATGACGGACTGCGCGGGGGGGATGTCCCTCACCCTGCACCGGGCCTTCGACATGACCCGGGACGCGGCGCAGGCGCTGGAGGCGGCAGTGGAGCTGGGGTTCCGGACCGTGCTGACCTCCGGCCAGGCGGGGAGCGCGGCGGAGGGGAAGGAGGCCCTGGGGCAGCTGCGCCGCCGGGCGGCGGGGCGGATTGCCGTCATGGCCGGGTGCGGCGTCCGGGCGGAGAATATTGAGGAGATATACCGGGCCGGGGGCGTCCGGGCGTTCCACACCACCGGGCGGAAGGGCCCGGTGGACAGCGGAATGCGCTGGCGCAGGGCGGGGGTGTCCATGGGGCTGCCCTCCCTGTCGGAATATGAGCTGTGGCTGACCGACGAGGAGACCTTCCGGGCCTGCGCCCGAATCGTCCACAGCCTCCCCGCGCCGGAGGAGGGCGCGAAATGATTTCCGTGAATTTTGACAAAAGGGCTTGCAATCCCGGGGGACCTGTGTTAAAATTACCTCCACGCCGGGCAAAAGCGCCCGTTTGACGCATATCCGCCCCGAGCGGGCTTTGAAAGGAACGGTTCTGCAATGGTAAAGCTGATTTTGTCCATTATCCTGATTCTGTGCGACCTGGTGCTGGTCGCCGTGGTCATGCTCCAGTCCGGCAAGAGCGCCGGCCTGTCCGGGGCCATCGCCGGCGGCGCCGACACCTTCCTGTCCAAGAACAAGGCCAAGAGCCTGGACGCCAAGCTGGCCAAGATGACCAAGTGGGTGGCCATCGCCTTTATGGCCCTGGCCCTGATTGTGGCCCTGGTGTAACGAAAGTGGAGTCAGAAATTCCGCCCTGCCGTTAGGCAGGGCGGAATTTTTGCAGGCCGCGGGAGAAAACCGCGCGGTTTTATGATTTTAGGCTTGCCTTTTTGAGGGAAACGCTATAAAATCAGAACATCTATGTCAATGGGCCCCCGGAGGGGGCAGGAAGGATGGAAACGATGAGCGAAATTTTTCAGGGCAGCCGGGACTACGTGGCCTCCGAGGAGCTGATGCGGGCGGTGAATATCGCCATGGTGCTCCAGAAGCCGCTGCTGATTAAGGGGGAGCCGGGCACCGGCAAGACGGTGCTGGCCGAGGCCATCGCCAAATCCCTGGGCAAAAAGCTGATCATCTGGAATATCAAGTCCACCACCAAGGCCCAGGACGGGCTGTACGTCTACGACGTGGTGCAGCGGCTGTACGACAGCCAGTTCGGCGGCCAGGTGGACGACGTGGAGAAATACGTGAAGCTGGGCAAGCTGGGGGAGGCCTTCACCGACGAGGAGCAGGTGATCCTGCTGATTGACGAGATTGACAAGGCCGACCTGGAGTTCCCCAACGACCTGCTGTGGGAGCTGGACCGGATGGAGTTCCACATTCCGGAGACGGGCCGCACCGTCACCGCCCGGCACCGCCCCATAGTCATCATCACCTCCAACGCCGAGAAGGAGCTGCCCGACGCCTTCCTGCGCCGGTGCGTCTTCCACTATATCGAGTTCCCCGGCCGGGAGCTGATGGAGGAGATTGTGAAGGTCCACTTTGACCGGCTGGACCAGCACCTCCTGGACCAGGTGCTGGAGGCCTTCTACCGCATCCGCCAGCTGCCCCAGATTAAGAAAAAGCCCTCCACCAGCGAGATTATCGACTGGATTCAGGCGCTGGTGCACGGCGGCTTTGACCCGGGCCGGGTGGTGGAGGAGGTGCCCTATCTGGGGGTGCTGCTGAAGAAGAACGAGGACATTGAGGCCCTGCGCAGCAACTGGCGGTGAGCCCATGTTTGGTGATTTTCTCTATCTGCTGCGCCGCCGCGGGCTGAAGGTCTCCCTGACCGAGTGGATGGCCCTCCAGGAGGCCCTGGACAAGGGGCTGCAGGGGGCCAGCCTGACCGCCTTTTACTACCTGTGCCGGGCCCTGCTGGTGAAGAGCGAGGCGGACTTTGACTGCTTCGACCGGTGCTTCCTGGAGTATTTCAAGGACGTGAAGTTCGAGCAGGAGGTCTCCCAGGAGCTGATGGACTGGCTGGACCGGCCGGACGCCCTGCTGGGCCGGTTTGACCAGCAGCAGGCCGAGCTGAACGAGCTGCTCAGCGAGACGGAGATTGAGGAGATGTTCCGGGAGCGCATGAACGAGCAGCGGGAGCAGCACAACTGCGGCAATTACTGGGTGGGCACCCACGGCATGTCCGTGTTCGGCAACGCGGGCATGTCCCCCAACGGCATCCGGGTGGGGGGGGAGAGCATGGGCCGGCGGGCCTTCCGGGTGGCCGGGGAGCGGCGCTTCCGGGACTTCCGGGGGGACAACACCCTGGACACCCGGCAGTTCCAGGTGGCCCTGCGGCATCTGCGGCAGTTCTCCGGGCTGGTGGACCTGCCCGCCACCGAGTTTGACATTGACAATACCGTCAGGGACACCTGCCGGAACGGCGGGACGCTGGAGGTGCGCTACAAAAAGCCCCGGCAGAACACCGTCAAGGTGCTGCTGCTGATGGACTCCGGCGGGTCCATGGAGTACTACAGCACCCTGTGCTCCGCCCTGTTCCAGGCGGTGAGCAGGACCCGCCACTTCAAGGATTTGAAGGTGTATTACTTCCATAACTGCGTCTACTCCCGGCTGTACACCGACCCCACCCTGCGCCCGGTGAACATGGTGCCCACCGAGTGGGTGCTGTCCAACATCCCCGGCGACTATAAGGTGATTTTCGTGGGCGACGCCCAGATGGCCCCCCACGAGCTGTCCACCGCCTTCAACTACTGGACTGCCGACGGGAAGAGCCGGCGGCGCTCCGGGCTGGAGTGGCTGCAGCTGCTGCGGGGGAGGTACGCCCACGCGGTGTGGCTCAACCCGGGCGAGCGCCCCAGCTGGGGGGAGTACTGGACCCGGACCTATGACGCCATTGGGCGGCTGTTCCCTATGTATCCCCTGACCATGGACGGGCTGGAGGAGGGCATGAAGAAGCTGCTCTCCCGGTAGGGGCCGCGCCCGGCATGGCCTGCGGGGCGCAGCGGATAAGCGGCAAACCCGACGTGCGGGGGGCGGGCGCTGCCCCGCCCCCCGTTTTGCGCGCGCCCTGCCGGGGCGCTAGCTCAAGAGCATATCCAGGTCCTCGACGGACAGCCCCGGCTGGAGGGCCAGGCCGATGCCGTAGCCGATGACCTTGCTCAAATCGTCCACCTGGCTGTCGATGTCCTTGGGGGTGACCAGCAGGTCCCGGCCCTCGCCCAGGTCGGGCAGCCCGTCGGTGCCCATCAGGTCGGCGGCCAGGGTGGCGGCCTCCACCACCGTGGGCACGCCGACGGCGATGACGGGCACGCCCAGGCTCTCCTGGTTCAGGGCGTACCGGTGGTTGCCCACGCCGGAGCCGGGAGCGATGCCGGTATCGGCCAGCTGCACCGTGCGGCACAGGCGGCTGAGGGAGCGGGAGGCCAGGGCGTCCACCGCGATGACGCAGGCCGGGCGGATGGCCTGGCAGACGCTGCGCACCAGCTCCCCGCTCTCCACGCCGGTGGTGCCCAGCACGCCGGCGGCCAGGGAGGCCACCGGGCGGAACGCGCCGAAGTGCTCCGGCGCCTGGGCAATCAGGTGCCGGGTGACCAGCATCCGGTCGTGGACCTTGGGCCCCACCGCGTCGGAGGTGATGGCCCGGTTGCCCAGCCCGGCCACCAGCACCCCGTCCCCGGGGGCCAGCCGGGACAGCAGCCCCTCCAGCTCGCCCGCCACGGCCCGGGCCGCCCGGCCGAAGGCCCCCTCCTCCCGGCGCTGGAGGCCGTCCAGGGTCAGGGTGATATACCGCCCCGGAGGCTTGCCCAGCGCGTCCTGGCCCTGCCGGTCCAGGATGCGGACGGTGGTGACGGCGAAGCCCTCCCGGGTGCTCTCCCTGGCCTCCACCCCGGGCAGGCGGGTGGTCTCCCCCGCCGACTCCTGCCAGAGCTCCTTGGCCTCCAGGGCCAGATCCGTGCGTCTGCTGCGCATGGCGATTCCCTCTTTCTCCCCAAGATATTGTGGTATTTGCCCGCTGTTTCCCCTAGTTTTCAGCGCCGGAACGGAAACTATCCAAAATTTCCGGAAAAATTGAAAAAAACAGTTGATTTTTTTTCGGGCAGATGCTAAAATACATATCTGCACCGGAGCGGTGCACAATTTTACGATTCGGAGGAGGTGTTTGGTTTGCCGAATATCAAGTCTGCCAAAAAGCGTGTCCTGGTCAACAAGGCGAAGGCCATGCAGAACAAGGCCCTGAGATCCGCCCTGAAGACCGACATCAAGAAGTTTGACGCCGCGGTGGCGGAAGGCAACCGCAGCGAGGCCGATGTCGCTTACAAGGCCGCCGTCAAGGCGGTGGATCAGGCTGCCGCCAAGGGGCTGCTGCACCGGAACAATGCCGCCAACAAGAAAAGCGGTATGACCGTCAAGCTGAACAAGCTGGCCTGAGACAGGACAACCAATGAAAGCCGTCTGCGTGGCAGACGGCTTTTTCCATATCAGGACGGGAGGGGAAGGCTGTGAAGCGAATTCTGAACTTGGGGCCGGTCCGGCTGGGGATGGACGTGCTGGAGGCGTACCACCGCTGCGCCGCGACCCAGGCCGCCGCCGCGCTGGCCTATTTTCTGGTGCTGACCCTGTTCCCGCTGCTGATGTGCGTCAGCTACCTGATTGGCCTGTTCCACTTTGACCTGGAGCAGCTGCTGCTCTCCCTGCACCGGTTCTTCCCGCCCCAGGCCCTGCGGGTCATCCGGGACTATCTGGCCTACGCCGGGCAGAATCAGGCCCCCGCGCTGCTGCCGGCGGCGGTGATGACCATTGTGGCGTCCGCATCGGCGGGCCTGCGCACCCTGCTGCACGCCATGGACCGGCTGTACGGCCGGGAGGCCGCCCGCGGCCCCGGGCGGCTGGTCCTCAGCGTGGCGCTGTCGGTGCTGTTCCTGCTGACCATCTATCTGTCGGTGGTGGTCATCTTCACGGGGGAGTGGTTTTTCCGGCTGCTGGAGCGCTGCCTCCCCCGGGAGCTGGCCGCCCTGATCCCCGCGCTGTCCGGGCTGTGGCTGTGGATGCGCTATCTGCTGCTGTTCTGCTTTATGCTGCTGCTGGTGCTGTCGGTCTACTGGCTGGGCGCCGAGCGCCGGATGCGGGACTGGGGGCTCATCGCCGGCGCCGCCCTCACCGCCGCCGCCCTGGTGGCCTGCTCCCTGGCGTTCTCCTGGTTTATCGGCATGTCCTCCCGGTACTCCCTGGTGTACGGGTCCCTGGCCTCGCTGATTATTCTGCTGGCGTGGCTGTACTTCTGCGGGAATATCCTGCTGCTGGGCGCGGCGGCGGGCAAGGTGTTCCGGGAGCGTTTCGGGAAGAAGCGCGGCTGAGGCCGTGAGTACAGGTTCCCAAGCCCGCGCCCTTGCAAATTGCGGAGAAAGCACGTATAATAGGGGCGACAACCGTCCGAAAGGGGAGAGTCCGATGTATCTTGCCGACTATCACACCCACACCTGCTGTTCCATGGACAGCGAAGCGCCCCTGGAGCGGGAGGCGGAGCGGGCCGCGGCCCTGGGCCTGCGGGAGCTGTGCACCACCGACCACTGGGATTTGCTGGACGAGGCCGGCGGCCGGGGGAGGCCCCTGGACTGGGGGCCGGTCCTGGAGCAGTACCGGAGGGCGTCGGCCGGGGCCCCGGAGGGGCTGAGGCTGCGCCTGGGGGTGGAGCTGGGGAACGCGGCGGAGGACCCGGGGCGGGTCCGGGAGACGCTGGCCGCCGCGCCGGTGGATTTTGTCATCGGCTCGGTGCACAACCAGAGCTCCGCGGCGGGCGGCCGGGACCTCTACTTCCTGGAATACGCCGGCCCGGAGGACTGCCGGCGGGTGCTGGAGGACTACTTGGACAGCCTGGAGCGGACGGCGGAGCTGCCGGACTGTTACGACGTGCTGGGGCATGTGCTCTACCCGCTGCGGTACATGGCGGGGGTCCCCGGCGGGCCGTCGGGGCTGGAGGGCTGCCGGGAGCGGCTGCGGGCTGTGCTGGCCGCCGCCGTCCGCGCGGGGCGGGGGATTGAGGTGAACACCTACCGGGGGCGCACCCTGGAGGAGTGGAGGCCGGTGCTGGAGCTCTACCGGGAGTGCGGCGGGGAGATTGTCACCCTGGGCTCGGACGCCCACGCGGCGGAGGATGTGGGGCGGGGGATCGCCCGGGCCCAGGAGCTTCTGAAGGAGGCGGGGTTCCGCTACCAGGCGGTATACAGCCGGCGGACGCCCCAGTTTATCCGACTTTGATACAGGAGGAGTTTTTATGATTGTCGCCATTGGTTCCGACCACGGGGGCTACGCCCTGAAGGAGCATCTGAAGGCCTGGCTGGACAGCCAGGGGATTGCCTGCCGGGACATGGGGTGCGGCGGCCCGGAGAGCTGCGACTACCCCGTCTACGGGGAGGCGGTGGGCCGGGCGGTGGCCTCCGGGGAGTGCCAGCGGGGAATCGTCATCTGCACCACCGGCGTGGGCATCTCCATCTCGGCCAACAAGGTGAAGGGGGTGCGCTGCGCCCTGTGCGCCGACACCCTGACGGCGGAGATGACCCGCCGCCACAACGACGCCAACGTGCTGGCCATGGGGGCGGGGATTGTGGGGCCCAATCTGGCCGTGCGGATGGCGGAGGTCTTTCTGAATACCCCCTTTGAGGGCGGCCGCCACCAGCGCCGGGTGGACCGGATGATGGAGATTGAGGGGTAGCCCCGGGGCGGGCAGCGATGCAGGGGCCGGGGCGCGGGCCCCAAAACAGAAAAAGGAGCGAGAGGATATGGACCTGGATTTTGACCTGAAGGAAATGGTAGAGAAGCTGGTGAAGCAGCTGCAAAGCGACGGAGGGCTGCAAAAGCAGTTTCAGAGCGACCCCATCAAGACGGTGGAGAAGCTGACGGGGATTGACCTCCCGGACGAGCAGCTCCAGCCCCTGGTGGCGGGGATCAAAACCAAGCTGGCCGCTGCGGACCTGGGCGGGAGGCTGGAGGGCCTGAAGAAGCTGTTTTGATTTTTGACCGCAAGCCCCGCCCGTCCGGGCGGGGCTCAGACTGTCGAAAAAGTGGCAAGGCCACTTTTTCGAGAAGGCTGCGGCCCGCGGCATCGCACTCGCTGTCCGCCTTTGGCGGACAACTCGCACGTTTGCGGGCCGAGATGTATTTTTCCGGCGTACATGCCGCCGGAAAAATGATTACAATTGATTCGCGCCTGCGGGCGCGAACTCCTGCGGAGGGCTTTTTCGACACGCTGTGCCCCGCCCGTTCGGGCGGGGCTTTGTTCTGCCTTTAAGAAATCTTAAACACTTCTTAATTGACTTTGGGGCCGGGGGAGCATAGACTTAACTGTACTAATACGGTCCATACAGCGGGCCGGGAAGGAGGCGCCGTTTTGCTGAATCTGGATTTCCGGGACGCCCGTCCCATTTACGAGCAGGTGAAGGACGGCCTGCGCCGGCTGGTCATCACCGGGGCCATCCAGGAGGGGGAGAAGCTCCCCTCGGTGCGCTCCATGGCCAGCACGCTGGCCATCAATCCCAACACCATCCAGCGGGCCTACGAGGCGCTGGAGGCCGAGGGGTATGTCTACTCCGTCCCCGGCAAGGGCAGCTTTGCCGCCCCCTGCACCGAGGTGGACAAGCAGCGGCTGGAGAACCTGCTGGGGCAGTTTGACCTGCTGACGGCGGAGCTTTTGTTCCTGGGGGTCACGGGGGAGTCCCTGGTGGCCCGCATCCAAGCGAGAGGAGGGGAGGCGCAATGATTCAGGCCATCAGCGTGGTCAAGAGCTTTGACGGCTTCCGGGCCCTGGACGGGCTGACGATGACGGTGGAGACGGGGTCCATTTACGGCCTGGTGGGCCCCAACGGCGCGGGCAAGTCCACCATTCTGCGCCATATCACCGGGGCCTACCGCCCCGACTCCGGCTCCATCCTGCTGGACGGCCGGCCGGTGTACGAGGACCCGGAGGTCAAGGCCGGGGTGGCCATCATCCCCGACGAGCTGTACTACTTCAACTCCGCCTCCACCCGGGACATGATGCGCTTTTACCGGGGGATTTACCCCAAATTTGACGCCAAGCGGTACGACTCCCTGCGGGAGGCATTCCCCGAGGTGGACGAGCGCCAGCCCATCCGCCGGCTGTCCAAGGGGATGCAGAAGCAGTCGGCCTTCTGGCTGGCCCTGTGCTGCCAGCCCCAGGTGCTGGTGCTGGACGAGCCGGTGGACGGCCTGGACCCGGTGATGCGCCGGCAGGTGTGGTCCCTGCTGATGGGGGACGTGGCCCAGCGGGGGACCACGGTGCTGGTCTCCTCCCACAACCTGCGGGAGCTGGAGGACGTGTGCGACCACGTGGGCATCCTCAGCCACGGGAAGGTGCTGCTGGAGCGCTCCCTCACCGACCTTCAGGACAACATTGTGAAGGTGCAGGCGGTTTTCCCCGACGGCGAGGCCCCGGAGCTGCCTGCCGGGCTGAACGTGCTCCACATCTCCCGCCTGGGCCGGGTCCACACCTTGATTATCCGGGGGAGCATGGACGCGGTGAAAAACCGGCTGGCGGTGTTCTCCCCCCTGCTGCTGGAGGCCCTGCCCCTGTCCCTGGAGGAGATTTTTATTTACGAGCTGGGAGGTGAGGACTATGCGGTCCGGGATATCGTGCTTTAATTCCCACCTTTGGTGCAAGAATATGACCCGCTTCTGGCCCGTCTGGACCTGCTGCGGGCTGTTCTGGATGCTTGCTCTGCCGCTTCAGTTCCTGGTGCGCGCCGGCCGGTCCGACAATCCCGCCGCCGAGCTGGCCGAGCTGGCCCGGGACGTTACGGACACCCTGTCCCTGGGGGCGGCGTTCTCCTTCCTCTTCGGCATCTGCGCGGCCATGGCGGTGTTCAGCTATCTGTTCAACAGCCGCTCGGCCTGCATGATGCACTCCCTGCCCCTGGACCGCCGGGCCCTGTTTGTGACCAACTATCTGTCGGGGCTGTCCTTCCTGCTGCTGCCCAACCTGGCGGTGTCCGTCCTGACCCTGCTGGTGGAGGCGGCCTACGGCTGCCTGAACCCCGGGGCGGTTCTCACCTGGCTGGCGGTTCAAAGCGCCACCGCCCTGTTTTTCTACTCCTTTGCCGTCTTCTGCGCCATGTTCACCGGGAATACCTTTGCCCTGCCCGCCTTCTATGTTATCCTGAACTTCCTGTGTCAGGCGGTGTACTCCCTCCTGACCGGGGTGCTCTCCCTGCTGCTCTACGGCTCCTGGGGGCTGGGCGGCGGGCTGGCCGCCGCGGTGGACTGGCTGACCCCGCTGGTCCGGCTGAGCGAGGCCTGCGGCGCTTACCTCCGGGAGGACGGGACGGAGCTGGTCCGGACCCTCAACCGGCCCGGGGACGCGGCGGTCTACGCCGCGGCGGGGGTGGTGCTGGCCGGGCTGGCCCTGGCGGTCTACCGCCGGCGGCAGATTGAGTCCGCCGGGGACGTGGTAGCCGTGGCGGTGGTGCGGCCGGTGTTCCGGTACGGCGTGGCCCTGTGCGCCGGGCTGGCCTTCGGCTCCTATACGTCGGCGCTCCTGGACCTCTACGAGGCCCTGCCCCTGTCCCTGTTTGTCATCCTCTGGGCGGTCATCGGCTATTTCGTGGCCGAGATGCTGCTGCAAAAGTCCTTCCGGGTGTGGAAGCGCTGGAAGGGGGCCGCCGTGCTGGCCTGCCTGCTGGCGGTTCTGTTCACCGCGGTGGAGCTGGACTGGTTCGGCTACGAGACCCGGGTGCCCGCCCCGGAGCAGGTGCAGTCGGTCCGGGTGCTCAACCTGGACGGCGCGCCCTACGACAGCGCCGGCCAGTTTGCCCAGCTGACCGACCCCCGGGACATCGCCCAGGCGGTGGAGCTGCACCGGGCCATTGTGGAGCAGCGGAACCGGGACAGCCGGTGGAGGGACAATACCATGGACGTGGATTTTGTGTATACCCTCACCGACGGCAGCACCCTGCACCGGCATTACGACGCCGTGCCCGTCTGTCAGGACGACCTGGATACGCCGGGCTCCGCGGCCCGGGCCGCCCAGCAGCTGCTGGACAACCGGGACTATGTCCGGCTGCTGTACAGGCTGGACGACTACCAGGGCCAGCGGCTGGTGGAGGCCAGCCTGGAGCGGGTCTGGTCTGAGGCGGCAGGATATTATGACGAGCTCACGCTGGACGCCTCCTCCGCGCAGCTGAACCGGCTGTGGCAGGCGGTGCTCCGGGACTTTGACGAGGGGAACCTCGGGGTGCGCTACCTGTTTGACAACAGCCTGGAGCGCCGGGCCAATACCTACACCGCCGACCTGTGCTTCCTGTGGGCGGTGGAGAAGGAAAGCGGCCTGCCCCGCACGCAGTACGCCCAGTCCGCGGGGGCGCGGGCCGGCCTGGATCTGAGCCGCTTCTGCATCACCCTGACCCCCCGGGCGGAGCACACCCTGGCCGTTCTGGAGGAGCTGGGGGCGCTGGACGGCGTGACGCTGCGCACCCACCTGGACGAGGAATAAGCATACACACCGGACCGGCGCGGCCCCCGAAAAGGGCCGCGCCGGTTTTCCGAGACGGCGGCGGAGGCCCTGACGGGGCTTCCGCCGCCGCGCAAAATTTAACCGCCGGAGCGGATTGAAAACAGGGCGGGTTCATGGTACAATAGCGCCAAACGTCCGATGGGAGCGGTACTTATGCCGGAGTCACAGTCCATAGCGCAGATCCTTTTGCTTGTCTGCCCGCTGGTCTTCCTGGGGGGCATCATTGACGCGGTGGCCGGGGGCGGCGGCTTGGTGACCCTGCCCGCCTATCTGCTGGCGGGACTGCCGCCCCACCTGGCCTCGGGGACCAATAAGTGCGGAAACGCCTTCGGGACCTTCCTGTCCACCGGGCGGTTCCTGAAAAAGGGCAGCGTCCACCTCCCCTCCGCCCTGGCGGGCGGGGCGGGGGCGCTGGCGGGGGCCTGGTGCGGCTCCAGGCTGAACCTGATCCTGCCCGAGGAGTTTTTGTATTATCTGATGCTGGCCGTGGTTCCGGTCATGGCCGTATTCCTGCTGTTCAAGCGGGACTTCGGCGCGGAGGACCGCTCCGGCCGGCTGGGGAAGGGCCGGCTGATCGCCCTGGCCCTGGGCATCGGCGCGGCCGTCGGCTGCTACGACGGCTTTTTCGGCCCCGGCGCGGGCACCTTCCTGATGCTGGCCTTTACGGGGCTGTGCCGGTTCGACCTGCTCACCGCCTCGGGGAACACCAAGGTGGCCAACTCCGCCTCCAACCTGGCCGCCCTGGCCGCCTTCGCCCTGGCGGGGCAGGTGCTGTGGGCGGTGGGCATCCCCGCCGCCCTGTGCGGCATCGCCGGGAACTTTGTGGGCTCCGGCCTGGCCCTGAAGGGCGGGGCCAAGGTGATCCGGCCCATGTTTTTTGTGGTGCTGGCCCTGCTGGTGGCCCGGCTGGCCTGGGGCCTGCTGGCATAGGGGGGCGGCGGCATGAATAAGACAGAGCTGCTCAACCGCTGCGCCCGGACCGGGGAGGAGCGCCTGCTGCTGGGGCGGGTGCTGGACCGGCTCAGCGAGGCCCGGGACCGCTCCGTCCCGGCCCACACGCCGTTCCTCTCCCCGGGGGAGCGCCGGTCTGCGGAGGAGCTGCTGGCCGCCTGCGGCCAGCCCCGGTATCTGATGTTCGGGGGCTACCCGGGGGCGGAGCGGACGGTGTGCGCCTTCCTCCCCGACTGGCAGGAGGAGGAAGACTTCCTCGCCGATCCGGCCGGCCCGGTGGCCGCCCTGGAGGCCCTCTTCTCCCCCGGCGCCGCCCTGACCCACCGGGACATCCTGGGCTCGCTGACGGGCCTGGGAATTTCCAGGGAAAAGCTGGGGGACATCCTGGTGGAGGAGGGCCGCGCCCAGGTGCTGGCCCTGCGGGAGGCCCTGCCCATCCTGCTCAGCCAGTGGGAGAGCGCCGGCCGCCTGCGGCTGAAGCTCAGGGAGCTCCCCCTGGAACAGGTGGAGGCCGCCCCGCCCCAGGTGAAAACCGTCCGGGACACCGTCTCCGCCCTGCGCCTGGACGCGGTGTGCGCCTGCGGCTTCTCCACCTCCCGGTCCAAGGCCGCCGGGTTTATCGCCGCCGGAAGAGTCGCCCTGAACTACCGGGAGTGCCTCAAGGCCGACCGCCCCGTGGCCCAGGGAGACGTGCTCTCCTGCCGCGGCCTGGGCAAGTGCGTCCTGGAGCAGGTGCTGGGGCAGTCCAAAAAGGGGCGGATCCAGGTGGTGATTCAGCGGTATGTTTAGGCTGTTGATTCTTTTTCTTTTGAAAAAGAAAAAGAATCAAAATGAAAACTCTTGGCGCAAAACTGCGTTTTGCTTCTGCTTGGAATAAGAACCGGTATTCATGACCGAAAACGACAAACGACGCCCGGGCAAGGCGCATTTTCGCAGGAATACCTGGCGCCTTCCAAGAAAATGTAACGCAGGATGGCGGGGAGCGGCCCGGCCGGGTGCGCGCTTGAGGCTGTGAATGCAGGTTCTGACAGTAAGGATAGGAGCGGCTTTATGATAACAAAGGAAAAGATTGACCGCATCAACGCCCTGGCCCGGAAATCCCGGACGGCGGAGGGCCTGACGGAGGCGGAAAAAGAGGAGCAGGCCGCCCTGCGCCAGGAGTATCTGGAGGCGGTGCGGACCAATCTGGTCAGCCAGCTGGAGCACACCGTGATCCAGACCCCCGACGGCCGGCGCATCCCGCTGAAGAAGAAGCCATGAGGCGGGGGCTGATTCTGCTGGTTCTGGCGCTGCTGCTCGGCGGCTGCGCGGATCCGGCGGCCCGGGCGCCCGCGGAGGACGCCTCACAGGCCCTGGCGGCGGCCTCCCTGCCGGAACTTGAGCCGGAACCTGAGCCGGAACCGGAACCCGAACCCGAGCCGGCCCCACCCACCCCGGAGGAGCGGGCCGCCGCGATGGCGGCGGCCATGACGGCGGAGGAGCAGGCGGGACAGGTGTTCCTGGCCCGTTTTCCCGGGACGGGGGCCCCGGAGCTGGCCGGGGAGCTTCACCTGGGGGGCTATCTCCTCTTTGGGCAGGATTTTAAGGACAGCACCCCGGAGGAGGTCCGGGAGAAAATTGCCGCCTGCCAGCAGGCGGCCTCCGTGCCCCTGCTGATGGGGGTGGACGAGGAGGGGGGCACGGTGGTCCGGGCCAGCTTCTACCCCGCCTTCCGGGAGGCGCGCTTCCCCTCCCCCCAGCGGCTGTACGCCTCCGGCGGGCTGGAGGCGGTGGAGGCCGACGCGCTGGAGAAGTCCGCCTTCCTCCTGGACCTGGGGCTGAACATCAACCTGGCCCCGGTGTGCGACGTGTCCGCCGACCCGTCGGATTTCATCTATGACCGGGCCTTCGGCCAGGGGCCGGAGGAGACGGCGGAGTATGTCTCCCTGGTGGTCTCCGCCATGAGGCGCTCCGGCATCGGCAGCGTGCTCAAGCACTTTCCCGGCTACGGGGACAACCGGGACACCCACACCGGATCCGCCCTGGACAGCCGGCCCCTGGAGTCCTTTCTGGAGGGGGACCTGCTCCCCTTCCGGGCGGGGGCGGAGGCGGGGGCCGGCGCGGTGCTGGTGTGCCACAATATCGTGGCCTGCCTGGACGGGACGCTGCCCGCCTCCCTCTCTCCCGCCGCCTACGACCTGCTGCGGGGCGAGGCGGGCTTTGACGGGGTCGCCATGACCGACGACCTGGATATGAAGGCCGTCCGGCAGTATGTGCGGGAGGGCTCCGCCGCCGTCATGGCGCTGAACGCCGGGGCGGACCTGCTGATTACCGGAGACCCCCGGACTATGGCCGCGCAGGTCCTGGCCGCCCTGGAGGACGGGACCCTGGACCCCGCCCGGCTGGAGCAGGCCGCCGCCCGGGTCCTCTGCTGGAAGCTGAAGCTGGGGCTGGTCCCGGAACCGGAGCACCCGGGGCCAGGGCCTGTTTGAACATTGTCAATACGCCCAACCGGCGGGCCTTTTGCCGCCGTACTTCCCCGATTTTTCTGGAAAGGCATCCAGGATTCCTGCGAAAAACCGGCCTCGTCCGGCAGCAAAATCCGCCCCAACCCTTCCAAAACAACCCGGACAATTGGGAACAAAGTCAACATTCGCACGCTTTTCCACAAAATCGCGCAAACATTCCCCGTTGCTTTTTGGCAGAACTCCGGTATAATGGAATCAACGCATAAAATATCCCGAAAGCAAAGCGGAGCTTTGCGCAAAAATTTTGTTTGATTCTTTTCTTTGTAAAAGAAAAGAATGAACAACAACAAAACGGAGGTTGGAGTCCATGAAAGAGGTCTATGTCGTGAATTGCTGCCGCACGGCCGTCGGGTCTTTCGGCGGGAGTCTGAAGGACGTCCCGGCGGCGGAGCTGGGCGCTGTTGTGGTGAAGGAGGCGCTGAGCCGGGCGGGGGTAAAGCCGGAGCAGGTGGACGAGCTGATGTTCGGCTGCATTCTGACTGCGGCCCAGGGGCAGAACGTGGCCCGCCAGGTGGGGGTAAAGGCCGGCCTGCCCTACTCGGTGCCCGCCTACACGGTAGGCATGGTGTGCGGCTCGGGCATGAAGAGCGTGATTGAGGGCGCCCGGGCCATTTTGGCCGGGGACGCGGACGTGATTGTGGCCGGCGGCACGGAGAACATGTCCGCCGCGCCCTTCGCCCTGCCGGACGAGCGCTGGGGCGCCCGCATGGGGGACAAAAAAGTGGTGGACACCATGATTCGGGACGGCCTGTGGGACGCCTACAACAACTACCACATGGGCACCACCGCCGAGAACATCTGCGACGTGTGGGGCATCACCCGGCAGGAGATGGACGAGTTTGCGGCCTCCTCCCAGCAGAAGGCGGAGGCCGCCCAGAAGGCGGGCCGCTTTGCTGAGGAGATTGTCCCCGTCCTGGTGAAAAAGAAGAAAGAGACCGTGGAATTCAAGACCGACGAGTTCCCCAAGCCCGGCGTCACCGCCGAGGGCATCGCCAAGCTGCGCGGCGCGTTCCCCGTGGGCCCCGACGGCGTGGAGGAGACCATTGTCCACACCTTTGACCTGACCGGCGTGCATGAGGCCGACGCCAGGCAGCATGTCCAGCGGGTCACCGCCGCCAACGCCTCGGGCATCAACGACGGCGCGGCCGCCATCGTGCTGGCATCCGGCGAGGCGGTGGAGAAATACGGCCTGAAGCCCATGGCCAGGCTGACCGGCTGGGGCCAGGGGGGCGTGGACCCCAAGGTCATGGGCGTGGGCCCGGTGCCCGCCTCCCGCCAGGCCATGGCCAAGGCCGGCGTGAAGATGGAGGACATCGACCTGGTTGAGGCCAACGAGGCCTTCGCCGCCCAGTCCATCGCCGTGGCCCGGGAGCTGGGCTTTGACATGTCCAAGGTCAACGTCAACGGCGGGGCGATCTCCATCGGCCACCCGGTGGGGGCCTCCGGCGCGCGCATCATCGTCACCCTGCTCCACGAGCTGCAAAAGCGGCCCGAGGCCAAGCGGGGCCTTGCCACCCTGTGCATCGGCGGCGGCATGGGCGTCGCTACCGTCTTCGAGAAGTGCTGAGTTCTTTTTCTCGAGAGAAAAAGAACCAAAAAGAGCTTCCATTCGCCACGGAAGGCGCAATCTCTTCCAGGTTCCGCCCGGTAACGATGGGCGGAAGAACCCCGCCGGAGCATTGCTCCGGCGGGGTATTTTTTCTGTTTGATTTGGTTCCGGCGTACCGGCGGTTTGCGGAAAATACATTGTCCCGGCGTCATGTCCGGTCCGGAATACAGGCGCTGAGATGAACCGCCCTGCGCGAAACATAGTTTCGCGCCAGAAAAGTTCTTTTTGATTCTTTTTCTTTCAAGAAAAAGAATGAACAACCCCAAAACAGCCCGTTATTTCAGCTTTTCCACCTGCTCCAGGTAGAGGGACACCTCGCCGCAGGCGGGGCAGATGGCAACCTTGGGCTCGCCCATCCGGCCGCCGAAAATCTTCCTGCTGTCGGAGGAGAGCACGATACCGTACCCCGCTCCGGCCACTTTGACGGCGCAGTCCTCCTTCATGGCGGCGCCGCATCGCAGACAGCTTCGCATGGAAATTCACCTCCTAACCCTTCACGGCGGCGTGGAGCATCTGCCACACCGACCAGGCCAGTACGCCCAGGAAAAACAGCACAGCCAGGGGGAGCAGCAGGGGGAAGGGGACGCGGCTGCTGCTCCAGAAGTCGCTCCAGATGGGCAGCTGGGGGAGAAAGCACACCGCCATCCAGATTCCCCACAGGATCCACATTCCTTTCTGCCCGAAGCGGGAGAGCAGGGCCGCCAGCACCAGGGCCAGGGCCAGGGCCCCCAGGGCGATGGCCAGATACCAATACCAGCGCAGAACGATAATATCGGCCTCCAGGGTGGGGATCTGGGGCGGGGCGGGCAGGGCCGCGCCGGGCTCGGGGGCGCGGGCCGCGCCCCCGGGCTCCCGTCCCAGGACGCTGATGTCCAGCGCCTGGGCTCCGGACAGCACCTTCCAGGCCCGGGGCATCAGCGCCTCCTCCAGCCGGGCCAGCAGGCCGGCCGCGGCCATGGCGAACAGGGCCTGGAGTCCCGCCACTCCCGCAGTCAGGCCCAGAGAGCGGCGGCGGGTGAGGCTGAAGCGCACCCCCAGGTCAAAGGTCAGCATAAAATGGCCCAGAGAGGTAAACAGGAGCACAAAGCCCATAACCGCAGGCAGTATCACGCCGCTCAGCAGAACCACGTGCCCCATCCCATCCCGGAAGAAGAGCAGCACCAGGGCGGTGACGATCTGGGCCAGCAGGAACATCCCCGCCGCCGCCCCGCCCAGCAGGGCGAAATCGTCCCAGTTGAATTTAATCAGTTTTTTCAGCATTCCCCTCACCTCACGCAAGAAAATTTGATATACCGCCGCAGGCCCCACTCACAGCCGGCCAGCAGGACCGCGCTGACGGCGGCCGCCGCCACGGGGAACCAGCGCTGGAAGTCCGCAAGCCCCAGCCGGGCGTCGAATTCAAACAGCAGCATCACGGCCACTACGCCGCCGATGCCGGCCATCGACGCCAGGACCACCACCGCTATGCCGAGCACCTTGTGCCGGTTCACCAGCAGGCCGCACACCATTCCCACCGCCTGGATGGCCATGCACAGCAGGGGAAAGACCCAGAAGGGCAGATTCCCCAGGGTGAGCATCATCTCCCAGCCCACGGCGAGGGGCCAGCCCAGCAGGGAGGGCAGGCGGGCCATGCCCTGCTGCACCGCCCAGGCCACGGCGGCCATGGACAGCATATACAGCTGAAGGGCCGCGAAATAGTCCGCCCGCCGGGCCCCGAAGGAGAGGGCCATGTGGAGATAGACAGTACTCATGGTAAAGCTGAAAATAAAGAGGAACAGCAGCTCCAGCAGGGCGTAGGTGGCGTAGTAGGTCTGAAAAAAGGACAGGCTGTTTTCATGGTATCCGGCCCCGCTGTACTGGGTCAGCGCCGTGACCACCGCCGCGAAAATCACAATGGTGGCCCAGTAGGTCCATTCAAACTGCCACAAAAACCGGAAAGACTTCCTCATCCCTGCCGTCCCCCCTCGTCCCCGTGGCCGCACAGGGCCACAAACACGTTTTGCAGGTTCATGGGGGACACGTCCACGCCGTCCTCCGCCAGGGCGGGGGCGAGCTGGACCCCGCCGCCCCGCACGGCCGCGGTCTTGTGCCGGCCCATCTGGTGGACGGACAGCACCTGAAGCCCCGTACACACCCGGTCCACCACGTCCTCCCGGCCGGAGACATAGCGGAACTGGTCCACCAGCTCCTCGGTGGGGGCGTTCTCAATAATCCGCCCCTGGTCCAGGATGACGACCCGCTCAAAGACGGAGGCGGCCTCCTCAATGATGTGGGTGGACACCACAAAGGTGCGCCCCGTCTGGGCGAAGTCCTCCAGAAGCAGCTGGTAGAACCGCTCCCGAATCACCACGTCCAGGCCCGCCGCCGGCTCGTCCAGGATGGTCAGCGGGGCCCGGCTGGCCAGGGCGATGAGGATGGTGACCATGGACATCTGGCCCTTGGACAGCTGGTAGATTTTCTTTTTCGGATCCAGCTTGAACTCCTCCAGCAGCCGCAGGGCGTACTCCCGGTCCCAGTTGGGGTAGAAGATGGCCGCCGACTGGAGATAGTGCTTGATTTTCAGATTGTTCTGCCCGGTCAGCAGGGTGGGCTGGAGCTCCCGGGAAAAGCACAGCCGGTCCAGCGCCCGCTGATTCTCCCACACCGGCTCTCCGCCGTAGGTCACCGACCCGGAATCCATGGTGTTCTGGGCAGTCAGGATGCTCAGCAGAGTGGTCTTGCCCGCCCCGTTGCGGCCAATCAGGCCGTAAATTTTTCCCGGCTCCAGGGACAGGTCCAGGTTGTGAAGCACCTGGTTGTCCCCGTAGGATTTGCACACGCCCTGTGCCAGCAAGATATTTTCGTTCATTGCTCTTCTCCCTCCCGCAGCGCCTGCTCCATCATGCCGGCCAGCTCCCGGCCGGTCAGGCCAAGGGACCGCCCCTCCCGCACAAGGGGCCTGACAAAGCCGTCATAAAAGGCGGCGCGCCGCTTCTCTTTCACTTTTTCCTCCGCTCCCGGGGCCACAAACATGCCGATGCCCCGCCGCTTGTATAAAATTCCGCCGCTGACCAGCAGATTGATTCCCTTGGCCGCCGTGGCCGGGTTGATGCTGTAGGCCCGGGCCAGCTCGTTGGTGGAGGGGACCTGCTCCTCCGGGGCGTAGACCCCCCGGAGGATGTCGTCCTCCAGCATCTGGGCAATCTGCAAATAAATCAGGGACTGTTCGCGGAACGCACCCCGCATCCAAGCACCTCCTTGCCGCAAGCTCATCGGTTCATTACTTGCGTAATTAACCATATCACTAAAGGGGCGCCCTGTCAAGAGGGTTTCCGAAAAAATTCAAAAAACCGGTGAAAGCTCCGGAAGAATATGGTATAATCAAACAGGACAATTGACGCGGAAAGCGCCTGAAAAATAAGGAGGACTTGAAGATGTTAAAACTGGACCTGTCCAAAGCGGCACAATTCCTGCCCGAGGGGTATCTGGCACAGCGCCAGGCTGGGCTGGAGAAGGCGGCCTCCATGCTGGCCAGCCACGACGGCCCCGGCGGGGACTTTACCGGCTGGGTGTTCCTCCCCCGGGATTACGACCGGGAGGAGTTCGCCCGCATCCAGGCGGCCGCGAAGCGGATTCAGCAGCAGTCCCAGGTGCTGGTGGTCATCGGCATCGGCGGCTCCTACCTGGGGGCCCGGGCGGTGGTGGAGCTGCTGGCCTCCCCCAACTACAACCTGAAGAAGAAGGACACCCCTGACATCCTTTTCGCCGGCAACGGCCTGTCCACCGACGCTTTGCTGGAGACCATCGCGCTGATTGGGGAGCGGGACTTCTCCGTCAACGTCATCTCCAAATCGGGCACCACCACCGAGCCCGCCGTGGCGTTCCGCATCTTCAAGGCCATGCTGGAGAAGAAGTACGGCAAGGAGGGGGCAAAGGAGCGCATCTACGCCACCACCGACAGGGCCCGGGGCGCCCTGAAGGGCCTGGCCGACGCGGAGGGGTACGAGGAGTTCGTGGTGCCCGACGATGTGGGCGGGCGCTATTCGGTGCTGACCGCCGTGGGCCTGCTGCCCATCGCCGCCGCCGGCATCGACATCGAGGCCCTGATGGCGGGCGCCGCCCAGGCCATGGAGCAGCTGGGGAAGGGCGGGCTGGACAACCCCGCCTGGCAGTACGCCGCCGCCCGCCACGCCCTGTACGAGAGCGGCAGGAGCGTGGAGCTGCTGGCCTGCTACGAGCCCCCCTTCCGCTTCTTCGCCGAGTGGTGGAAGCAGCTCTACGGCGAGAGCGAGGGCAAGGAGAACAAGGGCCTCTTCCCTGCCAGCGTGGAGTTCACCGCCGACCTTCATTCCATGGGCCAGTACATCCAGCAGGGCCAGCGGCTGATGTTCGAGACGGTGGTGAAGTTCGCCCCCAAGGGGGAGTTCCTCATCCCCGACGACCCGGCCAATGTGGACGGCCTGAACTTCCTGTCCGGCAAGCCCCTGTCCTTCGTGGCCGAGCAGGCCATGCGGGGCACCATCCTGGCCCACGTGGACGGCGGCGTGCCCAACGTGCTGCTGGAGCTGCCCCAAATCAGCGAGAAGAGCGTGGGCTGGCTGATTTACTTCTTTGAGTATGTCTGCGGCCTGTCCGGCTATCTGCTGGAGGTCAACCCCTTCGACCAGCCCGGCGTGGAGGCCTATAAAAAGAATATGTTTGCCCTGCTGGGCAAGCCCGGCTATGAGGAGATGAAGGCGGAGCTGGAGGCAAGGCTGTAAGGGAAGAAACCGGGCGCGGGCCCGCCGGGAGGCAAGCCCGGCTATGAGACGAGGCTGCAAGAGGAAAAACGGCCGTCGCGGCCGGTCATGAATACAGGCTCTAAGAGGAAAAGGCGGGCGGCCCCGGGGGGCGCCCGCCTTTTGCGCTCAAAACCGAAAAAAACGCGGCGCGGAAGGGAAAGAAATCCCGGGAAACGTTGCATTTTCCTTTGGATTGGTGTAAACTGAAAAAACTACCATTGGAAAATCGGGCCATTCCGTGGGCGGCGGCCCGAAAAAGAGAAACAGCGGGAGGGATACCATGAACTTCACATTCGAGCAGTACGAGGAGAGCGCCCAGGCCATCCGGGCGCGTCTGAACGGCTTTACGCCCAAGGTTGCCATGGTGCTGGGCTCCGGCCTGGGGTATCTGGGGGACGAGGTGGAGAACGCCGCAGCCATCGGCTACCGGGACATTCCCCACTTCAAGGCCTCCACCGCGCCGGGCCACAAGGGGCGGCTGGTGTTCGGCACCCTGGAGGGGCAGCCGGCGGCAGTGATGCAGGGCCGGATGCACCACTACGAGGGGTACTCCTACGAGGAGGTCTCCTACGCGGTGCGGGTGCTGCGCCTGCTGGGCTGCGAGACCCTGATTGTCACCAACGCCGCCGGGTGCGTGCGCACCGACTGGAAGGCGGGGGACCTGATGCTGATTTGCGACCAGATTAAGATGTTCTCCGAGTCCCCGCTGCGGGGGGGGAACCTGCCCCAGTTCGGGGTGCGCTTCCCCGACGCCTCCCGCCTGTACACCCCCCGCCTGCGGGAGCTGGCCCGGGCCTGCGCCAAGGAGCTGGGCATCCCCCTGCGGGAGGGCGTGTACTTCTACTGCTACGGCCCCCAGTACGAGACCCCGGCGGAAATCCGGGCCGTCCGGGCCCTGGGGGGCGACGCGGTGGGCATGTCCACCGCCCCCGAGGTCATCGCCGCCGCCCACTGCGGCATGGAGGTGCTGGGCTTTACCCTGCTGTCCAACATGGCCGCCGGCATCCTGGACCAGCCCCTGTCCGAGCAGGAGGTGCTGGACGCCGGCGAGGCGGCCAAGGGCAGGTTCTCCGCCCTGGTGCGGGCCTGCCTGCGGAAGCTGTAGGAGTGTGAGGCCTGCACATGAACATCCTGTTTCAACACGTCACCGCCGTCACCATGGACGCGGCCAGCCCCGTCCTGCGGGACGTCTGGGTCTCCACCCGGGGGGCCAGAATTGACTCTGTGGGGCCTGAGCGCCCCCAGGGGGACTTCGACCGGGTCATTGACTGCACCGGCAAGGTGATGATTCCCGGCTTTGTCAACGCCCACACCCACCTGCCCATGGTGCTGATGCGGGGCTACGGCGGAGGGTGCGGGCTCCAGACCTGGCTGCACGACTATATCTTCCCCGCCGAGGCCCGGCTGGACAGCCGGGCCGTGGCCGCCGGAACCGCCCTGGGCCTGGCGGAGATGATTGCCGCCGGGGTCACCTGTACGGCCGACATGTATATGCACACCGGGACCGTCGCCCGGACGGTGCTGGAGTCGGGCATTTCCGCCAACCTGTCCTGCGGCGGGGTGTACTTCGGGGCGGCGGCGGACTTCTCCCCCGAGGCCTGCGGCGACTGCCGCAGCCAGCTGCGCCTGACCGAGGAGTGGCACGGCGCGGGGGACGGGCAGATCCTGGTGGACGCCTCCATCCACGCCGAGTACACCTCCTGCGCCCCTTTGTGGGAGTGGATGGCGGACTTTGCCGTGTCCCGCGGCCTGGGGATGCACGTCCATATCTCCGAGACCCGCAGGGAGCACGCGGAGAGCCTGGAGCGCAACGGGCTGACCCCCATCCAGGCCCTGGACCGGTACGGCGTCTGGGACTGCGGCCGGTCGCTGGCCGCCCACTGCGTCTACACCACCCCGGAGGACTGGGCCGTCATGGCGGAGAAAAACGTCTCCTGCGTCCACAACCCCTGGTCGAACCTGAAGCTGGGCTCCGGCGTGGCCCCCACCCCCGCCATGCTGCGGGCGGGGGTCAACGTGGCCCTGGGCAGCGACGGCATGTCCTCCCACAACAGCGCCGACCTCTTCTCCGACATCAAGCTGGCCGCCTGCCTGCCCTGCGGCACCCAGCAGGACCCTATGGCCATGGGGGCCTGGGAGGCCCTGTCCATGGCCACCGCCGGCGGGGCCCGGGCCCTGGGCCGGGACTCCGGCGTCATCGCCGCCGGGAAAACCGCCGACCTGCTGCTGGTGGACTTCACCGCCCCCAACCTGACCCCCTGCCACGACGAGGTGGAAAATCTGGTCTACGCCGCCCACTCCTCCAACATTGAGATGAATATGGCCCGGGGACAGGTCATATATGAGAAGGGGGAATTCCTCACCCTGGACCTGGAGCGCATCCGCGCCGAGGTAAAGGATTACGCCCTCCCCCTCGTCTTCCCCAATCCTTAATTCTTCATTCTTGGAACCTGTATCCACAACCTCAAACGCGCGCCTGGCCGGGCCTTCCCCGCCGCACTGTGTTCCATCTTCTTGGAATACACAGAGCATCCCTGAAAAAATGCGCCTTGCCCGGCGGAAAAACCCCTCGCCCGGGCGTCGTTTGCGGTTATGAACCCAGGTTCTTAATTCCCAAAGGGGGCCCACTATGGCACAGAACAACGGCGCGTCTCAGAGCGCCCGGACGTCCAAACAGAACACCTTTTTCGGCGGCGCGGCCATTCTGGCCGTGGGCATCATGGCGGTCAAGCTGATTGGCATGTTCTACCGCATCCCGCTGGTGAACATCATCGGCGAGCAGGGGACGGCGGACTTTCAAAACGCCTACAACATCTACGCGGTGCTGCTGACCATCTCCACGGCGGGCCTGCCGGTGGCGGTGTCCAAGCTGGTCAGCGAGGCCAACGCCCTGGGGCGGAAGAATCAGGTCCAGCGCATTTTCCGCCTGGCCCTGGCCCTGTTCCTGACCCTGGGCGTGCTGTCCTTCCTGGTGATGTTCTTCCGGGCGGAGTGGCTGGCCGAGCTGATGCACGACACCAAGGCGGCCGCCGGCGTGCGGGCCCTGGCCCCGGCGGTCATCTGTGTGGGCTGCCTGTCCGCCTTCCGGGGCTATTCCCAGGGCCACAGCGACATGGCCCCCACCGCCGTCTCCCAGATCATCGAGGCGCTGTGCAAGCTGGCGGTGGGCCTGGGGCTGGCCTACTGGATGGTGCAGCAGGGGGTGTCCGAGGACGCGGCCGCCGCCGGGGCCATCACGGGGGTCACCGTGGGCACCATCATCGCCCTGGCGTATATGGTCTTCCGCTTTATGATGCTCCAGGCCCGGCAGGAGAACCTGTCCCGGGACGTACCCGACGCCCCCGGGGCCATCCTGCGGGACGTGCTGCTCATCGCCCTGCCGATCACCCTCAGCTCCTCCATGGTGGGCATCGTCACGGTGATTGACTCCTCCCTGGTCCAGGGCCAGCTTCAGAAGGTGCTGCTGGAAAACCCGGACAGCTGGGCGCTGTACGCCGAATCCATTGATTTCACCCCCCTGCGCACCGCCCTGGAGGGCTGGAAGCAGCTGCTGCCCATGGGCGGGTCCCCCAGCATCGAGGTGCTGACCCGTCAGGTGGAGGCCGCCCAGTCCGCCCAGGCGTCGGGCACCGCCCTGACTGCCCTGGACAGCGCCGCCTGGGACGTCCACGCCCTGCTGGAGTCCATGAGCCGCACCCTGTACGGCAACTACTCCGGCGCGCTGAACATTTACAATCTGCCCACCTCCCTGATGGCGGCCATCACCGCGTCGGTGATTCCCGCCGTCTCCGCCGCCCTGGCCCGCCGGGAGCGGAAAAAGGCGGCCAAGGTGGCCGGATCCGCCCTGCGCATCACCGCCCTGCTGGCCTTTCCTATGGGGGTCGGCCTGTTCGTCCTGGGCACCCCCATCATCCGGCTGCTCTACCCCCGCCTGAACGCGGCCATCGCCGGGCCCCTGCTCAGCGAGCTGGGCATCGCCACCCTGTTTGTCTGCATGATGCTGGTGTGCAACTCGGTGCTCCAGGCCTACGGGTTTATCAACCTGCCGGTGGCGGTGATGCTGCTGGGGGGCGTGCTGAAAATTTTCAACAACTATAACCTGGTGGCCCTGCCCGGGGTGGGGATCTACGGGGCCCCCTTCGGCAACGTGCTGTGCTTCGGGCTGTGCATGGTGCTGGACCTGGTTATCATCTCCCGGGTCATTCCGGACCGGCCCTCCTTCGCCCCCGCCTTCGCCAAGCCGGCCGCCGCCTCCGCCCTGATGGGCCTGGGGGCCTGGGCGGTGTACGGGCTGCTGTCCAAGCTGCTGATGAAGCTGGGGAAGCTGTGCGTTCTGGACGAGGCCACCAAGCAGGCGGTGGAGCTGAGCCGGACGGGCAACGCCCTGGCGGTGCTGCTGGCCATCGGCGTGGCCGTAGCAATTTATGGTATTTTAGTGATTGCCCTGCGGGCAATCTCAAAGGATGACCTGATGCTGATGCCAAAAGGGGAAAAAATCGCAAAAATTTTGCATCTTTCTTGAAAATATGAAAAAAATACCTTGCGGAAGGGGAAAAAATGTGGTAGATTTTCAATGCAAGCCGCGCTATGGCCTCCAGGACCTGGAGCAGATTATGACGCTGCTCCGGGGCCCCGGGGGCTGCCCCTGGGACCGGGAGCAGACCCACCAGTCCATCCGGCGCAATCTGCTGGAGGAGGCCTACGAGGCCGCCGAGGCCATTGACCGCCGGGACCCCGGGCACCTGCGGGAGGAGCTGGGCGACGTGCTGCTCCAGGTGGTTTTTCACGCCGAGATGGCCCGGGAGGAGGGGCAGTTCACCCTGGCCGACGTCGTGGACGGGGTGTGCCGGAAGCTGGTCTTCCGCCACCCCCACGTGTTCGGCACGGTCCCGGCCGGGGACAGCGCCGCCGCCCTGGAGGCCTGGGACGCCCGGAAGCGCCGGGAGAAGGGCCAGAAGAGCACCGCGGACGCCCTGGACGCGGTGGCCCGTTCCCTGCCCGCCCTGATGCGGGCGGAGAAGCTCCAGGACAAGGCCAGCAAGGCGGGCTTTGACTGGCGGGAGGCCGCCCAGGCGGCGGACAAGCTCGCCGAGGAGGCGGAGGAGCTGAAAACCGCCCTCCGGGAGGGGACCAACGTGGAGGAGGAGCTGGGCGACGTCCTCTTTGCCGCCGTCAAGGCGGGCCGCTTTGCCGGGCTGGACAGCGAGCTGGCCCTTCACGCCGCCTGCGAGAAGTTCATCCGCCGCTTCCGGGAGGTGGAGCGCCAGGCCGGCGGCACGCCCCTGGACCGGTTCCCCCTGGAGGAGCTGGAGCGGATGTGGGCGCAGGCCAAGCAGCAGGAGACTTAACGGCCGCCGCAGCGGCGGCTTTAAGTGGGAATCACCCCTGCCGGACGGGCCGCCGGGTGCGGCGGGCGTCCCCCTGGGAGACCGGGGGCAGGGAACGGTTCTGGATATTAAAAACAGGGCGCGCGGACGCGCCGAATACACTTAGGAGGAAGCAAGCATGAATAAAACCGAACTGATTAATGTGGTGGCGGAGAAGACCGAGCTGTCCAAGAAGGACGCCGAGGCCGCCGTCGCCGCCGTGATTGACGCGATTACCGAGGCCCTGACCCAGGGGGAGAAGGTCCAGCTGGTGGGCTTTGGCGCTTTCGAGGTGAAGGAGTACGCCGAGCGGGTGGCCCGCAACCCCCAAACCAAGGAGACCATCCAGGTCCCGGCCTCCAAGAAGCCGATTTTCAAGGCGGGCAAGGCCCTGAAGGACGCGGTGTCCCAGGAATAAGAACCTGGAGCCACAGCCCCGAACATGCGCCCGGGCGGGCCTTTTCCCGCCGGACTGCGTGCCGTTTTCTTGGAATCCGCCAAGGATTCCCGTGAAAATGCGCCTTGTCCGGCAGAAAAATCCCTCACCCGGGCGTCATTTCCGGCAATGGATACAGGCTCTAAAGGATGGAGGGGGCGCCTTTCGGGCGCCCCCCATTTGCAGGGAGGGACGGGAATGCGACTGGACAAATGGCTGAAGGTGTCCCGGCTGATCAAGCGGCGCACCGTGGCCAACGAGGCCTGCGACGCCCAGCGGGTCACCGCCAACGGCCGCGCGGTAAAGGCCGGGTACGAGGTCAAGCCGGGCGACGTGCTGGAGCTGCGCTTCGGCGAGCGCACGGTGCGGGTGGAGGTGCTGGTGGTGGCCGACAACGTGGGCAAGGCGGACGCCGCCGCCATGTACCGGGAGGTATAGCGCGGCCTGGGCCCCGCCGGGGCCCTGCCCCGGGCCCCGCCGCCCTTTGAAAAGGCCGGCCCGAAACTTTTGTGCGGCTGACCCTGCCGGTTTTGCAAAAAACGCGGCCCCCTGGAAAACAGGGGGCCGCGTTTGGTTATGGATGCTCAGGAAACAGGGCCCTGCCCCGGCAGGGCCGCGGCGATGAACGCCCGGAACAGGGGGTGGGCCCGGTTGGGCCGGGACTTCAGCTCCGGGTGGAACTGCACCCCCACAAACCAGGGGTGGCCGGGCAGCTCCACAATCTCCACCAGCCGGCCGTCGGGGGACAGGCCGGCCAGCCTCAGCCCGGCGGCGGTCAGCGCCTCCCGGTAGTCGTTGTTGAACTCGTAGCGGTGCCGGTGGCGCTCGGCGATGTCCGCCGTGCCGTAGGCGGCAAAGGAGCGGGTGTCCTCCCCCATGAGGCGGCAGGGGAAGCTGCCCAGGCGCATGGTGCCCCCTTTGGCGGTAACCCCCCGCTGAGCGGGCATCAGGTCGATGACCGGGTGGGCGGTGGTCCGGGACAGCTCGCTGGAGTGGGCGTCCGTCAGGCCGCACACATGGCGGGCGAACTCCACCACCGCCATCTGCATCCCCAGGCAGATGCCCAGGAAGGGGACCCCCTTCTCCCGGGCATAGCGGACGGCGGAAATCTTCCCCTCAATCCCCCGGTCCCCAAAGCCGCCGGGCACCAGAATGCCGTCTGCGCCCCCCAGGAGCTCCTCCGCGTTCCCGTCGGTGACGGCCTCGCTGTCCACCCAGCGGATGCGGACCTGCACCCCGTTCTCAATGCCCCCGTGGGTCAGGGCTTCGGCCACCGAGAGATAGGCGTCGCGGAGGGCCACGTACTTGCCCACCAAGGCGATTTCCACCGCGCCCCGGGGGGACTTGGCCCGGCGGACCATATCGGCCCACTCGGTCAGGTCGGGCTCGGGGCAGGCCAGCCCCAGACGGCGCACCACCACGCCGGACAGCCCCTCCCGCTCCAGCATCAGCGGCACCTCGTAGAGCACCTGCGCAGTGAGGTTGGGGATGGCGTGCTCTGCGGGGATATTGCAGAACAGGGAGATTTTCTCCAGGATTTCCCGGGGAACGGGCCGGTCGCACCGGCACATGATGACGTCCGGCTGAATCCCCAGGCTGAGCAGCTCCTTGCAGGAGTGCTGGGTGGGCTTGCTCTTCAGCTCCCCCGAGCCGGGAATGGAGACAATCAGGGAGACGTGGAGGAACATGACGTTCTGCCGCCCCCGCTCGGCGGCCACCTGCCGGATGGACTCCAGAAAGGGCTGGGACTCGATGTCCCCCACGGTGCCGCCGATTTCCACAATGGCGACGTCGGTGTCCGGGGTGTCCAGGGCGTAGATGTTCCGCTTGATCTCGTTGGTGATGTGGGGGATGATCTGCACCGTGCCCCCCAGATAGTCCCCGGAGCGCTCCCGGCTCAGGACGTTCCAGTACACCTGCCCCGAGGAGACGGAGGAGTGAACCGTGAGGTTTTCGTCAATGAACCGCTCGTAGTGGCCCAGGTCCAGGTCGGTCTCCGCCCCGTCGTCGGTGACGAACACCTCCCCGTGCTGATAGGGGCTCATGGTGCCCGGATCCACGTTGAGATAGGGGTCCAGCTTCTGCACCTTGACCCGCAGGCCCCTCTGCTTCAGTAGCCTGCCCAGGCTGGCCGCCGCGATGCCCTTGCCCAGGCCGGAAACCACGCCGCCGGTGACAAAAATGTATTTCGCCATATTTGCTCCCTCCTGAATCGGATGGAGCCTCCTTGCCCCAAGACCTCATTGTCTTTGAAAAATATTCTCCTATTTTACGCCCGGGGCCGCCGCCTGTCAAGCGGTATTCCCGGGAAATTTGCAAGGGCCGGGCGGCGCGCCGTTACCTTCTGACCCACCTGCCGAAGAAGGTCTTTTTGAATTTCAGCAGGGCCTGCTGGGCAGGGGCGTAATCGCCGCACTTTTGCAGGTACTCCACGCCCTTTTTGATGTCCTCCGGCACGCCCATGCCGTCGGCGTAAATCATGCCCATACCGTAGTTCAGCAGGCTGCTGCTCTGCTTGGCCTCCTGGAACAGCTGGAGGGCCCGGGCGGGGTTCTTCTGGCAGCCGTACCCGAAGAGGTAGCAGTTTCCCAGCATGTCGTTGCAGGAGAAGTTGCCCTTCTCATGGGCCCGCTCGAAGAGCTGCACGGCCCGGGCATAGTCCTGAGGCACGCCGTCTCCGTTGAAG
>JAAWHL010000117.1 GCA_022795855.1 Lawsonibacter sp.
ACAACCTGCTCACCACCCGCCCGGAGGACATAGCCAATGACCAGAGGAACGAATAACGCCGGGCCCGGGCATCAGCGTGGAGACCCTGCGGGGCTACGGGAGCGTGGGGCCGTCGGATGTAAACGACGATATGATTCTGGAGATGCCCCGGCCCAACCTGCTCCCCTCCTACACCGGCGGCGCGTCCAGCGACTACTGGCTGGTCAACTGGCTGCAGTACGACGTGAACGGCAGCGCCCGCAAGGTGACCACCACCTATCACAACACCATGGACAACTGGTATCTGGAGATTCCAGAGGAGTGGATTGGCGAAATTACCATCGGACGGGACGACAGCGTCACCGGCGAGCGGGCGGTGGTGTTCTACTTCTGGAACGGCGCGGAGGAGGAGCCCACGCCCTTCCTGGCCGTCTACCAGCTCTCCGGCGTCAACCGGGGCATCCGCGCCTCCCAGGGGGACCGGTTTGTTCTCAGCGAGGACGACAGCACCATCTACGCAGCCTCCTTCCTGGACAGCAAGCGGGACTGCGGCCTGGAGGAGATGGACGTGCTGGCCCGTTTCCACCGGATTCTCAGCGGGTGGGCCGGCGAATAGAAGGAGGCAGAACCATGAGAAAGGTCCTGGTTTTGGAAGACGAGGAAAACATCCGCAGCTTTGTGGTCATCAACCTGAAGCGGGCGGGCTACGAGGCCATTGAGGCCGCCTCCGGCGAGGAGGCCCTGACCCGGCTGAAGCAGAATCCCGACGTGAAGGTGGTCCTGCTGGACATCATGCTGCCCAGAATCGACGGGTTCGAGGTGTGCCGGCGCATCCGGGCCATGGACAGCAAAATCGGCATCATTATGCTGACCGCCCGCACCCAGGAGATGGATAAGGTGACCGGCCTGATGACCGGGGCGGACGACTATGTGACCAAGCCCTTTTCCCCCGCCGAGCTCACCGCCCGGGTGGACGCCCTGTTCCGCCGGACCGGGGGAGAGGAGATCCCCGACTCGGCGGAGGAAATCCGCCAGGCCCCCTTCCTGCTGAACGTGCGCAACCGCACCCTGGAGAAAAACGGGGTGCCGGTGAAGCTGTCCCCTGTGGAGTACGGGGTGATCAAGCTGTTTATGGAGAACCCGGGCAAGGCCATGTCCCGGGAGGAAATCCTGGACGCGGTGTGGGGCCGGGACTACTTCGGCGAGCTGAAAATTGTGGATGTGAACATCCGCCGCCTGCGCATTAAAATCGAGGACAATCCCACAAGCCCCACCTATATCAATACCGTCTGGGGATTCGGCTACAAGTGGGGGCCGTAGGACCTCCGCCTGAACGGAAGGCCCGGGCCGGATACGGAGGGAAAGGAGGCGCCGCCATGGCGGAAAGGGTCAGGCTGAAGGATAAAAAAACCATCCGGGGCATCCGGCAGCGCTGGCTGGTCAACAGCCTGGGCGCGGTGCTGCTGATTCTCCTGCTGGCCCTGGGCACCCTGTCCATGGCCCTGTGGAGCTACTACAACACCGCCATGACCACCGGCCTGGAGGCCCGGGCCAGCAATGTGGCCGCCACCTTCCGCCTGTACACCCGCAGCGAGTACCACACGGCGGCCCAGGCCTATATCGACGGCTTCGAGGAGAAAAACCGCATCGAGGTACAGTTCCTGGACACCTACGGCACCGTCATCTACACCGGCCAGGGCCTGGCGGTGGGCACCGTTCCGGGCACGCCCGACGTGGCCTCCGCCCTGGAGGACCGGGCCGTCCGCGCCTGGCAGGGGAACGACCCGGTGACAGGGGAGCACATCATGGCCGTATCCGCCCCGGTGGTCTACAAGGGCAGCCAGCTGGTGGGGGCGGTCCGCTTTGTCACCTCCCTGGAGGCCATGGACCGGCAGCTGTCCCTGGCTATTCTCACCATCGCCCTGGTCGGCTTGTGCATTCTGGCACTGGTGTATTTCTCCAACCTGACCTTTGTGCGCTCCATTCTCGAGCCCCTGGCCAGCATCAACGAGACCGCCCGCATGATTGCCGGCGGCAGCTACGGCGTGCAGATTGAAAAGACCTTCGACGACGAAATCGGCGAGCTGACCGAGACCATCAACAACATGTCCATCAAGGTGATGCAGGCCGAAAAGACCCAGCAGGAGTTCCTCTCCTCCGTCTCCCACGAGCTGCGCACCCCGCTGACCGCCATCAACGGCTGGGCGGAGACCATCCAGAGCGGAGAGCTGGGCGACCCCAAGGACGTGGCGCACGGCATGGACATCATTGTCTCCGAGACCCGCCGCCTGACCAATATGGTGGAGGAGCTGCTGGAGTTCTCCCGCATCTCCGACGGACGGTTCACCCTGGCGGTGGAAATGCTGGACCTGAAGGCCGAGCTGGAGGACGCGGTGTACACCTACCGGGAATTCTTCCGCCAGGACGGCATCGAGCTGAGCTACGACGACTGCCCGGAGGAGATGCTGCCCATCTCCGGCGACCCGGAGCGGCTGCGGCAGGTGTTCTGCAACCTGCTGGACAACGCGGCCAAGCACGGCGGCAGCGGAAAGCGCATCGACGTGTCCCTGGCCGCCGAGGAGGAGCAGGCGGTCATCCGCATCCGGGACCACGGCCCCGGCATCCCCGCCGAGGAGCTGCCCTTTGTGAAAAACCGGTTCTACAAGGGGAGCTCCAACGCCCGGGGCAGCGGCATCGGCCTGGCGGTGTGCGAGGAGATTGTCTCCCGCCACGAGGGGACCCTGGAGCTGGGCAACGCCCCGGGCGGCGGCTGTCTGGTCACCGTCCGCCTGCCCTTGGAGGCCTGACGCGCCGGTCCGGGATATAAGCGCCTGATTCACATCTCTCAGCGCGCAGTATGGCGGGCCTTTTGCCGCCATACTGCGCGGAATTTTCTTGGAATCCGCCAAGGGTTCCTGAAAAACCTGCCTCGCCCGGCAGAAAACCCCCTGCAATGTCATTAAGTTAGCCCTCCGCCGCGACGAAAAAAGCACCCACGCGGTTTAAGATAGGGTGGGTGCTTTTTTCTTTGTTCCTTATCCGTTAGGCGATTGATAGACACTATCCTGATACATATTTATTTGTTTGTTTCATGACGCACTTTTCTATGCAGTGCAATGCCAAATTGGAGACAACACAATCCCACGTGTTTTCAGGGCATTCATATTCGCTTTTTCCACAAATACGATATTCAACCTGTCCCTGTTCAAGATTTGTGTTGCTGGTTGAAACTTCGGCAATTCCACGAAAATGAATTGCCAGGAAGTCTGTGCCATGATATAATCAGAAAAAATCGGAATTTGCATGTAAACCTCATCATTTATTAGGAGGGAGTTCTGCTATGAAAAATAAACTGATTCTGTATATTGCCATGTCTTTAGATGGATATATTGCCGAAAAAGATGGTGATATCAGTTTTTTAGATGAAACTCTGAGTCCGTCACCGGATTTGGAATATGAGGAATTTTATAACTCTCTATGTGCTGTTATAATGGGTGGAAACACCTATCGTCAAATAAAGAACGAACTTTCCCCTGATAAGTGGCCATACAAAGGAATGCCATGCTATGTATGTACCCGCCGACAATATCAAGATAATTCAGACGTTCAATTTACATCATTGTTACCGGGAAAACCATTATTAGATTTTATTGCGAAAAAGCATTCGGGAAATGTTTGGCTCATGGGTGGAGGGGAAGTCATTCGCTGCTTTATGCGTGAGAATTTAATAGACCAATATTATATTTATGTTATGCCAACTGTCCTTGGAAATGGAATTCCACTTTTCCCACCGGAATTTCCAAAAACTGATCTCAAACTGGAAAGCTGTAAAAATATAGGAGAGATTGTTGAACTGATTTATCAGAAGAACACTTCCGTTCATTTTGCGAATGGATAGGCTGGAAAGTCTATAAAATGAGGAAATGGACAGTACGCATAAAGAACATTTCAGGAATATGGTAGGCAACCGCATGATGCAGTAGCGTTATGCGGTTGTCTGTCTGCTAACCTGGCTGTATT
>JAAWHL010000118.1 GCA_022795855.1 Lawsonibacter sp.
CAGGACGATGTTCTCGTAGACATTCAGAATGGGAACCAGGTTGTAATTCTGGAAAATGAAGCCGATGTTCCGGCGGCGGAAGATGGTCAGCTCCTCGTCATTCTTCTTCGCCAGTTCGTCCCCCCGGACGATAACGCTGCCGGAGGTGGGGGTGTCCAGCCCGCCCATCATATTGAGAAGGGTGGACTTGCCGCTGCCGGAGGTGCCCACCACGGCCACGAACTCCCCCTGTTCCACCGAGAGGTTCACGCCATCCAACGCGCGGGTGATGTTCGGCTCGGCGCCATACTGCTTCTTCAGGTCGATGGTCTGTAATATGTTCATTTTCCTCTGCTCCTTTCACGGCTGCTCGCCTGCTGCAGGGCTATGGTAAAATCCAAATGTCTCAGAAATGTCCGAATGGGAGCTCTAAATATGAATTTTTTGTGAACAGTTTATCGACGGGGCAGGAACACCGAAAAGGTAGACCCCCGGCCAACCTCCGAGGCCACCTTGATATAGCCGCCCTGCCGGGTGACGATCTCCCGGGCCAGATACAGCCCAATGCCCACCCCCGGCTGGTCGTGGACCTCCTCCTCCCGGTAAAAGCGCCGGAAGACAGCGGCCTGACGGCTCTCCGGGATGCCCCTGCCGGTGTCGGCCACGTCCAGCTTGACATACATCTCCCACCGCTCCACGGACACGCTGATCTTCCCGCCCGCCGGGGTGTACTTCACCGCGTTGTCCAGCAGATTGAACAGGGCCTCCGCCGTCCACTTGCTGTCGTGGGAAACCCGAAGGTCGTCAGGGCACTGTACCTCGACAGAGATGCCCTTTTGCTCCGCCCCGTAGACGATGCCGCTCATGGCCTGGGCCAAAGTGTCCAGCAGCGCGCCGTCCTTCTTTTCCAGGGTGATTGCCCCGGTCTCCAGGCGGGAGGCTTTCCCCATGGACTGCACCAGAAATTCCAGCTTGTCCGTCTGGCTGCGGATGCCCTGCAGAAAGTCCTGCCGCTCCTGCTCTGGAACGGGCTTTGCCAGCAGGGTGTCTGTCACCATTTTCAGATTCGCCACCGGCGTTTTCACCTGATGGGAGATGTCCGACACCAGCATTTGCAGCTCCCGCCGCTCCTCGTCCACCTTACGCCGGTTTTCCTGAAGAATGCCGTACAGCCGGGAGAGGCGGTAGCTGATGCGGGCGAAGATGGTCTCACGGTCTTCGGCCCTGGCCGGCTCCTGGCCGCCGGTAATCATGCTGTCCATAGTCTGGCACAGATCGCCGGTAAATTGGGACAGCCGCTTGGCGAAAAACAGCGTCAGCAGGAACAGCCAGAATAAAGCGCAGGCCGTCAGCAGCGCACCGGCCAGCAGTACCCATCCCTGACCGGTCAGGTTGGAGAGAAGGAGGGAGATGGCCAGCATGGAGGCAGCCGCGCCGGCCTCCACCAGCAGGAACATGGTTTTGACCGAAATACGCCTCATTTCCGCTCACCCCCTGTCCACTGATAGCCGATGCCGTAGATGGTCTTGATGTAGGTATCGCCCTCCGCCTCGATCTTCCCCCGGATCCGGCTGATGGAAGTGGTCAGGGTATGCTCGTCCACAAATTTTTCCTCCACGTCCCACAGCCGCTCCAAGAGCCTCTGCCGGGTCAGGACCTGGCGCGGATTTTTGCAGAACAGGTGCAGCATCTTGTACTCCATGGAGGAGAGAGCCAGCGGCTTTCCATTCAGGGCGGCGGCCTGCTCCGAGAAGTCCAGAAACAGTCTGCCGTCGTCATAGAGATCCTTTGCCGGTTTGTGGTGCTCCAGCATGGCGAACATAGCGCGGATCTTCCGCTGCAAGGCCCCAATGGAAAAGGGCTTGGTGATATAGTCCACCGCCCCGGCCTCATAGCCCCGGAGCTGGTCGTTCTCCTGATCGTTGGCAGTCAGGAAAATTATCACCGTATCTGGGTGCTCCTGCTTCATCAGCCCGCACAGGTCGCAGCCGTCCCCGTCCGGCAGATTGATGTCCAGCAGCACCAGGTCATATTCTGCCCCGGCCAGCAGATGTTCGGCGGTCCTGGCATTCAGGGCAGGCGTGACATCCCAGCCGTCGGAAGTCAGGTTGTAGGCTAACGTTTTATTCAAAAGGGCATCGTCCTCCACAATCAGTATCCGTTTCATTGCCCAGCCTCCTTTAGATTGTGTTCCCACGCTTCGCCTGTTCACGACGGCCCAGCGCTTACACAGTATAACAGAGAAATGTCCGCGAAATGTTACAGCGGACTGACTTTTTGAAAAAATTCTGCCTGAGCGATCCCGTCCGCCCAGGCAGAAAATTTTTTCAGAATATGCCCGCCAGCCCAGCCAACAGGAGCATGACGGCCGGCACAGCATATTTCCGTGGATGATGCCAGAGATCACTTTCGATTTTCCATCCCCGGATGGGGCAGTACCACTCCAGAAGGATGGATCCAACCGCACTCAGCAGAGCGAAGGCTGCCGCCGTCAGAGTATGGAGCGGGCCGAGCCCGCCGATTTGGAGCTGCCAGCTGCACAGGAAAACGATATCCGCCGCCAGATTGCTCCCGAAAATGAACAGGCAATAGGGGACACAGAACGCGCTGCCCTGCCCCGGCAGGAACCGCACCCCCCGCTCCAGTGCCGGGTCACAGGACAGCAGGATACAGATGGGGGTGTTCAGGGAGAGGATGGCAAAGCCGATTGGCAGGACGAACCGGGCCTCCATCTGCCCCAGCAGCACCGGCAGGGCGCAGGCCACGCCCCACATGGCCGCAGTGTTGACCAGATAATTCTTGTGGGCCATCAGGTAGCGGAACAGATAACGCCGCACGGAGTGGCGGCGGCAGGCTTTGACCGTCCGCCTGCGGTTGGCTGGCCGGACATAAAAGGCGTAGGCGTCCATGCGCCCCAGGCGTAAGGGATAGAGACAGGCCGCAATCACAATAGCGGCCAGGGCGCAGAGGATGCTACCCAAAATCTCCGCCCGGTTCCAGCGGCCGACCGCCCAGACCACCGCCAGCAGTCCGGCGGTTTTGGTGAGCAGCGTATAGGCCCCCAGGGCAGCCACATAGGAAAACACCAGGGTTCGGCCCTCAAAAGGGAGCATAAGCATATTTTCCATGTTGGCCCGGTTGTCATCCGAGGAGATGGCCTGCCACATGACCCCGGCAGAGAAGGCGCCAGCCATCAGGTACAGGATAAAAGGGGCAATCTCCACCCGGAACCCGGAGATGTGCAGCCCCCAGAAGACCACCAGCTCCAGAAAGAGTGTCCGAATCAGCCGCTCATATTTCACGCCAAACAGCTTTTTAGCAGTGACTTCAAAGCTCATTTTCATCATGCAGGGCCTCCCGAATGTTGGCGGCGTTAATTTCACCGCCCTCAAAGCTACGCCGGATTTGGCCGCCCTCCAGCACCAGTACCCGGTCGCAGGTCAGGGTGATGCTTTCCAGGATGTGAGAGGAGAACAGGACCGTCCCGTACTCCTTGTACCCGGCAATCAGCCGGTACAGGTACTCTGTGCTCTGGAAGTCCAGCCCGTTCACCGGCTCGTCCAGCAGAAGCAGTTCCGGCTTCAAGCCGAAGGCTGTGATTAAGAACGCTTTTTTCTTGTTGCCGGTGGACAGGTCTTTCAGCAGAGTGTCGGTGTAGTCCTCAAAGTGAAAGCCCCGCACCAGTTCCGCTACGTCGGGCAGTTTCGTTTTGTACGCCGCCGCCACATAGGACAGGTACTCCCGGAAGGTGAAATACTGGAAGGAGCTGTCCTCGGCAAAGACGGTGTACCGGCACAGCTTGAAGCCCTTGTCCCGGAAGCTGGCCGCCTGGCCGTTCAGACAGATGCCGTCACAGCGGAAGCCCTCATGGAGACCGGACAGGGTTTTCAGAAAGGTGGTCTTCCCGGCCCCGTTCAGGCCGATCAGCCCCACCACCTCATGGGGCCGCAGC
>JAAWHL010000022.1 GCA_022795855.1 Lawsonibacter sp.
ATCGGAGCAGGCCGAGCTGCTGGAGCGGGACTATACCGCTGTCAACCGGGCCTATCAGGTCAACGCCAAGCTGTTCCACGACCTCCACAACCACATCGGTGTCCTGCGGCAGTTCCTCACCCATGAGAAGTACGGGGAGGCGGTCCGCTACCTGGATGAATTGCAGGCTCCCGTGCGGAACCTCACCGCTGCCGTCTGGACAGGGGACGAGACGGCAGACTATCTCATTAACAGCAAGGTGGTTGAGGCGGAAGCCGATGGTATCCGGTTCCAAGCCCAGGTGGAGTTTCCCCGACACACCAACATCCGCAGCGTGGATCTGTGCGCGATTTTGGGGAACCTGTTGGACAACGCCATCGAGGCGGCCCGGCAGGTGCCGGACCCGTCAGGGCGGACGGCGGCCCTCACCATCCGCCGCATCCACCAGATGCTGGTCATCAAGGTGGAGAACAGCTTTGCCGCCGCCCCTGTCCAGGAAAACGGCGAATTGAAAACGACCAAAACCGAGGGCGGACTCCACGGCTGGGGCCTGAAAAGCGCCCAGACCGCCGCAGAAAAGTACGACGGAATGGTGCAGGCCGGTGTCTTCGGTGAAGTTTTCCGGGTTGTGGCTACACTGTCCTATCAAGGGATGGAGGATATTCATGAGTAAATACGACGCTTTGTAAGCCCATGCGCAAAAGGATGGAAGCCCAAGGAGTAATAGCCCGTCTGCTGGGCGAGGCTCATGCGTGGCGGCCTGAGCAATAGTGTTGCAGACGAACCTATAAAATGGAGAATGATTATGAATGAGTTTCAGTAGGAACACTTGGATGCGGTGGCCGCTGGACTTGTCGGTTTCGCGGACAACGATTTTGACCACAAATTCATGCAGGAGTTGGGGGGTCAGCGCTGCCGGCTCGGTGTACTTCTTTACTATTTTCAGAAAACCTCTGACATGGACAGCCTGCGCTTCGGATGCCTCTGCAATGACGCTCAGACTTTCACCGGACGGTTTCAATTCTGCCTCCTTTGTATTTTTCGTTCAATGTTTTGCGGCCTGCCTGGGTTCTTTCCAGGCAGGCCGTTTTTCGACAGGCTGAGGGACTATTTCTGTTGAAATAGTCCCTCTATGATTGCCTGTTATCTTGAAGAATGGAGGCGGGGCACAGACGGTTCCGTTCCTTCCGGCTGCGCCGTCTAAACTTCCGGCTGCTCCCCGCACAGCGGGGTGGCGCTGCTGTCCCAGCGGAAGCCCGCCTGGAACATATCCCGGTCGGAGCGGAAAGGGGAGACCCCCTCTGTCTCCGGAGGGCGCGACAGGTCCAGATGGCGGTAACCGGACTGGGTGGAGACGATATTCCAGCAGTGAGGGGTGCCGTCCACGGTTCCCTCCACAATCAGGCAGGGGAACTCCAGGCGGCGGCACAGCAGGGACATGGCCATGGCCAGCCCCAGGCTGTCCGCCCGATGCTCGGCCAGGGCGTGGTAGGCGGTAGAGCCCCCCTCCGGGTCGTACTCGGCGGTCTCCAGAATGGCCTGCCGGACGGACAGCAGGCCCTCGTCGCCCAGGGCGTCCCAGACCTGATTGGATATCTGCCCGGCCAGCCGGTCCAGTTCCTGCCGGCGCTGGGCCAAATCGGCCCGGCTGAGCTGATAGGCAAAGGTAATCTCCGCGATGCGCTGCCGCCCGTCCTCCGGGTAGAAGCGGACGGAGGCCCGGGGGAAGTCCAGGGCAGTCTCCGGGGTGGAGCAGTAGGCCTCCCGCAGCAGCGCCTGGAGGTATTCCTCATCCCCGTCGAAGTAGCTCAGGCGCAGGACAATCTCCTCCCGGTAGGCGGCCAGGGCCTCCCGCAGCTGGGTGCGGATGGCGCTGGCGCCGGTGACGGGGATGACGGCGGCCACCTGCTCCGGAGTACGGCGGTAGTCAATCTGAATATTGGCCTCGTAGCAGGAGACGATGGGGGTGACGCTGCAGCGGATGGAGGCCACGGCGTAGGCCCCCACCGGGTCCTCCTGGGACACCTCGGCGCAGGCCCCTTCCAGGTCCAGCTCCACGTCGTAGGGGTAGTTATAAAGGCGGATGGTGCCGGTCTCCTGTCCCTGGTTGATGAAGTAGATTAGGGCGTTGACCAAATCCTGGTAGCTCTCCACCCGGATGGTCAGCTGGTCGGAGTCCACCGTGGGGGCGGCAGAGTGGACGGTGACCAGGGAATACTCCCGGTTGAGCAGTCCGGAGCAGCCGCCCAGAAGCAAAACGGCGCAGAGCAGCGCCGCCAGCGTGCGTTTTTTCAAAAAAACTCCTCCTCTCCCCCGAGGGTTTCCCGTTTGGCTCAGTACCCCAGCTCCTGGTCAATCAGGATGACGTCCATGCGCTCCACATCCCGGGGCTTTTCCCACAAAACCACCAGGGCGCGGCAGCTGCGGTCCGGACTGTCGCAGTTGTAGCACCGGTCGGCCTTGACGGCGCAGGGGGTTTTCAGGCCCAGTCTCCGGCAGTTTTTGGGGGCGGCCACATTCCGGGCCCGGTAGAGGGCGGCGTCGAAGTCAGGGGCAATCTTATTGCTTCCCACCACAAAACAGACCCTTTTGTGCCCGAACAGGGTGGAGGAAACCCGGTTGCCCACCCCGTCAATATTGATAATCTCTCCGGTCTCGGCCAGGCCGTTGGCCGAGCAGATGTACACGTCGGTGACGGCGGCCTGGCTGAGGCCGTCCCGGTTCCAGTGCCACACCGCCCGGTTATGGGCAGCCAGCCTGGGGTACAGGCCCATCTCCTGCACGGTCATGGAGCCGCCGAAGCCCACGCTTACCCCATCAATGTCCTGGTCCAGCCAGTCCGCCGCCTCCTGGGCGGTGGAGAAGCGGCGCACGGCAAAGCCCCGCCGCTCCAGGTTTTTGGTCAGCTTGTCCCAATCAATCATTACAAAGCACTTCCTTTACAGCAGTGTCAGCTGCTCCTCCCCCCGGTCCTCCTCCTTCAGGAGGGCGCCGGCGACGGGCAGGGAGCGGGCCCGGTAGCGGGCGGGGTTCTGGATCTGGGTCTGCTCCAGGGGCAGGACCCGCTCCAGGCGGTGTTTGGGCTTCAGGGTCATAACACCGACCCCCTGGGTAGAGCGGGTGGCCTTGGGGGTCAGGGCGGAGGTGTGGAAGACCAGGCACCGCCCCTCGGTGGAGACAAAGGCCAGCTCCCGGTCCTCCTCCAGCACCAGGGCGGCGCACAGGGGGGACTTGTCCGAATAGGCCCCGGTCAGCTTTTTCCGCCGGGTCTGGGTCTGATAGGCGGCCAGCTCCACCCGGGCGGCCTTGCCGTTTTCAAAGCAGAACAGCAGGTGGGCGGAGTAGTCCCCGGGGATACAGGCCCACAGGACCCGCTCCTCCTGCTCCATGGCCAGCTTGGAGGGGAGGAAATCCCCCAGCACGCTGGCCTTGCTGTCGTCAAAGTCGCTCAGGCGGGTCTTGTAGCACTGCTGGCGGTCGGTGAACACCAGCAGCTCGTCCCGGTTGGAGGCCTCCCACTGCAGGAAGGGGCCGTCCCCCTCCTTGTACTTCTGCTCGCTGGCCATGCGCAGGGACTGGGGGGTGATTTTCTTCAGGTAACCCTCCCGGGACAAAAACAGGTTGACGGGGTAGTCCGGGACCTCCTCCTCCGGCTGCATAATCTCCTCCAGCCGGTGCTCGTAGACAATCTCGGTGCGCCGGGGGACGGCATACTTCTTCCGGACGTCCTCCAGCTCCCGGATGATGATTTTCCGGATGCGCCGGGGGTCGCTGACCGTGTCCTCCAGGTCGGCAATCTCCGCCTCCAGATCCTCTACCTCCTGGGTGCGCTTGAGGATGTACTCCTTGTTGATGTTGCGCAGGCGGATGTCAGCCACGTACTCGGCCTGGACCTGGTCGATGCCAAAGCCGATCATCAGGTTGGGGATGACCTCGGCGTCCTCCTCGGTGTCCCGGATAATTTGGATGGCCCGGTCGATGTCCAGCAGGATCCGCCGCAGGCCCTTGAGCAGGTGCAGCTTCTCCTTCTTCCGGTTCATGGAGAAGAACACACGCCGGCGCACCCCGTCCATGCGCCAGGCCGTCCACTCCTCCAGAATCTCCCGCACTCCCATCACCCGGGGCATTCCGGCAATCAGAATGTTGAAGTTGCACGACTGGCTGTCCATCAGGGGGGTCATCCGGAACAGCCGGGCCATCAGCTTGTCCGGGTCGGCGCCCCGCTTTAAGTCGATGGTCAGCTTCAGGCCGTTCAGGTCGGTCTCGTCCCGCATGTCGGCGATTTCCTTCAGCTTGCCGGCCTTGAGCAGCTCGGTCACCTTATCCAGAATGGCCTCGGAGGTGGTGGAGTAGGGAATCTCATAGACCTCGATGAGGTTCTCCTCCTTCACATAGCGCCACTTGGAGCGCACCTTGAAGGACCCCCGCCCGGTGCGGTAGATGCCCTCCAGCTCCTTGGCGTCGTAGAGCAGCTCGCCGCCGGTGGGCAGGTCGGGGGCCTTCAGGGTGGTCATGATGTCGTGGTCCGGGTTCTTCAGCAGGGCGACGGCGGTTTCGCACACCTCCCCCAAGTTGAAGCCGCACAGGTCGCTGGCCATACCCACCGCGATCCCCTTGTTGGCCGACACCAGCACGTTGGGAAAGGTGGTGGGCAGCAGGGTGGGTTCCTTCAGCTTCCCGTCGTAGTTGTCCACAAAGTCCACGGTGTCCTGGTCGATGTCCCGGAAGATTTCGGCACAGATGGGGTCCAGGCGGGCCTCGGTGTAGCGGCTGGCGGCGTAGGCCATGTCCCGGGAGTACACCTTGCCGAAATTGCCCTTGCTGTCCACCAGGGGGTGGAGCAGGGCCCCGTAGCCCTTGGACAGGCGGACCATGGTGTCATAAATCGGGCCGTCCCCGTGGGGGTTTAATTTCATGGTCTGGCCCACAATGTTGGCCGACTTGGTCCGCGCGCCCCCCAGCAGCTTCATCTGGTACATGGTGTACAGCAGCTTGCGGTGGCTGGGCTTGAAGCCGTCAATCTCCGGGATGGCCCGGGAGACAATCACCGACATGGCGTAGGGCATGTAGTTGATTTCCAGCGTCTCGGTGATGCGCTGCTCCAGCACCTCCGGGCGCAGGCCCATCACGTTGGGGTCGGCCTTTCGGGCCTTGTTTTCGTTGGGCGTCTTTTTCTTGGCCATTTGGTTCCGTCCTATCTAATATCCATTTTAAGGGATTGTTTTGAATGTATTCGCGGATGGCTTGTAAATCCGCCTCACTGCGGATGATGTGGTCATAGTAACCTTCCTGCCAGAAATTTGGGCCGAGCGGCGAACCGTTTTTTCGATAGCAGTGGTCTGTGTAAGATTTGAACCGGCCGATGATACCGGGTAGGGGGCGGCCTCCGTGCCGCCCCGTCAGGTTTAGGACCATGTGTACATGATCCGGCATAACCGTATAGATATCCACCTCAACGCCGGGGTTCATGGCCGGGATTTGATGAATGGCAGAATCAACAAATTGCCCCAGCTCTGTTAACCGGGACAGCGGGGCGGCGCGGAGGCCGCCCCCTACGGGTGCAATCCGGCACAGGATATTTTCCTGCCTGACCTGAGTGCAGACCGTCACGGAGTAATATCCCGGGCGGCTGTAATCATATCCCTTCAGCCGCATAGCCTTTCTGGCGGTTAACGCTCCGTCCGTCACGAAATATCCGCCAGCTCCAGAAACTCATGCCCGTGGTCGGCGATGTGGGTTTTGCGGCCGGCCAGGTCGTCCCCCAGGAGCAGGTCGAACATCTGGGCGGTGCGCTCCACGTCCTCGGGCACCACCCGAATCAGCCTTCTGGTGTCGGGGGACATGGTGGTCAGCCACATCATCTCCGGCTCGTTCTCGCCCAGGCCCTTGGAGCGCTGGACGTCGTACTTCTTCCCCTGGAGCTTGGCCACAACGTCGTCCTTCTCCTTGTTGGAGTAGGCAAACCAGGTTTTCTCCTTGCAGGTAATCTCGAACAGGGGGGACTCGGCGATATAGACGTACCCCTCCTGAATCAGGGTGGGAGTCAGGCGGTAGAGCATGGTGAGCACCAGGGTCCGAATCTGAAAGCCGTCCACGTCGGCGTCGGTGCAGATGACCACCTTGTTCCACCGCAGGGCGGACAGGTCGAAGGCGGCCATGTCGCGGGCCCGCTTGTCCTGGACCTCCACGCCGCACCCCAGCACCTTGAGCAGGTCGGTGATAATCTCGCTTTTGAAAATCTTCCCGTAGTCCGCCTTCAGGCAGTTGAGAATCTTGCCCCGGATGGGCATGATGGCCTGGAACTCCCCGTCCCGGGCCTGCTTTACGCTGCCCAGCGCCGAGTCGCCCTCCACGATATACAGCTCGCTGCGGTTCACGTCCCGGGTGCGGCAGGGGACAAACTTGGCCACCCGGCTGGAGATGTCCATACCGCCGGAGAGCTTCTTTTTGATGTTCAGCCGGGCCTTCTCGGCGGTCTCCCGGCTGCGCTTGTTGATGAGCACCTGCTCGCAGATTTTGTCCGCGTCGAAGGGGTTTTCGATGAAGTAGACCTCCAGCTGGGCCCGGAGGAACTCGGCCATGGCCTCCTGGACAAAGCGGTTGTTGATGGCCTTTTTGGTCTGGTTTTCATAGCTGGTCTGGGTGGAGAAGTTGCTGCTGACCAGCACCAGGGCGTCCTGGACGTCATTGAAGGTGATTTTGCTCTCGCTCTTCTGGTACTTCCCCGCCTGCTTCAGGCGGGCGTCGATGGCGGAGACAAAGGCGGAGCGCATGGCCTTCTCCGGCGAGCCGCCGTGCTCCAGCCAGGAGGAGTTGTGGTAGTGCTCCACCACCGCCGACTGGTTGGAGAAGCAGAAGGAGACGGACAGCTTCACCTTGTACTCCGGCTTGTCCTCCCGGTCCCGGCCCCGGCGCTCGGCCTGCCAGAAGACGGGCTGGGTCAGGGCGTTCTCCCCGGCCAGCTCGGCCACATAGTCCACAATGCCGTTTTCATACCGGAAGTCGGTGGTCTCAAACTTCCCGTCCACCTGGTTTTTGAAGCGGAACACCACCCCGGCGTTGACCACCGCCTGGCGCTTCATCACGTCGGCGTAGTACTCCGGAGGGATGTCGATGTCGGTGAATACCTCCAGGTCCGGCTTCCAGCGGATGGTGGTGCCCGTCTTCTTCCGGTCGGCGGGCTCCTTTTTCAGGCCGCCCACGTTCTCCCCCTTCTCAAAGCGGAGGGAGTAGCGATACCCCTCCCGCCACACCGTGACCTCCATGTACTCGCTGGCGTACTGGGTGGCGCAGGAACCCAGGCCGTTCAGGCCCAGGGAGTATTCGTAGTTGTCCCCGTCGCCGCCGTACTTGCCGCCGGCGTACAGCTCGCAGAAGACCAGCTCCCAGTTGAATTTCTGTTCCTTCTCGTTCCAGTCCACCGGGCAGCCCCGGCCGAAGTCCTCCACCTGGATGGACCGGTCGGCAAAGCGGGTGACCGTAATCAAATCGCCGTGGCCCTCCCGGGCCTCGTCGATGGCGTTGGACATGATTTCAAAGACTGCGTGCTCGCAGCCCTCCAGGCCGTCTGAGCCGAAAATAACGCCGGGACGCTTGCGCACCCGGTCGGCGCCTTTCAGGGCGGAAATGGAATCGTTGCCGTAATCGGTTTTTTTCTGGGCCATTTGGCGTTGCTCCTTACGATAAAATCACCGGAGCGGTCATGCTCCAGGAAAACGCAGTCCGCGTTTTCAAATTTGTTTCCTATATCATACCTTATTTTGCCGCCGAAAGTCAAGGAAAGCAGTCGAAAGTCCGGACAGGCCGGAAAAGGCCGGCCTGGGGCTGATTTGCGGAGGGGGCCTGGGGCGCGGGTCCGGGGCGCGGCGCGCCTCCTTCTTTTTGCGGCAGGTGCGGCACACCCACAAAAGTCCTGTTTATGGGACTGTTCTTTCGCTATACTGTAGATACCAATCAAACAGGAGGAGGAAAAACGGTATGGATTACAGCATTGTATGGGTGCGCGGGCATGTGGAGGTTTACGACTGGGCGGGACGTTTTTGCTTCTCCGCTGACAGCGAGCGGGAGGCCCGGGAGGAGCTGGAGCTGAGCGCGTAAAAACCGCCGCCTTTGGAACCCTTCCAAAGGCGGCGGCCCTGTCTCTTTCCGGTGTCAGGAGTCGATAAAGCTGCGGATGCGCAGGGCGACGCCCAGCTCCTCCGCGATGCGGCGGCAGGCGCCGATTTCCTCCGGGCTCTTGTCCTTGTCCACAATGGTCAGCACCACATGGGGAACATAGGCCGCCGACTCCCGGGCGAAATCCAGCATGGCCTGATAGGCCTGCTCCCCCTGGGCGGGGCGGCACAGGGCGGCGTACTCCTCCGGCTTGGAGGCGTTCAGGGAGATGGACAGGGTGTCGATGCGGCCCTTCAGCTCCGGACACACGTCCCGGCCCAGAATCAGATTGGCGTGGCCGTTGGTGTTGATGCGCACCGGGGGCAGTTTCGCCCCAAACCGGCCCTTCAGCTCATCCACCAGCCAGAGGATGTCGTCCAGCCGGTAGGTGGGCTCGCCGTAACCGCAGAACACAATCTCCTCGTACCCGGGCAGGTCCCGGGACAGGAAACTGTCCAGCGCCTCCTGCCGGGTGGGTTCCCGCTCCAGCCACAGGGAGTCCCGGGTATAAATGGACCCCTGGGCCCTGCCGTGGCGCAGGCAGAAGGTGCAGGCGCAGTTGCAGCGGTTGGTCAGATTGACGTACAGGGCTTTTCCGTATTCATAGGTGATGGTCATGAATTGCCTCCCGATGGAATCCCGAAAAACCGTCTGCCGTTTTCCAGGGTAATGCGGGCCGTCTCCTCCGGCGTCAGCCCCTTGACCCGGGCCACCGCCTCGGCCACCAGATGGACATGGCCCGAGTCGTTGCGCCGGCCCCGGAAGGGCTCCGGGGTGAGGTAGGGGGAGTCGGTCTCAATCATGATGCGGTCCATGGGCAGCCATTCGATGACCTCCAGGGACTTCCGGGCGTTTTTATAGGTGATGACCCCGGTGAAGGAGAGCATCCAGCCCAGCCCCACCAGCACCTTGGCGTCCTCCAGACTGCCCGAGTAGCAGTGGTACACCCCCCGCAGGCCGGGATGGGCGCGCACCGCCTCCAGACAGTCGTGATGGGCCTCCCGGTCATGGACAATCACCGGCAGGTTCAGCGACTGGGCCAGCTCCATCTGGCGGTGAAACACTGCCTTCTGGGTCTCGGCGGGGGCGTTGTCCTTCCAGTAGTAGTCCAGGCCAATCTCCCCGACGGCGCGCACCTTGGGGTGGGCGGCCAGGGCCCGAAGCTGCTCCTCCGCCTGGCTGTCGTAGCGCTCACAGTCGGAGGGGTGAAACCCCACGGCGGCGTACACAAAGGGGAACTGCTCCGCCAGCGCCACGGCCGCCCGGGAGCTCTCCAGCTCGCAGCCCGGATTCAGGATCAGCTCCACGCCCCGCCCGGGCATGGAGGCCAGCACCTCCATCCGGTCGTCCCGGAACGCGCCGGAGTCGTAGTGGGCGTGGGTGTCAAACAGCCCGCCGCCCCGGTTTGCCTCGGGAGCGCTCATTCCGCAGTGAAGTAAGTAAAGTAGGAGTCGCCCACGCTCTCGTTGTCATAGATCTCCAGGAACCACAGGGCAAAGTCCTTCATGTCGGCGGGAGCCTCGTACACCGAGACGGTGGAGACGGAACCGTTGATGGGAATCTCATACTCGTCCATCAGCTCGCCGTTGCAGTACATCGCCACGGGGTAGGAGTAATCCTCATCGCCGGATCCCCACTGAAGCTCGAAATCGGAGGCGAACATGGGCATACTGTAGGTCTCGGTGTTTTTGATGTCCATCGCGACGACCACCAGCTTGCAGCCGTCGGCGGGGGTGTGGCCGTCGTACTCGTCAGCGGTCTCGGCGGAGGTTACGGTATACTTGAAAAAGTCGGTGGCAATCTCGTCACCCACGTAATATCTTCCGTCGTCCGAGCTGCCGGAGCTGCCGGAGCTGCCGGAGCTGCTGGGGCTGCTGGAGCTGGGAGTGCCGGGGGTGCTTTTGCTGCTGCTCATACCGGGAATCGAGCTGCACGCGGACAAAGCAAACAAGCATACCATTATTAAGGGAAGGAGGAAACGCGTTTTCATGATTTACAACACACCTTTCTCTGTTTGGCGGCCAGGCAGCCGCTGAGATGATTATTGCACCACGGACAGGAAAAGTCAAGGGGAAAAGCTGTCTGATTCCCGGCCGGGCCGCCCTTCCGGAGCGCCTGTTCCGAGCCCGCGCCCAAAGCCTCCCAAACGCCCGCCGGTCCCCGGGCCGCCGCCCGTCCCGGGGACTGCGCCTCTGCCTTCCGCGTGCCCGGGGAAAAACAGTTTGAACCCGCGCGGAACCTATGCTATAATCCAGATGAAAGCCCGATTTCAAGGAGGTGCGCAGAGATGACAAACCGAGAGCTGATGGATAAAATCATAAAATTCACGGCGGACAGCCCGGAAAACTACATACCGGCAGAGGACGCGATCCGTCCGGACCTGGCGGGAATGAAGCTGTACGAGGCCCCCCTCGTGGGGTTCGCACGCGCTGACGACGCGCTTTTTACCGCGGAGTTCAAAAAGCCGGGAATCATCCACCCGGAGTACCAGACGCCCCAGGAGTGGCTCCCGGGCGCCAGGACGGTGGTCAGCTTCTTCCTCCCGTTCACCGGGAAAATCAAGGAGTCAAACCGCAGCCTGACCGACACGCCTTATGAGCCCGGTACGCCCCAGCGGTGCAGCGCCGAGTGGCTCCACGGAAGAATCGAGGGCCAGATATTCGTCAACCGGCTCACCGATTACATCCAGTCCCTCCTGGAAAACGAGGGCTTTGAATCGGTATGTCCCACCACCTCAGGCCTGCTCCGCATGATAACGCCCTACATTTCCACCTGGTCGGAGCGCCACGCCGCGTACGCGGCAGGGCTTGGCACCTTCGGCCTTTCCAAGGGCCTGATTACGGAGAAGGGCATGTGCGGCCGCTACGGCAGCGTGATTACAAGCGCGGAGTTTGACGCGGACGCCCGCCCGTACAGCGGCCCGTTTGAATACTGCACGATGTGCGGCGCGTGCATGGCGAAATGCCCCGCCGGCGCAATCGACAAGGCCAGGGGCTGCGCCCTGGGAAAGGACCAGCTGCTCTGCGCGCCCTATGTGTCGGGCAGCAAACTTCCCCCCCAGGGGGCCAGCCGGCGCGTCCGCTACGGCTGCGGAAAGTGCCAGTCCGGCGTGCCGTGTGAAAGCGGCATCCCCTCCTGAAGGCAGTTCACGTGCCCGGAGACGAATTTCGGGGGCCGCCCGGGAAGGCGGCCCCCGATTCTGAGTTCATGGCCAGGCACGCCGCCCCTCCCCGGGGAAAACCGGGAGAACCGGCTCCGCCCGGGGGCGGTCAGAGCGGGGCGAGCAGCTCGCCGGCGATGGCCTGGGCCGTCTCCTTCACCCGGTCAAAATCCACGTAGGGGTTGTAGAGGGACTCCAGCTCGTCGTGCATGGCCTTGGCCTGGGCCAGCGAGTCCACCGCCTCCTCCGCCAGGGCGGCGGAGACCTTTTGGGAGAAGCGCAGGCGGGGGCGGCTGCGGCGCAGGAGCTCCCCGTCCGCCATGGCGTCCAGGCGGATGCGCCGCACGGGCTCGCCTGGGAAGGGCAGCGCGGGGGCGGAGGACACAAAGGCCAGGGACAGCTCCGGAATCAGCACGTGGGCCAGACGGTCAGGCGCCATCGGGTCGGGACAGGCCACCGCATCATAGCCCGCCGCGGCCGCGCCGGACAGCAGCGCCGAGAGCATGGTGTGGGCCAGGCCGTAGCGGTCGGTCAGCTCGTAGACCCGCCCGCACTGGGCCTGCACCGTCTCATAGAGGCACAGCGTCCCCCGGTGGGTCACCGCCCCCAGAAAGCGCTGGCGGACCCGGCCGGGCGGCGCGGCCCGCCGGGCCTTGACCTCCCGGGACAAAATGCCCTTGGCACGCTTCAAAAGCCGCTGCTCCAGCGCCTCGGTCAGCAGCGCGGCCCGCACGTCCTGGGCAATCTCCGCCGCCGCGCCCAGGCACCGGTACGCCCGCTGGTAACAGCCCTTGTAGCCCGTCATGCACCCCATAATCTCCCCGCGCAGATCGCCCAGGGCCTGCTTGTCATAGCACTCCCCTAGATTGACGTAGCTCTCCACCAGACCGGGATACTTGGGCTCCACCACGTGGGGCGCGGTTCCGTCCACAATGGCGGCGCTCAGTCCGGGGAAAACCACGGCGTCAAGAGAGTCCGGGTCGCCGGAGCACAGGATGTATTCCACGGCCTGCCCCGCCTCCTCGGCCAGGGCGGCCGTCTGCCGCATCAGGGTGGACTTGCCGCAGCCCGGCCCCCCCTTGAGAATGTAGACCGCCCGGGCGGTCTCCGGGACAATCAGATGGTCATAGAGCGAATAAAAGCCGGACGGGGCGTTTGCCCCGAGAAAATACCGGACGCGATTGGAATCAGCCATAGCCGGGCCTCCTTTTTCATTGCCGCAGGCGCTTTTGACGCCTGATAAATTGATTTTTTACACTTTCAGGTTATGCGCCCCCCGGGCAAGTGGTGCGCGTCTTCAGGATGTCCCAAGACGGGAGAAGGAACCGCTGGAAAACTGGTGGAAATAGACATTGACAATCCCGGAGGGACTAGGGTAAAATAGGGCGAAAATCGAGATAAATTTTGTCAGACGGCAAGCGTTGTTGGAGCCGCTGCCGCCGGCGTTCCGGCGGAGAAAGAAGAGGGAAGCATGAGCCATCGGTTTGAAACAAAGATTCAGGAGCTGAAGACCTCGGTGCTGACTGAGGTGGCCCGCCTGACCTGGGAGGACAAGCTGCAGAACACCACCGCCATTCTGGACATTCCGGAGAAGATTATCCCTGGCCCTACGGCCAGTCTGCGCTGCTGCATCTACAAGGAGCGGGCCATTATCAACAGCCGCGTGAAGCTGGCCATGGGGGGCAACCGGAGCAACCCCTGCCTGGTGGAGGTGCTGCCCATCGCCTGCGACGAGTGCCCGGTGACCGAAATCACGGTGGGCCCCTCCTGCCGGGGCTGCCTGGCCACCCGGTGCGTCAACGCCTGCCCCAAGGACGCCATCACCATCGTCAACCACCGGGCCACCATCGACCACCAGAAATGCGTCTCCTGCGGCCGGTGCGTCAGCGCCTGCCAGTACAGCGCCATTCTGAAGACCCAGCGCCCCTGCGAGAAGGGCTGCCCCGCCAAGGCCATCTCCATGGGCCCGGACAAGAAGGCCTCCATTGACGTCAGCCAGTGCATCGCCTGCGGCACCTGCGTCAACCAGTGCCCCTTCGGCGCGATTCAGGACAAATCCTATATCACCGACGCCATCCACATGATTCTGGGCGCGGAGCACTGGGGCTACAAGACCTACGCGGTGCTGGCCCCCTCCATCGCCGGGCAGTTCGCCCCCGCCACCTACGGACAGGTGGTCACCGGCCTGAAGCAGCTGGGCTTTAACGGCGTGGCCGAGGTGGCCCTGGGCGCCGACATGGTGGCCGACCGCGAGTCGGAGGAGCTGGCGGAGAAGGGAATGCTGTGCTCCTCCTGCTGCCCCGGATTTGTGGGCTACATCAAGAAAAAACACCCAGAGCTGACCGACTACATCTCCCGCACCCCCTCGCCCATGGTGATGATCGGCCTGCACCTGAAGGAGAAGGATCCGGACGCCAAGGTCATCTTCATCGGCCCCTGCGTCGCCAAGAAGAAGGAGTTCCAGCTGGGCCGGGCCATGAGCGCCATCGACTGCGTGCTGACCTATGAGGAGCTGTTCGCCCTGTTCCAGTCCCGGGACATCGACCCCAGCCAGCTGGAGGAGTCCGCCCTGGACGAGGCCAGCCCCTTCGGCCGCAACTTCGCCCGCAGCGGCGGCGTGGCCCAGGCGGTGGCCCAGGCCATGGCGGAAAAGGGTACGGAATTCGACCTGAAGGCGGTGCCATGCAGCGGAATCACCGCCTGCGAGACGGCCCTGCTGAAGCTGAAGCGGAACGTGTTCGAGGGCAACTTCATCGAGGGCATGGCCTGCGAGGGCGGCTGCGTCCAGGGCGCGGGCTGTCTGGTCCGCAGTCCCCGCAACCGGGTGGACGTGGAGAGCCACGCCAAGCAGGCCGAGGGCCGGGACATTGCCGCCGCCCTGGCCGGGAAGAGCCAGGTCCCCGAGGACAGCACCGGCGGTCAGGTGACCCCCATTGCCAAGCCGGATCCCGCCTCCGCGCAAAAGGACTGAACAAGCACCTGCTTGAGATCTCGAAGTATGCCGAATGGCCGGGGATTTTTCCGCCGGAGAAGGCAGATTTTCGCAGGAATCCTTGATGGATCCCTGCGAAAATTTCACGCCGCATGGCGGCAAACGGACTGCCGGCCGGTGGGATGAGAGATGTGAAACAGGCTGAAAATCCCGGCGCCGCCCTGTCAGGGCGGCGCCGGGATTTCCTCTTGGAGCCGGTCCGGGATCCGGAAGAACGCCGGCGAGGAATCAGGGTCCGCTTTTCCGGAGCCTCCGTCCAATCCACAGGTCGGCGGCAATCAGTGCGGCGCACCACAGCAGAGTCAAACCGCCGATGAGCAGGGCGCAATTGCGGAAAAACGCCTCCGGCAGGATTAAAATCACCCCGTCGGTGCGCCAGTCAAACAGCCAGTTGTCCTTGCCCGGGAAGAACAGGGTATGGAACACCGTGAAGGCCCGGTCAAAGTCTAGCGCGGCCAGCGCGCCCACAGCGGCGAACACAATCCCCAGGCCGGCGGCCGCCCAGAAGCCGGGGCCCCGGTTCCGGAAGCGGCAGGGCCGCACCCCCCGGCGGGCGCACAGAAGCACCCCCGCGGCCAGCAGCAGGGCGCTCACCGCCGCCGCCGCCAGGTCCAGCTGGAACAGGCCCCGCACGTCCACAAAGTGGGACCTCCCCGACTCCGACCAGGGCAGGACCCCGGTGGAGAACTCGTCCCGCAGGCCGATGCAGAAATCCACCGTCTCGTCAAAAGCCCGGCGTATCTCCTCCTCGGGCAGGCCGGTATATTCCCGGATGCCCAGGGGGCCAATCTGGGCGTAGTAGAAGGGCCGGCACAAAATGGGCGCCGCCACCGAGGCCGACAGCACCAGACAGGCCAGCGCCGCGGCGAAAAACACCGCCCAGGCCTTACTCTCTCTTCTCACCGTGTTCTCCTTTCTCCCGGCCGGACAGGACCAAAAGCACCTGCCCCGGCAGATAAAACAGCCACATTCCCACCCGGACCGGGTCCTGGGCCCAGTCCGGAACCAGCCGGGGCGTCTGAAACAGGCCCACGCACAGGTCGCAGGCCAGGTACAGCGCCAGCCCCCAGAAGAACTGCCCCCGCCAGGGGGCGTCTGCCCGGCGGCACTGGAGCAGATTGGACAGAAACTGGGCCAGATAAACCGCCGCCGCCCCGGTCAGCGGGGTCAGCGCGCCCGGCAGCGCCAGCGCAAGCAGCAGCGCCCCGGTCAGCACTGCCCGGGTCCCCAGCCGGAGCCGTCCTCCGTCCGCCCGGGCCAGCCGCGCCCAGTAGACCAGCTGCACCCCGAAAAACAGCAGCACCCCCGCCAGATACCACCGGTCCAGCAGCAGCAGGAAGGTGTCCGCCCCCAGGGTCAGGGCCATCCCCAGCGCCATCAGCCTCTCACCGCCCCGGCAGGCCTCCAGCAGGGACATGGCAAAGCACAAGGCGATGCTCCCGTATTTCAAGAGCACCGTATCCGCTCCGCCGCGGAACACATCGCCATACAGAAAGGCCAGGTAGAGCGCCCCCTCCGCGGCCAGGAAGCAGGCGGTCCGGCGGTGCGCCGGTTGGGACAGCATGGCGTCACCTCCTCTTGTGAGGTGCATTTTAGCACAGTTTTCCGCAAAAGGCAAATTCGGTTGACCGGGCCGCCGGTTTGCGGTACAATGGGAGGCACGGGCTCCGCGGATCCAGAGCGTCCGGAGTCCGACGCACCGCACATTTCGATACATAAGACAGGATGATGCTTTTATGCTTGACCACCAGCAGGAATTACGGTTCTGCAAGGCCCGCCGGGCCTGTATCGCGCAAAAATTCGCCCGCCTGAACCCGGAGCAGCAGAAGGGCGTACTGGCCACTGAGGGGCCGCTGCTGCTGCTGGCCGGGGCGGGCAGCGGAAAGACCACGGTGCTCATCCACCGCATCGCCAATCTGATGCAGTACGGCCGGGGGTCGGACAGCGTGGAGGTGCCCGAGTGGGCGGGGCCGGAGGACCTGGCGGCGCTGGAGGCCTGCGCCCGCACGGGCGAGGGGGACCGGGCGCAGATTGACCGGCTGTGCCGGCTGGATCCCGCCGCCCCCTGGACCATTCTGGCCATCACCTTTACCAACAAAGCCGCCGGGGAGCTGAAGGAGCGGCTGGAGCGGATGCTGGGCCCTGCGGCCAGGGATATCTGGGCCAGCACGTTTCACTCCGCCTGCGTGCGTATTCTCCGCCGGGATATTGAGCGGCTGGGCTTTGCCTCCTCCTTCACCATCTACGACACCGACGACTCCCTGCGGGTCATCAAGGACTGCCTGAAGGACCTGGGACTGGATGAGAAGCAGTTCCCGCCCCGGTCCGTGCTGGGCTATATCTCCCGGGCCAAGGACGCCTTGAAGCTGGCCCAGGACTATCTGGCCGAGTGCGAGCGCTCCGGCGACTTCCGGCTGGCCAAAATCGCGAAGGTGTATCTGGAGTACCAGCGCCGCCTGTGGGAGGCCAGCGCCCTGGATTTTGACGACATCATTCTCCACACCGTCCGCCTGCTCCAGGAATTTGATGACATACGGGAGTATTATCAGAAAAAATTCCGATACGTATTGATTGACGAGTACCAGGACACCAATAACCTCCAGTACCTTCTGGCCTCCACCCTGGCGGGGGGGTACGAGAACTTCTGCGTGGTGGGGGACGACGACCAGTCCATCTACCGCTTCCGGGGGGCCACCATTGAAAATATCCTCTCCTTCGAGCAGCAGTACCGGGGCTGCCGGGTCATCCGCCTGGAGGAGAACTACCGCTCCACCGGGCACATCCTCCAGGCGTCCAACGCCGTCATCCGCCACAACCAAGGCCGCAAGGGAAAGGAGCTTTGGACCAAGGCGGAGGAGGGGGAAAAGCTGCGGCTTTACTCCGCCATGAACGAGAACGACGAGGCCCAGTATGTGGCCGCCCGTATTCTGGAGGACTACAGCCAGGGGCGCCCCTGGAAGGACCACGCTGTGCTCTACCGCATGAACGCCCAGTCCAACCAGCTGGAGCAGGCCTTCAAGCGCAACGGCATCCCCTACCGCATCATCGGCGGCACCCGGTTCTTCGACCGGGCGGAGGTCAAGGACATGACCGCCTATCTGGCGGTGCTGAACAACCCGGAGGACGACCTGCGCCTGCAGCGCATCATTAACAACCCCCCCCGGGGCATCGGAAACAAAACGGTGGAGACCGCCATGGAGATCGCCCGGCGGGAGGAGGTCTCCCTGTTCGCCGTGGTGAACAGCGCCCGCCGCTACCCCGAGCTGGAGCGGGCCGCCCCCAGGCTGGCCCAGTTCGCCGGCCTGATGGAGGAGCTGTCCGCTCTGGCCCAGACCATGCCCCTGGACCGCTTCTACGAGGAGCTGCTCCAGCGCACAGGCTATGCCGTCATGCTGGAGAGCAAAAACACCGTTGAGGACCGCACCCGGCTGGAGAACGTGCGGGAGCTGCTGACCTCCATCAACGGTTATCTGGAGAACGCGGGAGAGAGCCCCTCTCTGGCGGGCTTTCTGGACGAAATCGCCCTGTATACCGACCTTGACAGCCAGACGGCGGACCAGGACTGCGTGGTGATGATGACCATGCACTCGGCCAAGGGGCTGGAATTTCCCGTGGTCTTCGTGGTGGGGACCGAGGAGGGCATCTTCCCCGGCACCCGGGCCATCGGCGAGCCGGAGGAGATGGAGGAGGAGCGCCGCCTGTGCTACGTAGCCATGACCCGGGCCAAGGAGCGGCTGTTCCTCACCTGCGCCGGCCAGCGGATGCTCTTCGGCCGCACCGCCTCCAACCGGCCCAGCCGCTTTGTGGAGGAGATCCCCCCCGAGCTTCTGGAGCGCTCCGGCCGCTCCTTCCTGGAGGACTCCGGGGACTGGAGCGGCGTGCCCAGCCGGACCGCCGGATACCGGGACAGCGCCGCCCCCCGCTCCGTCTACGACCAGCGGCCCCGGCCCGCCGCGCCTGCGCCGGATTACGGCGGCTTTGCCCGGGCCATGGGATCCAGAAGCGCCGCGCCCCGCCCCAAGCCCGCCGCACCCGTCCCCTCCGCCCCCCTGCCCGAGCTGAAGAAGGGGGACATGGTCCGCCACAAGGCCTTCGGCCAGGGCATGGTGCTCTCCGTCCAGAGAATGGGAGGCGATGCCCTGGTGGAAATCGCCTTTGACAGTGTGGGAACCAAGCGGCTGATGCTGAAGGCCGCCTCCGCCCACATGACCAAGCTGTAAAGAAGACCTGCCCCCGGGGAGGTCCCGGGGGCAGGTCTTCTCCTTAGAGCCTGTTTAATATCCCGAAGTATGCCGAATGGCAGGGGATTTTCCCGCCGGACAAGGCGGGCTTTGCAGGAATCCTTTGTGTACTGCAAGATTTTGGAACGGCGCCAAGGGCGATTTTGGCCGGAAAGATGCGTGCTGAGGAGATTGGTACAGCTTCTTAGCGCGGGAACCCTTGGCAAAACTGCCCCTGTGTGCTATAATAAACATATACCGGGAGAAGGAGTGTGAGCGTTATGACGCCGCAGGAAGCGATTCGGGAGCTTCAGAACATGAAGCAGTACTGCACCGCAAAATCTATCCCCGCCCTGGACTGCGCCATCAGAGCCCTCCAGGAAAAGGCGGAGACAGAGAAAAAGTGAGCCCCGGCCCCTCCGGCCCGTCCGGAGGGGCCGCCCCCCGCCGCGAGAATTCTGTGAAATTTTCTATTGACGCAGGTTTCGTTTCCAGTTATAATGGAGTCCGCAGTCAGTCTGTTTCCGCTTTCCGCGCTAGTGTGGCTCAATGGCAGAGCACATCACTCGTAATGATGGGGTTGTGGGTTCGATTCCCACCACTAGCTCCAAAAAGAAAGACGCCTTACGGGCGTCTTTCTTTTTGGGTTCCGGCGGGTCCCGCCGGAACCATTTGGGAGGCAGAAGGCCCGGGCCGGCAAGCGGTGCTCCGCATCCCATTACAGTTTCACCCACTGGGTGCCTACCGCCTCCAGGAAGGCCCGGTCGTGCTCCACCAGGAGCATGGAGGGGGAGAACTCCCTCAAAAGCGCCTCAATCTGCATCCGGGAGTAGAGGTCAATATAGTTCAGCGGCTCATCCCATACATACAGATGGGCCGGACAGCACAGGCTGGCGGCCAGGACCACCTTTTTCTTCTGCCCCTGGGAGAAATCCGCCATGTCCTGGTCGAACAGGGCCCGTTCAAAGCCCATTTTCCGCAGAATGGTTTTGAACAGGCTCTCGTCAATTTCCTGCTCCCGGGCAAACGCCCGCAGTCCGCCCCGGAGATGACCGGTATCCTGGGGCGCGTAGGAGATAATCAGCCCGGGTGCCGTCTCAATGGTTCCCGTATGCCGCAGGGGCTGTCCCATCAGCGCCTTGAGCAGGCTGCTCTTTCCGCTGCCGTTTTTTCCCTCCAGAATGACCCGTTCTCCTCTGCGCACCTGGAAGGTGGCGGGGCGGCAGGCGGGCGCATCCCCGTACCAAACCACCGCGTCGGAAAATTCGGCCAGGACGGGGGCGTGGTGCTCCAGCGGGGAGAGCTTCAGGGGCTCGGCCCGCTCCAGATTTTTCAAAAGCTCCGCCTTCCGGCCGGCGGCCTCCTGCCGCCGGGCCTCAATTGATTTGGCCCGCTTCATCATCTTGGCAGACTTGTGCCCCACAAAGCCCTTGTCGTAGGCCCCGATTTTTGAGGCCTCCACCCGGTTGGACCAGCTCTCCGCCCGCCGGGCCGACTGGTGCAGGCGCTTGATATCCAGGCGCAGCTGCTGATCCTGCTCCAGCTCGGACTGCTGACGGCACTGGAACTCCTCCAGCCAGGAGGAGAAGGAACCGCTGCGCACCTGGATATCCGCCCGGTTCAGAGAGAGGATGTGGTCCACACAGCCGTCCAGAAACCGGCGGTCGTGGGATACCAGAATAAAGCCGCGTTTCCGGCTCAGGTAATCCGAGACCAGAGCCCGCCCCCGGGCGTCCAGGTGGTTGGTGGGCTCGTCAATCAGGGGAAAGCGCCCCTCGTTCAAAAACAGGGCGGCCAGCAGAGACTTGGTCTGCTCTCCGTGGGACAGGGTCTCAAAGGGGCGCTCCAGCGTCTCCCGGCCCACCTCCAGGGCGGACAGCTCCCGGACCAGCTCCCACTCCGGGGCCGAAGGGCACAGCCGGCTCAGGACCTCCGCCACAGGCCGGGACGGGTCGGGGACCCGGTAGGGAAAATAGTCAAACTCCACGCTGGCGGTGATGGTCCCGGCGTACTCGTATTGTCCCATCAAAAGCTGGAGAAAGGTGGTTTTTCCACGGCCGTTCCGGCCGGTAAAGCCCAGCCTCCAGCCGGTGTCCACCTGAAAGCTGACGTCCTCAAAAATAGGGTCTCCTCCGGGATAGGAGAAAGTCAGATGTTTCGCTTGGATCATTGACATTTCAAAACACCTCCTCGTATTTAGGCCATGCGGGCCCGCAGAAAACAATAAGAGCCGCAGGAAAGTTCATTCCTGCGGCTCCTGACGGCACAACATTCCGCCCTGAAATCAGGGCGGAACATCTGTTATGGGGGGAGAAGAAGCGCGGATGCTTTCCTGCAATGAGCGCAGTAACCCCCCCTTTCAGCGGCGGCGCTGCACTCAGTTTCGGTTTTACTTGCAGGAAGCAGTGCGCATCTTCCCATCCCTTTCCGATTCGGAGAACGGCGCTGGCCCGGCCGCCCTCCGCTGTTTTTGGTTCCCCGCAAGGGGAGAGAATCGCTCCGGCGGGCCACGCCGCCTGGAAACAAGGTCAGTATATCAGGGGCCGGACAGAAAGTCAAGCGGAAGCGCACAGACTGAGAAGCTGTACCAATCGCCTCAGCACGCATCTTTCCGGCCAAAATTGCCCTTGGCGCCGTTCAAAAATCTTGAAGCACACAAAGTATTCCTGGGATTTTTTGCCCTGCCAACGACAATTTTCCCCTGCAAATCGGCATACTTGGGCTCATGGTACAGCTTCTGCTTTCCGTGCGCTAAATGGAGTCGCTGTCCACCAGGATATTGTCGGTGCCGTGTTCCTCAAATTCGGAGATATAGGCCTCGATACGGCTGTTGAGCTCGGCGTAGTTGCTCTCGTCGATGGGTACGTCGTCCATATCCCGCCGGGCCAGATCCTCGGCGAGGATATCAAAAAAGACGTTGTTTTCATACTCGGCGATGGCCTCGTGGATGCCGCCCTCGGCGAAGGCCTGGGAGGGCACGATTTCCCCCCGGAAGATTTCGGCCAATGCGGGCATACCCTCCAGCATAGCCCGGCCGAAGACCAGGCTCTCCACCTCGTCATAGTCGGCGAAGCGGTCCTCGCCGCGGGTGGAATTAAGAATCCAGTTTCCGATATACACCAGGTCCAGCAGGCGCCGGAACTGCTTTCTGCTTAATTCAAGGTTCATTTCCAGGTCCTCCGTTTCCCAACTGGAAATATTATTTTACGCTGCGGCGTTTTCTATTATAGTATATGCCGGCCATTTGTCAATCGCGGAGGGCGGTATTTTTTTGCGGTTCTGGAGGAAAGAGACGGAGGCGGGGCCGGGCGGCGGAGAATTTTTGGGGAAAATATCCCCGCAAACCTCTTGCAATCGACGGGTAAGTATGGTATAGTAATACAAGAAATAAGGTAAGGATTGGATAGAGTGGGGTTTCGGCCCCGCTCTTTTTGATTGACAGCGGGCGGCGGCGGCCCATCCGGCCGCGCCCGGCGGAGAAAAGGCGGGCGCCTCTGCGCCCGGACGGGAGGATACAGATGGCGAAAGTGACCGACGCGGTATCCCGGCTGGCCCGGCCCTTTGCGGAGGCGGCGGGGTGCAGTCTGTGGGATGTGGAGTATGTAAAGGAGGCGGGGACCTGGTTTCTCCGGGTCTACATTGACAAGGAGGCGGGCGTGTCCATTGACGACTGCGAGGCGGTGTCCCGCCCGCTGTCCGACGCGCTGGACGAGGCCGACCCCATTGAGGGCAGCTATGTGCTGGAGGTCTCCTCCGCGGGGGCGGACCGGGTGCTGAAGAAGCCGGAGCACTTCCGGCGGTTTCTGGGCGCGGAGGTGGAGGTGCGGCTGTACCGTCCCCGGGAGGGGCGCAAGGACTTCACCGGCCGCCTGGCCGCCTGGGAGGAAGGGACGGTCACACTGGAGACCGAGGGCGGGCCCGCCGTGTTTGAAAAGCAGGAGGTCGCGCTGACGCGTCTTCACCCCAGCTTCTGAATTTCGGACGTTTGGAACGAAAAACGGGCCGGCTGCCGCGGCCCTAGGAGGAAAATACAGTGGCTAAGAGAACAACGAAGAAAGTGAACAGCACCGAGCTGGACAGCAAGGAATTCTTTGCCGCCATTGCCCAGATTGAGGCGGAAAAGGGAATCAAGAAGGGCTATATGCTGGAAAAAATTACCCAGGCGCTGATTTCGGCCTACCGCCGGGACCACGAGGGCGTGGGGGACAATCTGACGGTGGAGGCGGACGAGCAGGCCGGCGTGGTGCGCATGTTCCTGCGCAAGGACGTGGTGGAAGAGGTGGACAATCCGGGCATGGAAATCAGCCTGGAGGAGGCCCGGGCCTCTCTGCCCCGGGCCGAGCTGGGGGACGTGGTGCGCCTGGAGGTCAAGCCGAAGAATTTCGGCCGCATCGCCGCCCAGACCGCCCGGCAGGTTATCATCCAGGGCATCCGCGAGGCGGAGCAGGGGATGATTTTTGAGGAGTTCACCTCCAAGGAGCACGAGATTCTCACCGGAACGGTCACCCGCATCGACCCCCGGAACGGGGCGGTGGCCCTGCGCATCGGCTCAGGGTCGGAGAACACCGACGCCTATCTGGGCACCAACGAGCAGGTGAAGGGGGAGACCTACCGGGAGGGCCAGCGCCTGAAGGTATACGTGGTGGAGGTCCGCCGGGCGGCCAAGGGCCCCCAGGTGCTGATTTCCCGCACCCACCCCGGCCTGGTCAAGCGGCTGTTCGAGCTGGAGGTGCCTGAAATTTACGACGGCACGGTGGAGGTGCGCTCCATCGCCCGGGAGGCGGGCAGCCGCACCAAGCTGGCGGTCTGGTCGGCCGACCCCAACGTGGATCCCATCGGGGCCTGCGTGGGGCCCCGGGGGTCCCGGGTGAACAGCATCGTGGACGAGCTGAAGGGCGAGAAGATGGACATCATCAAATATTCCGACGACCCCGCCGAGTACATTGCCGCCGCCCTGTCGCCCGCCGACGTCATCAGCGTGGAGCCGCTGGAGGAGGGGAAGAGCTGCCGGGTGGTGGTGCCCGACGACCAGCTGTCCCTGGCCATCGGCAAGGAGGGGCAGAACGCCCGCCTGGCGGCCAAGCTGACCGGATTCAAGATTGATATCAAGCCCGCCTCCGCCCCGCCGGAGCCCCCCGCGCCGGCGGAGGAGGAGCCCGAAGAGGGGCCGGAGGACCTTGCGGAGGGGGCGCCTGAGGAGGAAGCCGCCGCAGAGGAGGAGCCCGCGCCGGAGGCCTCCGGGGAGGAGGCCGCGCCCCGGGAGGCCCGGTAGGAGCGGCAGGCTGCGCCTGCCGGACGGAGGCGCAGGACAGAAATAAAAGCCCATTGCCTCAAAAGGAGGGGAGCGTTATGCCCAAAAAAACACCCATGCGCCAGTGCGTGGGCTGCCGGGAGATGAAGCCCAAAAAGGAGCTGATTCGGGTGGTCCGCGCTCCGGAGGGGGAGGTCAGCCTGGATTTCCGGGGGAAAAAGCCCGGCCGGGGGGCCTATGTGTGTCCCCAGGCGGAGTGCCTGAAGCGGGCGCGGAAGACCCGGGCGCTGGAGCGGGCCTTTGGGGCGGCCCTTCCCCCGGAGGTATACGAGGCTTTGGAGGAGCAGATGAAGGAGGCGCCGCCTGATGAATGATGCCGTACTGCGTCTGCTGGGCCTGGCCAGGAAGGCCGGGCGGCTGGAGGCGGGGGAGGAGCCGGTGGGCGCGGCCTGCCGGTCCGGGAAGGCCCGTCTGCTGCTGGTAGCCTCTGACGCCGCCCCCAACACCTTCCGCCGGGCGGCGCATTTCGGGCAGGCGGGTAAAGTGCTCTGGCTGACCCTGCCCCACACCAAGGAGGAGGTGGGGCGCCTCCTGGGCAGAAAGAGCTGCGCGCTGCTGGCCGTGACGGACTTCGGTCTGGCGGCGGCGGCGGGGCGGCAGCTGGCCCGGCTGGACCCGGAGCGCTGCGGTCCCGCGGCCGCGCAGCTTCAGGAGCGGGCCGACCGGGCGCTGGAGCGCCAGCGGGAGAAGCGCCGCCACGAGAAGAACCTGCAAAAGGGAAAAAAGAAGCCCTGGGCTGCTCCCGCAAAGGAGAGCCCCCGGCCGCCCGGAGAACGGGCGGCCCAGGGCGCGCGCCCCTCCAAGGGGGCGGAGCGCCCCTGCGCCGGCGCAGGCCGGTCCGGCCCGGCGGTCTCCCCGTCCGGCCGGAGGGGATCCGGCCCCCGCACCCCAACCAGAACCGGGCCGGGCGGCAAAAAGCTGACCGCGAAGCCCCTGGCCCCCGGCCGCCGGCCGCTGGGACCGAAACCCTAAGAAACGAGGTGGCTCTTCCATGATAAATAAATACCGCGTACACGAGGTGGCCAAGGATTTCAAGCGCAGCTCCAAGGAGATTGCCGAGATTCTGACCAAATACAGCCAGACCCCCAAGAACCATATGCAGGTGCTGACCGACCGGGAGCTGGCCGTGGTGTTCGACTACCTGACCCAGCACAACCAGATTGCCTCCATCGAGTCGGTCTTTGCCGAGGTATACCACGAGCCCAAGCCCGCCGCCCCCGCGCCCGCCCCCCGGGCGGAGAGGGGGCCGAAGGCGGCCCCCCAGGCGCAGGGGAGCGCGAAGCAGCAGCCCCAGCCGGCCCCCCAGAATGCCGCGTCCGGCGGTCAGAAGCAGCCGTCCGCCGCCGCGCCCGCGCCGGGGGCCCGTCCGGCCAGCCGGGTTCCCGCCAAAAAGGTGGTGGATACCCGCAAGGGCGGCGCGGTCAACCTGGAGAAGTACGACGAGCGCCTGGAGTCCTTTACCGACCAGCGCCAGCAGGAGCGGGGCGGCAAGCAGAAATTCCAGGGCCGGAACGCCCAGCGCCAGCGGGGCGGCCGGCAGGGGACCGGCTTTGGCAGCAAGCGCCGCCAGGAGGAGCAGGACCGGATGCGCCGTCTCCAGCTGGAGATTGCCAAGAAGGCCCCGGTCAAGGTCCTGATTCCCGACGAAATCGGGGTGGGCGAGCTGGCCAGCCGCATGAAGAAGACGGGGGCCGAGGTGGTCAAATGCCTGATTAAAAACGGCGTGATGGCCTCTCTGTCCGATTTGATTGACTTTGACACCGCCGCCATCATCGCCGAGGAGATGGGCTGCCGGGTGGAGAAGGAGGTCATCGTCACCATCGAGGAGAAGCTGATTGACGTATCGGAGGACAAGGACGAGGATCTGCGCCCCCGGGCCCCGGTGGTGGTGGTCATGGGCCACGTGGACCACGGCAAGACCTCGCTGCTGGACTACATCCGCCACGCCAATGTGGTGTCCGGCGAGGCCGGCGGCATCACCCAGCATATCGGCGCCTATCAGGTGGAGGTGAACGGCAAGCCCATTACCTTCCTGGACACGCCGGGACACGAGGCGTTCACCGCCATGCGCGCCCGGGGCGCCATGATTACCGACGTGGCCATCCTGGTGGTGGCCGCCGACGACGGCATCATGCCCCAGACCGTGGAGTCCATCAACCACGCCAAGGCGGCGGAGATTCCCGTGATTGTGGCCATCAACAAGATGGATAAGCCCACCGCCAACCCCGACCGGATTATGCAGCAGCTCACCGAGTACGAGCTGGTGCCCGAGGAGTGGGGCGGCGAGACCATCATCTGCCCCATCTCGGCCAAAACGGGCATGGGAATTGACAACCTGCTGGAGATGGTCACCCTGACCGCCGAAATGCGGGAGCTGAAGGCCAATCCCAACCGATCCGCCCACGGCGCGGTGATTGAGGCCCGGCTGGACAAGGGGCGCGGGCCGGTGGCCACCCTGCTGGTCCAGAAGGGCACCCTGCGCCAGGGCGACGTGATTATCGCCGGCACCGCAGTGGGCCGGGTGCGCGCCATGACCAACGCCCAGGGCCAGCGGGTGGAGGAGGCCGGGCCCTCCGTCCCCGTGGAGATTATCGGTATGGGCGAGGTGCCCGGCGCGGGCGACGACTTCCACGCCGTGGCCGACGAGCGTATGGCCCGCGAGCTGGTGGACCAGCGCAAGCACGAGAGCAAGATGGCTGTGAACTCCACCGTGGGCAAGGTCACCCTGGAAGACCTGTTCAGCCAGATTCAGGCCGGCGAGATGAAGAACCTGAACGTTATCGTCAAGGCCGACGTCCAGGGTTCCGCCGAGGCGGTGAAGGCCTCCCTGGAGAAGCTGAGCAACGAGGAGGTCCGGGTCCGGGTCATCCACTGCGCGGTGGGCGCCATCAGCGAGAGCGATGTGATGCTGGCCTCTACCTCCGGCGCCATCATCGTGGGCTTCAACGTCCGCCCCGACGGCAACGCCAAGGAGAGCGCCGCCCGCTCCAATGTGGATATGCGGATGTACCGGGTCATCTATGACGCCATCAACGAAATCGAGTCCGCCATGAAGGGGATGCTCGCCCCCAAGTTCCGGGAGGTAGACCTGGGCCGCGCCGAGGTCCGGAACGTCTTCCGTATTACCGGCGTGGGCATGGTGGCCGGCTGCTACGTCCTGGACGGCAAAATGCAGCGCGGTGCGCAGATGCGCCTGCTGCGGGATAATATCGTCATCTACGACGGGGCAATCGCCTCCCTTCAGCGCTTCAAGGACAGCGTCAAGGAGGTCGCCTCCGGCTACGAGTGCGGCATTACCTTTGAAAAGTTCCAGGATATCAAGGAAGGCGATATCGTCGAGGCCTTCCTGATGGAACAGATTGAGGTCTGAGCGGCTGGATGTGCCAGAGGAAAGGGATCAAAAAGAGCGTCAGGCTTCCCTTTGCTTTGGGCTGGAACCGGGAAAATACAGGGGCCGGCGGGGCGGCAGAGCCATGCCCCTGCCGGCCCCTGCGGGGATAAATTTTATCCGGGCCGTCAAATGGAAATTTTGACAACCCGGAGTATTTATGGTATAATCTGATTATCTTGGACCAGGAAGGGCGCTGCCGCCCAGGAATGGCGGACAGGGAATGCGCCGTTTTTCTCCGTCGGGCGGCCAGGCCGCCGGAAAGGCGCTGAAAGCAGGGAGACCGGAAGAGCCGGACGGGCAGCTTCTGAGGGACATGCGGCTTACGCCGGAGGATTTGAGATGACGGGGCGGGCGGTTTCGCCCGCCCCGCTTTGCTTTTGACGGTGCAGAAGCGGAAGGGTCAAAGCTCCGGTTCCCGGGCGGGCTCCTGCCGCTGGCTCAGCCCGAGAAGGTAGTAGGCGTGGGCCTCGTAGGTGGCGGTATAGGTCAGCTGGTCAATCAGCTGGTCGCTCAGGTCGAAGCCCACCAGCTCCTGGAGCTGTGCGGCCGCTGCCGCGCTTTTTTTCAGGGCGTCCTCATATCCGGGCATGGTTTTGCAGAGCCGGGCGACAGCGGTGTGGAGTTCATCGCTGTTCCAGCGCATCCCGGTTGGTGTTTCCTGCATGTGAATCACTCCTACAATTTACGCGCGTGTTGTAAACGCAGTTATTATACATCTACATTTTGCGCATGTCAAGGGGCGTTGAGGAGATATGATAAAATTTCATGAACGCTTGCGATTGCTGCGGAAAGAGCGCGGCCTGACGCAGAAGGAAATGGCGGCCGAGCTGGGAATCGGCTACCGGGCCTACCAGTGTTATGAACTGCAGCAGCGCTATCCGGATATTCGGGGCCTGACTGCGATTGCGAATTTTTTTGGCGTCAGCGTGGACTACCTGCTGGGCCTTTCCAACGTGCGGGAGCGGCGCTAGAAGCGCCGGCGGGGCTTGCGGAATCTGCGGTAAACCGCGGAATGCTGCCGGAGGGGAGCGCCTCCGGGGATGCGCAGAGGGGGGAGCGGCTTGCGGTTTTTGAGCCTTTTATTTCCGCCCGGGAACACGAGCATACGGCAGTGGGTGATTACATTTCTTGCGGTATTCCTGGTAATAATACCCAGCGTATATATCGGGCGGGAGGTGGTTGCCCCTGCGGTCTATCAGGCGGAGCTGGAGGAGCTGGATTTGGACACCTCCCCCGGCAGCGTCGGCAGCCCTTGGGACGGCGGCGTTCCGGCGGTGACCGAGGCGGCGGAGATGAAGGAGGGGGAGCGGTTTGCCCTTCAGGTGCTGGAAACCCGGCGTCTGGGCGGCGGAGGAGACAGCCACGCCGGCGGCTTTCTGGGCGGGGCGTACTACGCCGCGGTGACCCTGAACGACGGCACGGTGATGGCCATCCGGTATAATATCCCGGCCAAAACCTCGGAGCTGATTCCGGGCGAGGACTACTACGCCAAGGAGCACCACGTGCTGGTGACCTACCCGGTGGGGACGCTGCGTCCCTGGCCGGACGAGGCGGCCCAGGCGGACGCGGAGGCGGCGGATTGGCTGACCTGGCGCTTGGGGTGGCTGGACGCGGAGGGGGACTTCGGCGCGGAGCCCCCGAACGAGAAGGGAATCCGGGCGCGGTGTACCGGGGCGGCTGCGGCTGCGGGGGTGCTTCTGGGGATTGCCCTGTGCATGGCACTGGACGGGCTGCTCAAAAGGCGGGACTGCCGGGCCGCCATGCCGAAAAACGACCTGGAGCGGTGGATTTTGGGCACCTACGCCAATTTTGCCGTCTACTACAGCACCATGGAGCGGCAGGGGCGGCGCAAATGGCTGTACCGCCGTTTTCTCGGGTACTACCGGCCCGGCGGCCCGCTGCTGCTGGGCGGCCGGCCCAGAGACGAGGAGAGCCGGCAGATGACCCGGGAGAGCCTGAAACAGTCCTGGGGCGTCAAAAACCTCCGGGAGCTGCTGGATGCGGTGGCGTATATGAGCGCCGGAGCGGGCTTTGCGGGCTGCCGGGACCAGGCGGAGCGGGCGTGGCAGCTGTGCCGCTCCACCCAGCTGCTGGGGCTGGCCTACACCGCCGGCTGGCTGAGCCGGGAGGAGATGGCGGAGCGGTCCTGTGCCGTGGGGAAGACCATCCAGACCGTGTTCCGGGACTGGAATGAGCTGAACGACTGTTATCAGGCGGGGTACGAGCGCTGGGCCGTCCGTGCAAAGGTCCCCCGGGAGGTTATCCTCCTGCGGCGGCGCATCCGGCAGGACCTGGAAAAGCGGCGGGACAGCCCCTGCCGCCTGCCCTGGCTGCTGCCGCTGGACCCGGACTGCTGGGCCCGGCGGGCCGGACAGGAGCGGGACCTGGGTTAGAAGGAGATTATGTGGGTTAGGAGGAGATTATGAGCCATGTATCCCTGATTGCCGCGGACCGGCCCCTGCCCCTGGAGGAGCCGGAGGAGATGGCCGGCCCCGGCGGTTTCCGTGTGCTTCCCCACGTCTATTACCGGGACGCGGAGGACGCCTTGGGCCTGGAGAGAAAGCCCTTTGCCTATGAGCTGGATCTGGACCGGAGCCAGTCCAGCCTGGCCGGCCTGCTGTCCTATCTCCGGAAAAACCTCTCTTCCGGGGAGGAGGCGGAGCTGTGGTCCCTGTGGGTGGGGGAGGGAGGCGGAACGCGCCCCCGCCATTACCGGGGGAAAGTGTCGGATTTTGACTTGGAAACGCTGGAAATGCTGACAGAATTGCAGTACGAGCCCGACCTGACCGGGGAGTTTCCCGACGGCCTGATTTCCCAGGTGTGCCTGACTGTGGAGAGATAGCCGCACTCCCATGTTCAACGAGGGCCCGGCAATCCGCCAAGCCGGGAAATAGCTTGCCTTTTGGCTGGGGTTGCGCGCGGCTTTGCTGCCGTCCTTGGCGGGCGTCAGCCCACCGCTGCCCTTCGCCCTGCCCTGCAAAAATCCTGCTCGAAATTCAATTTACAATTCCTGACTTGGCAGAGTGCTGGGGCCTGCATGGAAAGTGTCCATACGCCCAGCCGGCGGGGTTTTGGCCGCCATGCTTCCCCGATTTTTCTTGAAGGACATCCAGTATTCCTGCGAAAAATCGACCCCGGCGGGCGGCAAAATTCTCCGCATTTGGTCATATTTCCATTTTTCAAACAAGGCCCAAAAGCAAAACGGGGTTTTGCGCCGGAAGTTTTCTTTTGCTTCTTTTCTTGTTCAAAAAAAGAAGGAACAACAAACCCACAGAGGAGGCCTAGGTATGGCAGCACCTTTTGTAGACACAGCAAAGATTACGGTCCGGTCGGGAGACGGCGGCCGGGGCGTGGTATCCTTTCACCGGGAGAAGTATGTAGCGGCGGGCGGGCCGGACGGCGGAGACGGCGGCCGGGGCGGGAACGTGGTGGTGGAGACGGACAGCCACATGTCCACGCTGATGGATTTCCGGTACAAGCGCAAATACGCGGCGGCCAACGGCGCGGACGGGGCGGGGAAGCGCTGCACGGGCCGGGATGGGGAGGACCTGATCCTGCGGGTGCCCCGGGGGACGGTAATCCGGGACGCGGCCACGGGGGAAATCATCCACGACATGGCGGACGAGCGGCCCTTTGTGCTGTGCCGGGGGGGCCGGGGAGGCTGGGGGAACCAGCACTTTGCCACGCCCACCCGCCAGGTGCCCCGGTTTGCCAAGGCGGGCCTGCCGGGGGAGACCCGGGAGGTGGTGCTGGAGCTGAAGCTGCTGGCGGACGTGGGCCTGGTGGGCTTTCCCAACGTGGGCAAATCCACACTGCTCAGCGTGGTCAGCCGGGCCCGGCCCAAGATTGCCAACTACCACTTCACCACACTCTTCCCCAACCTGGGGGTGGTATACGTGGAGGAGGGGGTCTCCTTTGTGCTGGCGGACATCCCGGGGATTATCGAGGGCGCGGCGGAAGGGGCCGGACTGGGCCACGACTTCCTGCGGCATATCGACCGCTGCCGCCTGCTCATCCACGTGGTGGACGTGTCGGGCAGCGAGGGGCGGGACCCCGTGGAGGATTTCCGGGCCATCAATGCGGAGCTTCAGCGCTACTCGCCGGAGCTGGCCTCCCGGAAAATGCTGGTAGCGGCCAATAAGGTGGACGCCATGGCCGACCCGGCCCTGCTGGAGCGGCTGCGGGAGCACGTGGAGGGCCTGGGGCTGGAGCTGTTTGAAATCTCCGCCGCCGCCCACCGGGGCACCCGGGAGCTGGTGCTCCGGGCGGCCCGGGAGCTTCAGCAGCTGCCCCCCGTGGCGGTGTACGAGCCCACCTACGTGGAGCGCCCGCCGGAGATTGACTCCTCCGGCGAGGTGAGCGTCCAGCGCTACGACGAGACCTGGGTAGTGGAAGCCCCATGGATTCAGCGGCTGATGTCCAACGTCAATTTCGGCGACTACGAGTCCCGGAACTGGTT
>JAAWHL010000023.1 GCA_022795855.1 Lawsonibacter sp.
ATGCGACACAGGCGCGGGAGAATCGGCCGTACTATTACCACGAAGTGACCGGATATAATTACAGGATGATCCTTGCTTTATAGCTTATTCTCAGGCTCCTCCGGCGCCCCGGACTGCTCCGGTCCGCCGCCGGCGGTGGGCATCTCCGGGATGTCCGGCTGCTCCGCCTGTCCGGAGGCCTCCTCCTGCCCCTCCTGGGGGGCGGGCGCCACCGGCTCGCTGACGATATGGATGCTCCGGGCGGGGGGCTCGATGTCCCCGGTCAGGCTCCGCTTGCCCCGGGTGGAGGCGTAGGCGTCCTCCACCAGAGCGGGATCCCGGCCCTCGATAATGGCCACCATCTCGCCGCCGGTGATGGTCTCCTTGTCCAGCAGGTAGGCCACCACCTTGTGCATATCCTCCAGGTTCTCCCGGATCAGCTCCACCGCGCTGCGGTAGCACTGGTCCAGAATGGCCTTGACCTCCCGGTCCATCACCGCGGCGGTGTCCTGGGCACAGTCCAGACCGTAGCCCCCATCCAGATACTGGTTGCGCAGGGAACCCAGGGCCATCATGCCGAACTCCTCGCTCATGCCGAACATGGCCACCATATTCCGGGCGATGTTGGTGGCCTCCTGAATGTCCTGGGAAGCCCCGTTGGTCATGGTGCCCATCACCACCTCCTCGGCGGCCCGGCCGCCCATGGAGACGGTGATTTTCGCCATCAGCTCCTCCTTGGTGCGCAGGTTGGTCTTGTCCTCCTCAGGCATCAGCAGGGTATAGCCCAGGGATCCCTCCGTATGGGGGACGATGGTGATTTTCTGCACCGGCTCGGCGTTCTTCTGCTTGTAGGCCACCATGGCGTGGCCCACCTCGTGATAGGCCACCAGCTTTTTCTCAAACTCGGTGAGCACGGAATTTTTCTTCTCGCTGCCGGCGATGACGAACTCAAAGGAGGCCAGCAGGTCCTCCTGCGTCACCAGCTGGCGGCCCTTGCGCACCGCCCGGAGGGCGGCCTCGTTGACCAGATTGGCCAGGTCCGCGCCCACGGTGCCCGCAGTGGCCAGGGCGATTTTTTTCAGGTCCACGTCCTCGGCCAGCTTGATTTTCCTGGTGTGTACCTGGAGGGTGGCCAGACGGCCGGCCAGGTTGGGCCGGTCGATGGTGATGCGCCGGTCGAAGCGGCCGGGGCGCAGCAGGGCCTTGTCCAGCACCTCGGGGCGGTTGGTGGCCCCCAGGACGATGACGCCCTTGCCCGGGTCAAAGCCGTCCAGCTCGGCCAGCAGCTGGTTCAGGGTCTGCTCCCGCTCGTCGTTGCCCCCCATGCGGTTGTCCCGGGACTTGCCGATGGTGTCGATCTCGTCGATGAAGATGATGCAGGGGGCCATCTTGCTGGCCTCTTTGAACAGGTCGCGGACACGGGACGCGCCCACGCCCACGAACATCTCCACAAAGTCCGAGCCGCTGATGGAGAAGAAGGGCACCCCCGCCTCGCCGGCCACAGCCTTGGCCAGCAGGGTCTTGCCGGTGCCCGGAGGGCCCACCAGCAGAGCGCCCTTGGGCAGCTTGGCGCCGATTTCGGTGTACTTCTGGGGGTTGTGGAGGATATCAATGATCTCCTGGAGGGACTCCTTGGCCTCGTCCTGGCCGGCCACGTCCAAAAAGGTGACGCCGGTCTTTTTCTCCACATACACCTTGGCGTTGGCCTTGCCCACGCCGCCCAGGCCGCCGATGCCGCCCTTGCCGCCCACGCCCCGGAACAGGAACATCATCAGGCCCACCATCACCACCAGGGGCAGCACGTAGGACAGCACCAGGGACAGGATATAGGCCGAGCTGTCCGTCGGGTTGGTGTAGCCCCTCACGCCGTGCTCTATCAGCAGGGGGACCATATCGTCGTACCGGACGTTGGCCAGAGGAATGGCCACATAGGTGTCGGCCTCCGGCTGCTGCCGCCCCGCGGGCAGCAGGGAGTTGAGCAGCTCCTGGGTGCTGTCCGGCTCCCGCTCGGGCAGCTCCAGCTCGGCCCCCTCCTTCAGGGTGAAGGTGTACTGGTTGTTCTCGATGTTGACCGTCTCCACCTTGCCGTCCATCACGGCCTGGACAAAGTCGGTGAAGGGGACCTGAATGACGTTGGCGTTCTCGTAGGAGTTGGCGCAGCTGCGGAACAGCATGGTCAGCAGCAGCGCCCAGCAGATCATGCTGACCAGGCCCACAATATTTTTCTTGTTTCCGTTGTTTCCCTTATCAGGTTTCAAAGGAGCTTACCTCCTGCCTTTCCGTTTCAAAACAAAACAGCTTTTTGGGGTAGACTGTGACACTGTGCCATATCATACCACATTCACTTGTCAAAAACAAGGAATGGCAGTGTAAACTTTTTATGAAAGTTGTATTTTCTTGGCGGCGTCTGTTTCCGGAAAATGAGCCGGGTTTTCCGGGAGAACAAGGCGGACCGGGTCTTGACACAGGAGGTTTATCGTGATAAACTTACCTTGAAAGGTCTATCGCGATAAACCAGATGGAGAGGAGTCTTTGGACATGGAAAAGCTGTTCGACGGGGAATTCCGTCTGATGGAGGTGCTGTGGGAGACGGGGCCGGTGAACTCCACCCGGCTGGCGGCCCTGTGCCGGGAAAAGCTGGGCTGGAGCAAGAGCACCGTCTACACCGTCCTGCGCAGGCTGTGCCAAAAGGGGGCCGCCCAAAATCAGGACGCCACCGTCACGCCTCTGCTGACCCGGGACCAGATTGTCCGGGAGCAGGGGGAGGAGCTGGCCCGGCGGGCGGGGGGCGCGGCCCCCTTCCTCACCGCCTTTTTGAGCAGCCGGAGGCTGACGGAGCAGGAGGCGCTGGAGCTGAAGGCGCTGATTGACCGCAGCATGGGAGAGGAGTAGGCTATGGAGCATGTTGCAGAATTTCTGATTCTGACAGCCGCCCTTATGGTGAACCTGGGGCTGGCCATGGGGCTGTACTTTGCCGCCCTGATGGTCCTGCGGCCGGTGCTGAAACGGCTGCTCACCCCTCAGCAGCGGGTGGTTTTGTGGTCCCTGGGCTGGTGCTCGGCCTATCTCTGGAACTGGTATACCATCTTCAGCTGGATCCGCCTTGTGCCCGTCACCTTCCGGGACCTGATAACCCCCAGGACCATGGCGTCCAACGCCGTCCCCAATTATTTTCTGGGGGACTGGATGGGGCCGGGCGGATACTGCCTGGCTCTGCCCGGAGGGGCGGTTTTTCGGGTGGAGGTCAGCCAGACCGCGGCCCTGATTCTGGCTCTGGTGTTCTGGGCGGGGCTGATTGCGGTGCTCATTTATCTGAACCGGGGGGAGCGGGCGGTGAAGCGGGCCGTCCGCCAGGGGGAGCCCCTTGCCTGGGAGGGGAACCAGCCGGATATTCTGGAGGCCCTCCGGGACTGCTCGGTACAGATCCGCCTGTGCGACGGCCTGGACACCAGCTTCCTTTACCGGGGCGGCATCGACCGCGACTGGACCGCCTCAGGCAAATACGTGGTCTGCCTTCAGCGGGAGCTGCCCCCCGAGCGGCGGGAGCTGGTCCTCCTGCACGAGCTGGCCCATGTCAAGCTGTGGCACAGCTGGATAAAGACCTATACCAGCGCCGCGCTGATCCTCCACTGGTGGAACCCCATCTGTTGGCTGGCCAATCACTATTTCTGCCAGGATCTGGAGCTGGCCTGCGACCGCCGGGTGCTGAACGGGCTGGACGCCGGCCGGCGGCGGGAATACGCCAAAACCCTGGTGGAGCTGGCCAGCGGCCGCCAGCTGTGGGAGGCCCCTTTGGCCTTCGGCGAGTGCGGCGCTCAGGTCCGGGTGAAGGCGGCGGCGGAGTGGAAGCCTGACAAGCTCGGCCGCTTCCTGGCCGGCTGGGCGGTCTTTCTGGCCCTGGCCCTGTTCGCCCTGGGGGGGCCGCTCGACCGGGGACTGCCCCAGGACATTCTGCTGGCCCTGGAGCGCCAGGACAGCACGGTGGAGGACCTGACCCAGTGGGCCCAGAGCAGCATCCGGAATCACAGCGGAGTCGCCCAGGTCCAGGTTGAGGAGCTCTGGCTGGACAATGTGGAGAGCCGGAGCGCTGATCTCTATGTCCGCACCCCGGACGGCTGGTGGTCCGGCTGCCTCCACTGCCAGCGCCGCGGCGCCCTCCTCTTCGGCTGGTCCGCCCTGGACAGCCCGCCTTTGACTCGGGACATGTACCGTGTGAGGTAACCCGGCGCGGTTGTTCTTTCTTTTCTTGGGAAGGAAATACTAAGGTATTCAAGCAGGCCTCCGGTGATTTATGCTCTAAGCAGCTTGCTAATTCACTGATTTTCCGGTGATAGGCGAGGGCAGCTTAGAGCATATTTCATTTTGAGGAGGTCTGTGCCATGGCAAAAAACAAGATTGCGCTGCTGTGCGAGAGGCTGACCCGCGATGATGATATAACAAACAGATGGAAAGCCAAGTGGTTTTTCGGCATTTAGGCCTTGTCATTTTTAATATTAGCGCCTGCCGAAAAAAGACTTGACTATTGGGAAAAACATGTTATAATAAAGGACGTTCTGTGGAGAGATGGCTGAGCTGGTCTAAGGCGCACGATTGGAAATCGTGTAACGGCTAATACCCGTTCGAGGGTTCGAATCCCTCTCTCTCCGCCAAAGCGAATGGCCCCCCCTTTTCAGACAGGGTTGTCGAAAAGGGGGGGCCTTGTTATATCCGGAAGTCCTCAGCATTGACCGGGCGCGGAACGCGGCAGGGCGGAAACGGGTGCGGCCAGGCGCCCGTTAACGGCGGCGAATGCAGGTTTTCAGGATAAAATGGCTGAGATCCCCTCTGTTTCCGCACAAAATCAGGCACGCCCGTCCGGTCCGCAGGCGGGCGCGCGATTTGTAACCGGATTGTAACTTGCATTTCATTTACTTCAAATGTAGTATATAATCAAGAACTACAATTGAAGTAGATAGGAGCGTACACGCAATGAAGCGACTGCCTGACACTGAGCTGGAAGTGATGAAGGCCCTGTGGGATCTGGGCCCCGATACCCCCCGGGTGCGGCTGGAGGAGGCCTTGTCCCACCGGGGCTGGGCGGCCAACACGGTAAACACCTATCTCTCCCGTTTGGCGGATAAGGGGTATCTCAGCGTGGCCCGGCGCGGCAAGAGCAACCTGTACACCCCGCTGATTTCCCGGGAGGACTACCTGGCCTTTGACAGCCGGCAGGTGCTCTCCCGCCTGTACGGCAGCTCTCCCCGGAACTTTGTGGCCGCCCTGGCCCGGGACGGCCTGGCCCGTCAGGATTTGGAGGAGCTGCGGGAGCTGCTGGACGAGCTGGGCGGGAGGGAGTAACATGACCGGTTTCCTGACCCATTTGGGGGCGCTCTCCCTGGGGGGCGCGGCGGCGGCCCTGCTGCTGTGGGGGACCAGCCGGTTCACCCGCTCCCGCTATGCCGCCCGGTGGCGGTGCTGGGGGTGGCTGCTGCTGTGCCTGCGGCTGGCCGCCCCCCTGCCTCTGCCTGCGCTTCCCGTCCAGGGGGCGGCCCCCATCCGGCTGCCCGCCCCCTCCGACGCGGTGATTTACCGCCCGGAGCCCGCCCCTGCCGCTCCCGCCGCGCCGCCCGGACAGGGAGGGGCCCAGCCCGCGCCTCCGGCTGTGCCGGACTCCCCCGGCGCGGCGGTTTCTCAGCCGCCGGCGGAGCCGGAACCCTCCCCGCTGACCCTCTCCCGGCTGCTGACGGGGGCCTGGCTGGCGGGCGCGGCGGCTGTGCTGCTCTATCAGCTGTGGTGCCACATCCGGTTTGTCCGGTACGTCCGGCGGTGGAGCGAGACGGTCAGCGACCCGGAAACCCTGGCGGTCTTCCGGGCCCTGGGCCGGCAGCTGGGAATCTCCCGCCTGCCCCGGCTGACGGTGTGCCAGGGGCTGGAGGTGCCCATGCTGGCCGGCGTGCTGCGCCCCGTGCTGCTGCTGCCCCGGCGGGAGCTGGACCCGGACGAGCTGCGCTATTCCCTGCTCCACGAGCTGATTCACTGCCGCCGCCGGGACATCCCCTTCAAGGCCCTGAGCCTGTGGGTGGCCGCCCTGCACTGGTTCAACCCCGTCATGTGGCTGCTGGGCCGATGGGTGGAGCGGGACACCGAGCTGGCCTGTGACGACGCGGCCCTGCGCCGCCTGCCCCCCGGGGAGCACGCCGCTTACGGGCGGACCATTCTGTCCGCCGTGGAACGATTGAAAGGAGAAGCGTCATGAAATTTCCAAAAACCTGGTTTTCCACCCCGCTGTCCGGCTCGGCCCGGGCGGCGGAGGGCCGCATCCGCAACGTATTTCAGAAGAACAAGAAGCGCCCGCCTCTGTGGCTGATGTCCCTGTGCGCCGCCGCCTGCCTGCTGTGCGGCTCTCTGGTATCCTGTCAGGCCCGGGCGGCCCAGCCGGAGGAGGGAGCACCTCAGCCCGCCCCGGCCGCCTCCCTTCCCGCCGAACCGGCCGGGGAGCCGGCGGATCTGCTCCGGCGCGAGGGGGACAGGGAGATTCTGGACAGCCTGCTGCCCCGGGAGGCGCTGGACGCCCTGGGCGGTTCCGTCACCCGCACGGTGCTGGACGAGCAGTTCCTGCTGGACGGGCTGGAGATTGCCGCCTGCGCCGCCTATGACGGCTATCCCCGCTTCCGGTTCGCCCTGGGGGTGACCGACCAGGCCACCGGGGAGGCCAGGGCCCCGGTGTTCACCGCGTCCTGTTCCGGGCGGATGCCCCAGGTGACGTGCTTCACCTGGCAGGACAAGGAGTGCGTGCTGTACGTCCTGAACAGCATGAGCCAGGGCTTTTCCTTCGGCGAGGCGGGGGTGGTCTCCTTCGACGGGGAGCGCCTGAGCTGGGAATGGCCGGTGGAGGGGGATGTGCTGGACGAGACCTCCCAGGCCCACGCCGACTATCAGGCCTACTGGGAGCACCGTCTGGCCCTGACCGCCCCCGGCGGGGTGGATGTGTTCTCCGAAAATCAGGACTTCGGTCCCTATCCGGGCAGTCCGGTGCAGTGGACCCTGGAAAACGGGTATTTCTTCTATCCCAGTGAAACGGACACTCTGCCCATCGGAGTCTACTACCAGGTCCGCGCCTGGCTGGAGGAGTTCACCCGGGACGGGCACAACCCCTATCAGGCCGTGAACACCTCCGCGCTGTGGTCGGTGCAGTCCCTGATGAAGCTGGAGCCCTTCGGACTGGAGGGGGAGCAGCGGCTGTACCTGCTGGCCCGGAGCGACGGCCTGACGCCCCAGTACTTTTCCGCCTATCTGACCATGGTGCCGGGGGAGAGCGTGCGGGCGGACGCCTTTGCTGTGGGCAGCTGGGAGGAGGTCTGCGCCCTGTCCGATCCCGCGGACCAGGGCAAGACCCCGGAGGAGCACCTGAAGTCGGTGCTGCTGGGGGAGAGCACCTTCTTGAGCGAGCGGGGCTTGACCACCCTGGAGCAGTTCACCCGGACGGTATACGGCGGCATGGACCGGGGTCAGAGCCGCTTCACCCTGGTGGATTTGGACGGGGACGGCGCCCTGGAGGCCGCGGTACAGCTGGGCGCGGACCTCTCCAATATCACCTCCTACGAGATTCTCCACTGGCACAGCGGGACGGTGTACGGCTATGAGCGGGGCCTGCGGAGCTTCAACGTCCTGAAGACGGACGGGACCTTTGTCTTCTCCAGCGGCGCGGCGGACGGCGGCGTGGGGAAGCTGTCCTTTGAGGGTGCACAGTGCGCAGAGCGGGAGCTGCTCCGCCACATGCCCGGCGGGGCCGGCTGGGAGGACATGGTTTACCTGGCGGACGGGAACGCGGTTACAAAAGCGGAATATGACGCCGCCAGCGCACGGGAGGACCAAAAGCCGGAGGCGGTCTGGTACGACCTGACCCCGGAGAATATCAGCCGCCTGTTTTCGTAAGGAGTAATAAGGAGTAATGTTTATGAAGCAATCTGTGCCTGTCTCCCCCTTTTCCACCGCCCTGTCCGGCTCGGCCCGGGCGGCGGAGGGGCGTATCCGAAACGTGTTTCAGAAAAATAAAAAGCGTCCGCCCCTGTGGCTGATAGCCCTGTGCGCCGCCGCCTGCCTGCTGTGCGGCTCCCTGGTATCCTGTCAGCAGGCCCAAACCCCGCCGGTTCAGCTTCCCGACCGTTCGGAGGCCAGCCCGCCCGCCGCCCCCCTTCCCGGCCCGGCGGAGGGGGCCTCGGTCCTGGAGGCGGCCCTGGAGCAGCCCGAGGGAGGCGGGGCGGAGGCGGCCAAGCTGCCCCTGTTTGAGATGACCCGGGCCGATTTCCCCGCTCAGCCCCTGGACTTTTACGACTATCCCGCCGCCTCGGAGAACTGGGAGGAGCTGGTGTGGCTGCTGCGGGAGGACGAAGCATCGGACACCGCCCTGTACGGGGTGCTGAAGTTTGAGGACCCCGGCGCCTACATCACCAACGCGGCCCAGGCCCTGTACGGGGTGATTCTCCGCTCCGGGGAGAACTGGAGGTTCCTGCCCCTGGACTGGAGCGCCGACCTGTGGGCCTGTCAGGCCCCGGACCTGTGGCTGGGGGACTTTGACGGCGACGGGCAGCAGGAGGCTGCGGTGGCCCTGGCCTGGGACCGGGGCAGCAGCTTCTGGTGGCAGGAGCATCTGTACCTCTTTGAGCTGGACACCCTGGAGTACGCCGCGCCGGAGCTGTCCCCCCTGGGGCTGGAGGCCTGGTACGACGGGGAAAACAGCCTCCTGACCGTCTCTACGGGCTCAGAGCAGCTGACCCTGGACGAGAATTGGGTGGCCGGGGCCCCCATCAAAGAGGGCCGCCTGCTGGGCGGGAACCACATCTCCTTCTCTTTCCACAGGGGGCAGCTGCGGGCCGAAATCTGGTTCTGGCCGGAACAGGCCCCGCTGAGCAATCCCTTCCTGGTGGAGTATCCTGTGGTGCTTGAAGACGGCGCTTACCGTCTGGGCAGGCCGCAGTTTGCCGCCGGAGGTCTCCTGTTTGAAGACTGGTCCATTGACTCCTACCGCTGGACCGATGAGAAGGGTCAGATCCGCGAGGCCCGCAGTCAGGAGGAGTACGACGCGGCCTTCGCCCCCGCCCTGACCCTGTCGGGGGACCGGGCGGTGTACGGCGGCGGCGGGCTGAGCTTTGTCCTGGAGTTTCCGGCGGACTGGGCGGACCAGCTTGTCCTCCGGCCCATCCTGGCGGAGGCCCCCTCCTGGGTGGAGGGTGTGAGCATCACCCACCGGGAGACCCTGGAGCGGGAGGGGGAAGGTCATGGGGCGCTGTGGTCTGTCAGCGCCTACCCCAAGGGCTGGGGGACAGAGGAGGAGATGACCGGCGGCGCGGGGCAGAGCGTGATTGCCCTGCGGACGGAGGATTACACCGTTGTGGTCCACACCCCCAGCGACGTGCAGTTCAGCGAGACGGACCAGGCGTTGGCCGGGCGCTATCTGGCCCTGTCGGCACAGCTCGACGTTCTGACGGCCGGAATCCGGCCCGGCTGAGAGAGGAGGCCGCTATGTCCCGGGAAATACCCAGAACCTGGTTTTCCACCTCGCTGTCCGGCTCAGTCCGGGCGGCGGAGGGGCGCACCGCCTGTCATCCATGATAAGAAATATTTTGGCAAACTTGACAATTTCTCCTTAATTAAAGTATAATATGTTAGCAAAGCGGTTATTAGCCATGGTCAGCGCTCTGATGTTCTGCGTTACTCTTCCGGTATATGCACAGAACTCTGATGCAAATCAGGAGATCTCCTTTGAGGCCTTTTATAGCACTTTTGAAAGCTGAATATGCTAAGTATAACGTTGAATTTGAAATCGAGGAGGCGAATGGTGATTTTGTCTATACAACTAGTTTTCTCAACGAACAGCTTGCCCTAGCAAATGATTTTTGTAAAGGACTCACCATCAAAGTAATAGATCATCCTATCGCTCAAAGTCAAAGTAATTCTCCCTACCAACCCACGAGTATGCCAGCGGAATTTTATTATTCTAGAGATTTTTTAATAGAGAGTGATACAGTTACTGTCCCCGCTTTACTTAAAGTAGAAGCAATTTGCTATGGCGATGTTGATCTGCAAAATGGGGTTATCATAAACCATAAGGAGATTGTGCGTGAGAGAACGGCAAAGAATTTGGAAAACATGAATCTTTTTCTTGAAGTATGGACGTCAAAAAATGAAGCTGAAATCACGGGAGTACTGGATGGTGATGTCAAATTTGCATGGACTGATCCCTTAACAAACACAAAGTTTTCTACGGTAGTGTATGGTCCGTTTGGTATGTTTACGTTCCGCGCGGATGAGTCTTTGATGTAATTTGCTGTAGAGAGGGGGATATTTGAGTGTTATTATATATCTATTCATGCCTAAACTCCATTGTAGAGACAATGTTTTTCTTTTTAGGGTGCATCGCCTTTTTGATCTATATTAAGAAGAATAAATGATGCGTCTGTCTTGACGAAAAGGCCGGCGGAGAGGCTTGACGTGCCGGTTTCCGGAATTTGCCCCAGATAAGGAGGTTTTTATGTCCCGGGAAATACCCAGAACCTGGTTTTCCACCTCGCTGTCCGGCTCGGCCCGGGCGGCGGAGGGGCGCATCCGCAATGTGTTTCAAAAAAATAAAAAACGTCCGCCCCTGTGGCTGATGGCCCTGTGCGCCGCCGTCTGCCTGCTGTGCGGTTCTCTGGTGTCCTGTCAGGGCCGGACGGACCGGACGCCGGAGGGGCCCGCCTCCTCGTCCTCTGCTCCGGAGCCCCCGGAGGGCGGGGACAGCGTCCCCCCGCCTCAGACGGACATCCGGTCCGCCGCCGTCCTGGAGCGGGTCAGCGCCTGGCTGGAGGCGTGGTCCCGGGAGGAGGACAGCGCCCTGGCGCTGTCCGGCGGCGCGGCGCAGTGGCGGATTGTCTCGCTGCTCTGCCCCGACTCCAACGTGCCCCAGGAACTGACCCTCACCGCCCAGGCCGGTCCGCCGGGGACCGGAGCACCCTGCTGCCGGGCCTGGATTACCCTGGGGCCGGACGGACCGGCGGAGGTGCGGGATTTCATCTTGGGGGACTGGAACACGGTAAACGGATTCCCGCCCGCCCCCGCCGTCACCCCGGAGCTGGAGCAGAGAATTCTGGACTGTCTGAACTCCGCCAGCGGGCGGCCCTGGAATCTGGCCTTCCCGGCCGGACGGGAGGAGGCGGCGGAGGAGCACGACCTGCGGGTGGAGCGGATTGAGCCGGTCAGTCTGATGCCCGCCTATGAGGTGCAGTGCGGGGCGTACCGCCTGGAGGCCAGCATCCTAGAGGGGGACGCCTGGACGCCGGCGCCGGACCGGTACGTTCTGACGGACTGGTCCTGCGGCGGGGAGCTGTACCGGGTGCGGGCGCTCCTGACCGGTGTGAACGAGGAGGACCTCCAGGGGCTGGCCCTGAGCGTCTGGCCCGACGTAAGCAATCCGGAGTGCGCCCTGTGGCGCACGGACCAGCCCTGGCCCATCGGGCCGGATGACGGAACCGTGTCCCCCGGCGCCGGCCACACCATGGCGCCGGAGGGGAGGCCGCTTTACACCGACGGCGGCTTTCTGTACGGCAGCGTGGAGGAGGGGATTGACCCGGTGCGCTACGAGGTGCTGGCCGGCCGGGAGCCTGTCTACGACGACGGGGACTTCTGGCTGAGCATCACCTGGGAAGGCCTGGACCTGCTGGCCTACTACCGCAGCGGCGAGGGGAAGTATGAGATTCACCGTGTGGAGACCACCCGCTTTGACACGTACACCAGCCGCCATATCGCCCCCCGGGTCTCCACCCGCCAGGCCGTGCTGGAGGCCTACCCCGAGGGCCTGCGCTCCACCGGCTGCCCCCTCCCGGGCACAGAAGGGGAGGACTGCCTGTGGTTCGACTCCGGGCAGGGGGACATTGCGGCGTTTCTCTTCGGGGAGGACGGCCGGGTCAGCCGCATTGTGCTGGGCAGCGCACCCGCCTTGTAGCATATGTTTGGGGGCCGCCCGGAGCGGCCCCCAAACATTTTTCTGCCCGCGCCGCCCCCGCCGATTTCCCCCAGGGGCGGAAAAATCCCGTATTCTTTTCCCCTCCCCTCTGGACAGGACCGCCCCGGTCTGGTAAACTGGAAAAAATGGGCCTGCCGCCGCCCGGCTGTTCAGGCAGGGCCCGCGAGGAGGAGCGGTTATGCATCTGGATTTTTGGGAAGTGCTGTCCAATCTGATGGGCCTTTTCCTGCTGATTGCCGTGGGCTACGGGGCGGTGCGGCTGGATATCGTCCCCGCCGGTGCGTCGGGGGTGCTGTCCCGCCTGCTGCTGAAAATCGCCCTGCCCTGCACGGTGTTCACCTCGCTGCTGCGGCCCTACGACAGCGCGTTTCTGCGGGAGATTTTCATTGTCATCGGCCTGGGTTTTCTCCTCTTTCCCATCAATGCCCTGGCCGCCGCCCTGCTCTCCCGCCTGCTGAGAGTGGAGAAGGGGCGGCGGGGCACCTGGAGCCTGTGCGCCACCTTCTGCAACAACGGGTTTATGGGGTTCCCCGTTGCGCTGGCGCTGTTCGGGGAGGAGGGGCTGGCGCTGGCCGCCGTGCTGGGCCTGCCCTTCAACCTGCTGCTGTACACCATGGGGGTGGGGATGCTCTGCACCGACCGGACGTCCGAGGCCGGGGAGAAGGGAAAAACCCAGTGGCGCACCGTACTGGTGACCGGCATCAACGTGGCCGCTCTGCTGGGTCTGATCTTCTATTTCGCCCGGCTCACCGTCCCCGCCGCCGTACTCACCCCTCTGACCCATCTCTCCAATATCACCACCCCCCTGTCCATGTTCGTCACCGGCATGAACCTGACCAAAAGCCGCCTGGGCGGGCTGTTCCGGAACCGGGACGCCATAACCGCCTGCGCCGCCCGGCTGGTGCTGCTCCCCCTGCTTACCTTCGCCCTGCTCACCGGCCTGGACCGCCTGATTGTCTTCGGCAATCCCCTGATTCTGGGGGTGGTCTTCATCATCCTGTCCATGCCCGCCCCCGCCGTCACCAGCATCCTGTGTGAAAACTACGGAGTCAATCAGGAGTTCTCCGCCGGCGTCGTCTTCCTCTCCAGCCTGTTCTGCATCCTGACGATTCCGATGATGGCGCTGCTGCTGTGAGGTTGGTTATTCTGTTCCTTTTGCAAAAGAAAACCTCCGGCGCAAAACTGCGTTTTACTTCTTGAGGATAGAAAGTTCAAAACTCTTTGTAGTTTTTTTCCGAAAAACTGCAAAGAGTTTTGATTTGACCTTGCCACTATGAAGCAAATTCCAGAGTTCTGATAAGCGAATCCGTCCGGGCTTTCCGCCCCGGCTCCTTATCTTTCCCCGTCTGCCTTTGAAAATCTTTGCCACACGCACCTCACGGGGACGAACAGGTGCCCGCCGTGAAGCCCGTCTGTTTTGGGGCGGTACATTGCGTTCTCTGCCTGCTCAGGCGCAGGCGTTTCTTCCCAGCCTGCAATTGCCAGCTGGTTCGCTGCAAACAGGGGATATCACCGGCAGGGGCGGCTTGCAGCTCTGATTCACAGGGCACGGATGGGAGCGGTTACTGCTTTCTTTTCCGTCTGCGCACCGCCAGCGCGGCTGCCACCAGGAGCACCAGCGCGGCGGGGAGGGCGGCTGCCAGGAGCAGAGGCGGCCCGGCGGGGACGGTGACGCTGCCCCGGAGCTGGGCCGGGGAGGGTGAGACGGGGACGACGCCGGAGTTCAGATCCGGGTTCATGGGGGCGTCCAGGCAGACCCATTTGTCCCTGCGGCCCATATAGTAGCCGAGATAGCCCCAGCGCAGGCCGTTTTCGTCGGTAAACAGCGCGGTGAAGGCCTCGCGGAAGGGCTGGTACTGGGTATCCTCCTTCAAAGGGGCAGGGTAGGAGGTGCCGTTGGGGTACTCATAGAGCACCGCCTCGTGGAAGTCCGTCCCCTCCGGGGTGCCCCGGGTAATCTCGGCGGCGTGGTCCTCCATAAACTGCCGGCAGTCGTAGACCAGGGACAGGTCGTCCATGGGCGTCCAGCCCTCCGCATCGCTGCCGTCTACCCAGCACAGATATCCCCACTGGACGCCGCCGTCCTCCCAGGTGAACTGGACAATGCCCTGAAGGCCGTTGTCCAGGGTGGCTTTGGACATTCCGCCCGGGGCGGTGGACACGGTCACCGTGCCGCCGTACCCCGCCAGCTGATAGCTCCGGTTGACGTATTCGCATTCCTGCCAGTGCTTGCTGTAAAAGTCGTCGTCGGGTTCCCAAATCAAGTCGGCGGAGGCGGGGACGGCCAGACTCAGGGCGGCCAGAAGGGCCAGGAACAGAGGAAAGAGCGCTCGTTTCATTTCGGGACACCTCATTTCTTTTTGGTAAAATGGCGCACCAGGACGGCGGTGGCAATCAGCAGAGCCAGAATCAGCAGGAGGGGCAGATTGCGTTCCGCCGTCCGGGCCAGGGCCTTTCCGGGCGAAATCAGGTCCGCCCAAACGGGCGGGGTCAGGCCCAGCGCCAGGGCCAGGGTGAGCAGAGGGGCGGGAATCAGCTTCATCAAAATTCCTCCTTTTCGGACCTGTATTCATAACCGAAACCCACGCCCGGACGGGGGCTTTTCCGCCGGACAGGGCGTATTTTCGCGGGAATACTCTGTGCCTTCCAAGAAAACGGAACCCAGTACGGCGGGGAAAGGCCCGCCCGGGCACACGTTTGAGGCTGTGAAGGCAGGTTCTTACAGCAGCAGACCGGTGAGAAAGGAAAAGGCGTTGGCGCACAGGGCAAAGGCCCAGGGGAAGGGAATCCGGCTGTGTCTGCGGTAAATCGCCCCCTCCGCGGCCACGGCGGCGGCCTCCAGGGCCAGGGTGACGGCGGCCAGCGCGTGGGGCAGATACCACCCGGCGGCGTGGCGGCACAGCACCACCGCCGGGTTGGTGAGCACGTTGACCAGCGCCACGGCGGGCAGGTCCCGCCGCTCCACGCCCCACAGCAGGGCGAAGGCCAGCTCCAGGGCCAGCGTCAGGGCCAGGGAGACCGCCAGGGAACCGAGCAGCTCCGCCATTACAGCCGCCCCCATTTCAGGCCCAGCGCCAGCAGGCCCAGGGAGCACAGGGATCCGGCGGCGTAGCCCGCTCCTCCGGTGAGCAGCGGGGGCCAGCCCAGCCAGACGGGCAGGAATCCCAGAAACAGCGCGAAGGTCAGCGTCCCGAAGGCAAAGCCGTTTCCGCCGGGGAGCAGGCGGGCCGCCGCCCAGAGGGTCATAGGCATGGTCATATTGAACAGGAAGACCGCCGCCGTGCCGGCCGCCGGGGAGGCACTTAGGCAGAACAGCGCCGCCGACAGGCCCAGGGATAGGACAGCCGCCCGGGTCATGCCCAGCCAGTCCCCGAAAAAGCCCCCCGCCGCCTTGCCCAGAACCACGGCGCAGACCGCGCCCAGCGCCCAGCCCCCGGTCTTCCAGGGGAAGGAGAACACCATCCCCAGATAGGAGCGCAGAACGACCACCAGAAAACAGCAGCCCAGCGCGGCCAGTGCCCGGCGCCCCGGGGCCGGCTCCGGGCCGCCGGCGTCCGGGCGGGCACTGCCTTCCCTCCGCCGCTCCGGCAGGGCAAGAAGGAGGGCGAACAGGGCCAGCCCCCCAGCCGCGGCCCAGCCGGGAACGGCGTCCTGCGCCCCCGGCAGGGCGCCGAAGCAGATTCCGAAGGCCCCGGGGGAGACAAAAATCCCCAGGGCGGCGCTCTTCTCCCGGCTGTCTTGGAGAATCTGAACGCCGCCGCCCACATGAAAGCAGGCGTTTCCCAGCCCCGCCGTCACCGCCGAGAGGAGGGGGAGCGGGGCGAACGGCCAGGCCAGGGCGGCCAGGACACACCCCAGCGCGGCGGTCCGGCCGGTCCGGCCCATGTGGTCGGCCATCAGCCCGATCGGCATCTGAAGGGCAAAGGCGCAGAAGTTGTACAGCAGCACGCACAGGGCCCACTCCCCCCGGCCGGACAGCAGGGAGAACATCAGCAGCGCGCAGCTGAAGTCCACCCAGAAGTGTCCCAGGGAGTACACCCCCAGACGCAGGGTCTCCGGTTTCATGTGTTCCGCCTCCCGTTTGCTTTTTCGCCAGCCGCCTCCGCAGGCGGGGCTGAGCCGCCCGCGTTCACAGCCCCGGACGCACAGCCGGCCGCGGAGTCTGTCCCGCCCGGGGCGCCCTCTGCCAGTATAGACGCACTCCGGGGCGGTATGTTTTGCCCGGAGTGAAAAAATTTCAAAAAAACCGCTTGGGAGCCCGCACGGACTCTCAGGGCGGCGGAGGACAAAAAAGAAGTGACCCTTGACTGTTTCCGAGTTCTTACAGTCAAGGGTCACTTCTGGTGGTTCTTATTATCTAACATCATTTGTTTACCTCTCTTTCTACAGATTCCTCGTCTTCCCTCAGACCCTGCCGCGTATTCCGGAACCTCGTTACGCAACCAAACTCTCTGCGCCCCTTTTGCAGCGCCGCCTCACAGATGAGGCCCTTTTGTCGGAACGTTCCTTCTTTTTTGCGCCGGTCTGTTTTTGGAAAGCGGGGTCCAGATACCGTTTCCTTCCCTTCGACGAGGAGAACGCCTTGTTTGCGGACGGTCTCATCCGCCGGAAGGTGGTCTGCTCCTCTCACGCCGGGGGGGATTTGGCGTGCGCTTTATTTGCTCGAATGAAAGGCCGGATATCTGATGATTCAGGTTACCTGTACATTGGACTCACCCTTTCTGGTTATAATGTACCACAGGCCGAAGGAATTGTCAACACTTTTTATGTGAAAGTTCCAATCATTTTGCAGCGGTTTTGAAAAAAACTTGCAAAAGCCGGGCCGGCACAGGTGGGCCGGCCCGGCGGGGATTCCCGGTTATCTTCTGCGGCGCTCCGGCGGGGGAGCGTCCGCGTCCAGTGAGTCGAAATACTGAAAATAGGGGGTCAGGAAGTCGAACCCCTCCAGAATCCGGCCGGCCAGCTCCGGCGTGAACAGCTCGTCCCCGCAGTCCCGGCTGCAGCTTAAAAAGATGCTTTTGCGGTTGTACCAGGGGGACAGCAGCGCCCCCGGGTCCCCCTTGGGCCGGGCGTACAGGGGGCCCTCCAGGGTGAATTGGTCCTGGCGGCTGAACCGGCGGGCCAGTTTGGCCATAGGATCCGGGTCCCGGTCGATGCGGGCGCGGAATTTGGCCATAGTCAGGGGGGCGGCGCTGTAGTAGCCCATCCCCATGCCCCAGCCCTCCGGGCGGATTTCAAAGTAGTAGCTGGGCAGCACCCCCATGCCCCCCTCCCAGGGGCGGTGGAGGACAAACCACAGGTGGTCCTTGTAGGGGCCGCCGCCGTGGGGGATGCGCATGTCCCGGTAGATGCGGGAGACCCGCAGCTCCAGCCTGCTTTCGGGGTTCCGGTCCAGCATAGCCTGCTGGGTCTGGACGGCCAGCTCCTTCATGGGGGCGGACACCAGCCGCGTGTACTCCGCTTTGCGCTCCTGGAACCACTCCCGGTTGTTGTTGAAGCGCAGGGCCCACAAAAAGTCCACTGCCTCCTGAGAAAAACCTTGAAACATATGAACCGCTTCTTCCGTATTGATGTGCGCCGCCTCCCCGGCGGGAGGCGGCGAAGGCTTTTAATATCCGTCCGGCAGCTGTCCCGGCAGAAGGTCGTCATTGGGATGGTGCTCCGGCTCAGGGACGGGTTCCGGCTCGGGATCCGGCTCAGGTTCGGGCACAGGCTCGGGCTCCGGCTCGGGAGTGATGGGAATCAGGGGATCGGTGAAGGGGTCCTGAACCGGCGGCTCAGGCTCGGGGCTGGGGGGAGTGCCGTTGACCCAGGTGGCCGGGTCGCCGTCCAGCGGGTTGTACCGGTACGTGGTAGGCCGCATCCGGTAGGTGCTGACGCCCAGGTCCTGCTTTTCCGCCAGGGTGCCGTCCGCCTCGTAGATATAGCGGTAGGTCCGGGCCTTCCGCCCCTGGTAGGGGTACTGCTTGGTGTCCTTCTGGGTGGTGCCCCTGGGGATGGAGGAGTCGGCCACGTACCGCACGCCGGGCTCCACAAAGTCGAACTGGACCCGCTCCGGCACGGCGTACCGGCCGGTCTCGTTGGTGCCGTAGAGCTTGACGGTCAAAAAGCGCTTTCCGTTTTTATCGTAGCTCTCGGTGACAATCTTCACCGGATAGTTGGTATTGTTCCGGAAACGGAAGTCCAGCGAGCCGAAATACACGGTGGCGTCCATGCCGTCCTTCACGTAGCCGGTGGCGTACATGTGGGCGTGGCGCTCCACAATCTCCAGCGTGGTGTGGAGCACAGCGTAATAGATGGTGGAGGAGGTCTGGCAGATTCCCCCGCCCACGCCGTCCTCCGACACGCCGCCCTCCCCGTAGATGGGGGCCATCCGATAGCCGTTGGCCTCCGAGCGGCTGCCGGTGGTGTTGTTGTAGGAGAACTCCTCCCCGGGCATCAGAATCACGCCGTTGCAGGACTCAGCGGACAGCTTGACGTTGTGCTTGCGGTTGGCCGAGCCGCTGACCTGCGTGGTGCCCTCGCCCAGCAGGTCGGCGAACAGCTTCCCCTCCAGGCTCTCCGTGGTCTCGGCGGGCTGCTCCAGCTCCAGGGGAATGGAGACGGTCTCTCCCTCCTCCGCCCGGTCGTAGGCCGCCTGGGCGGCCTGCCAGTCAAAGCTGACCCCCACCACGTGGGGCTTGATTTCAAAGGTCTCCGGGTCGATGGAGGCGTCCTGGGCCTCCACCGACAGCTCGGAGAGAATCTCCTGGAAATCCGGGTTCCGGGGGGCCTCCTCCTGGGCGGGCAGCTCCACGGTGCGCCGGGCCTGGCCGGCGGTCAGGCTCTCCTCCACGGCCTCGCCCAGGGCCTGGGCCACCATCTCCCGGGCCTGGGGCCGGTCGATGGCCACACCGGTGACTCCCTTGGTAATCACCAGGGCGTCCTCCGTCAGGGAGTAGTCCGCGCCGGTCACGCCGCCGCCCACCTCCCGGTCGGCCTCGTCCAGCAGGCGGTCCAGATTGCGGACGCCCTCCTCCGTCATCTGGGCCGACAGGTCCACTTGGGTGGACTCGCCCAGCCGGTGGGTCAGATAGGCCAGCCCCCGGGCAAAGAAATTTTCCCGCCCCACCGCCAGCGCGGCCTGGGCGCTGCTGCCCGAGGAGGGCAGAAGGCCGGCCCCGTCCAGCTGGGCGCTCCAGGAACCGTAGGACAGCTCCACCTCCACCTGGGAGGCCTGCTCCTCCAGCCGCCGGCTCAAAAGCTCCTGGGCCTGGGCCTGGCTCAGCCCGGACAGGTCAATGCCCGCCACGGACACGTTGGGGAGGATGGCGCCGCCCCCCACCCAGTAGCACAGCCCGATATAGGCGGCGGCCAGCGCCCCAGCCGCCAGCACGGCGATTGCCGCCGCCAACGCCCCGCCGCCTGTTCCCTGGGGCGTCTTTTTCAATTCTCTTGCTCCTGCCATCTCTGCTCCTCCTGTCGCCGGTATCTGAGGGAGGACTGCCCGCACACATCATCGGGCAGTCCTCGCGGATACGTCCTCTCATGGCAATAATTAAAGTCATTATAACATCTTACGCCCGTCTTGTAATTACAGAACAGTTACAAATAGTATGACCAGGAGATAATGTTTCAGTCCGCGGACAGGCCTGGCCGAATACTGGAAAAAAAGCTCGAAAACGCGCCCGGATCAGAGCGCCCGGGAGGGAACGGATGCCGCTGCTTCCTGCCGCCCGCCGGGCCGGCCTTTTCCAAGCCCCGCCGTCTCCCGCGTCATATGCCGGTTAAATCGAAGGGAGGCGTATACTCCCGGGCGGCGCTGGTGCGCTCCTGGCAGAACCCCTCCAGCCCCAGGTTTTCCAGATAGGCCTGGGCGGCCCGCATCTCCCCCCGGCGGAGCTTCCGGTTGATTTCGGGGAACTCCGCCGCCTGCCCCCAGGGGGTGTACTGGCTCATCAGGGAGAAGCGCACCGTCTCCCGTCCAAACTCCCGCAGCACCCAGTCCATCACCCGCTTTGCCCCCTCCAGCTGCCCCGGGAGAATCAGATGGCGGATCATTACCCCCCGCTTTATCAGGCCGTCCGCGTCAAAGACGCAGGGGCCGGTCTGGCGAACCATCTCCCGCAGGGCGGCCCGGGCGGCCTCTGGATAGTCCGGAGCGGCGGAGTACCGCCCGGCGGGGGCGGCGTCCAGATATTTCAGGTCGGGCAGATAGACGTCAATCCTGCCCTCCAGGCGCTTCAGGGTCTCCGCCCGGTCGTAGCCCCCGGAGTTCCACACCGCCGGCACCCCCAGAGGCTCCTCCAGCAGGGCGGCGATTATGTGGGCGTAATGGGTGGGGTTGACAAAATTGATGTTGTGGGCCCCCCTGGCAACCAGCTCCCGGCAGATTTCCCGCAGGCGTTCCAGGGTGACCCGCCGGCCGAAATCCCGGCGGCTGATTTCCTCGTTCTGACAGAAGACGCACCCCAGGGAGCACCCGGAGAAGAAAACCGTCCCCGATCCGTTTTTTCCCGAGATGGGCGGCTCCTCCCAGAAGTGGAGCGCCGCCCGGGCCAGCACCGGATCCTGGGGCATCCGGCAGTACCCCTCGCCCCGCTCCCGGGTGCGCAGAGCGCCGCACCGCCGGGGGCACTGACTGCAAATCACGGCGCGCCCTCCTCCAGCTCCATTTTCAGGTAAATCATGTCCCTCAGCTGCCGCCCCTCCTCAAAAATCGGATGGTCATAACAGCCGGTAAAAAAATCCTTCACCACGTGAGAGGGCGCAAAGCCGCACTTTTTGTAAAAGGACAGGGTCCCGGGGCTGTCCCCCGTGCCCACCAGCAGCACGGAGCCCCGCCCGGCGCCGCCCCTCTTCACAAATTCCACCAGCCGCCGCCCGCAGCCCTGCCGCTGAAAGGCGGGGTCCACGGCCAGGTTTTTCAGCTCCAGCACCCCGTTCCCCTCCCGGGTCACCACGCACACCCCCTTGACGGCCCCGTCCTCCAGGACGTAGAGCCTGCCCCGGTCCAGATAGCGGTCAATCATGCTCTCCTGCTCGTCCCCCAGGAGAAGCAGGGGCAGAAATCGCTTTTTGTCCCCCAAGACCTCAAAAATTCTCAAAACACCACTTCCAATCCGGCGATTCTCGCGATGTCCGCCCCCTGCTCCGGGGAAATTTTTGCGCCCCGCAGCTCGGACAGGTCCTGGGACACCACCAACCCGTCGATTTCACAGCCGGACAGGTCCATCCCCTTCAAAGATGTCCGGAAAAACTCCGCGCCGGACAGGCGGCACTGTGTCCACTCCACCTTTTTCAGCCGCGTCTCCAGAAATACGCCCCGGAGAAAGCGGCAGCGGACCGCCCGGACGTTCTCCCACACCCCCTGGGAGAATATCCCGTAGTCCAGGATGCAGTCCTCCAGCCGCCCCCCCTTCAGGCGGACGGCCCGGAACCCAGCGCCCTCCCCCTTGCAGCCGGTCAGGGCGCAGTTTTTCCAGAAGCTCTCCCCGAACTGGCAGCCGGACAGGCTGCACTCCTCCCACACGCAGTCGTAAAAGGACGCGCCGAAGAAGTCGCACCCCGTGAAGCGGCAGCGCTGAAAGCGCACCGACTGAAATTCCAGCCGGGACAGCCGGGCCTCGGTCAGGGCCTCCCCGGTGAAGACGCGGTCCCGCACCGGCTCCTCCTCCCGGCGGGCGGCCAGCACGGCTGCCTCTATGGCACTCAAATGGTCCAAATTATTCCAGCTCCTCCATCACACGGCCCTGAAACGCCTGAAAGGCGTTGGGGACCGCATATTCCCGCAGCAGCTCCTCCCGGCCGGCCCACACCCAGCCGGGGGGCAGCTCCTCCGCCGCCGCATCCGCCGCCAGGCCGGTCAGCCGCCACTCGATATGGGTGAAAATGTGCCGGCCCGTGCCCGCCGGGCGGAGGTTCTCCCCCCGGACGCCCCATTCCTCCAGGGCCCCGGAGGCGGGGGACCGCTCGTTGGGGTACTCCCACAGTCCGGCCAGCAGGCCCCGGCCCGGCCGCCGGCGCAGCGCCACCCTCCCCCGGCGGAAAATCAGGAAGACGGTGCGCTCCTCCACCCGGCGCTCCTTTTTTGGGGCCTTCACCGGGAGGCAGGCGGTACGGTCCGTCAGATGGGCCCGGCAGAGCTCCCGGACCGGACACCGGGCGCACAGGGGCGCGCCGTTGGGCAGGCACACCGTGGCCCCCAGCTCCATCAGGGCCTGGTTGAAGTCCCCGGGGGCGTCCGCCGGAATCACCCGGGCCAGCGCCTGGGTCACACGCCGCTTGACGGCGGGGGCGGCGATGTCCCCCTCGTCCCCGGTCAGGCGGGCCGCCACCCGCAGCACGTTGCCGTCCACCGCCGGCACGCACTGCCCAAAGGCGATGGAGGCAATGGCCCCGGCGGTGTAGTCCCCCACCCCGGGCAGGGCCCGGATGTCCTCATAGGCGGCCGGGAAGCTCCCGCCCCAGCGCTCCACGATCAGACGGGCCGCCTTTTGCAGGTTCCGGGCCCGGCTGTAGTAGCCCAGCCCCTGCCACAGCTTCATCAGCGCGTCCTCCTCCGCCTCCGCCAGGGCGGACACGGTGGGCAGCGCCTCCATAAAGCGGCGGTAATAGTCCAGCACCGCCGCCACCCGGGTCTGCTGGAGCATGACCTCCGACACCCACACCCCATAGGGCGTGGGCCGGCTGCGCCAGGGCAGGACCCGGGCGTTTTCCCTGTACCACATCAAAAGGGGGATGGGCAGCTGTTCCAAAATATCCACAAAACTCTCCTTTTCGGCGCACGGCGCCTAGCCTCTCTCAATTATACCGCTCCTATGGGAAAAAGCAACCGGTCCGCCCCGGGCATAACAAAACGCTTATGGAGAATATAACAGGTTTGGGAATGGCGAATTCCGGCGGACGGTGTTAAACTTTTAACAGACAGAGGAAGTTAAAAATTTAACGATTTCCGGCTGTCCGGCCGGGTCCCCCGGCCAGCGTCCATCCCCATCCTTTCCAGAAACACCAACCTATCCTTCCTTCCATCCTAAGAGAAAACGCGCGCCCGCCGGGGCGTGCGTTTTCTCGTCCCCGGGCAAAGGAGGCGGGCTGTGAGGAAAAAACTTCACAGCCCGTCCGCTCAAAGGAATATCTGATTTTCCGCCCGGCGGGTGTAATTCTGTTCCAGCATAGCCGTGTGGGAGAGAAAATCCGGGTCCTCAAAGTGCTTGGCGCCGGCGGGACAGCGGCGGATACAGGCCTGACACTTGATGCACAGCCCGGCGGCCTCCATGGTCTCCCGGTCAATGCTGCCCAGGGGGCAGGCCCGGACGCACCGCCCGCAGCGGACGCATTTCTCCCCGTCGGTCACGGGCCTGGCCTTCAGGAATTTGGCAGGGGCCCCGTCCTCCCGCAGAGGGGTGTAGTAGGGGCCGATTTCCCCCCGGTCCAGCTCCAGACGGGGCAGTTCCCCGCCCGCCAGCTTCTCCGCCGCCCGGCGGGCGAACTGCCGTATCTCCTCCTGGTCCGCCTCGTCGGGCCGGCCGGCCCCCACCTTGTCGGAGAAGGCGTGCCGCCCGGCAAAGGCCGCGGCCCCCGCCATTTGGAATCCGTTGTCCTCCAGCAGCAAAACCAGCTCCCGCAGGGCCTCGTCCGGGCTCCGGTTGCCGAATACGCAGAGGGCCAGGGCAGAGGCGCCCTCCCCGAAGATCTTGGCCCTGTACTCGGGCATCAGCTTGTTGGGCAGGCGGCCCGCGTATACCGGAGAGGCCATCACCAGCAGGTCCTCCGGGCCGAAGCGGTACTCCCGCTGCCGGTTCTCCGGCCGGGTGAAATCAATAAACTCCTGCTCCAGGCCCAGCCGGCCGGCCAGCTCCCCGGCCGCAATGCGGGCGATTCGCTCCGTCCCCCCCGTGGGGCTGAAGCAGAGGACGGAAATTTTGGATTGACGCATGGCAATCAAGCTCCTTTTCAGCACAGTTTTTCAGAAATCTCCCTCCGGCAGGCCCTGGGGGAACCGCTGCCGGACCGCGGCCTCCACCGCGTGGCCCACCAGGACGGTGGAGGTGACCGCCCCCACGCCTCCCGGCACCGGGGTGATGGCGTCCACAATGGGCTCCACCTCCTCAAAGGCCACGTCGCCGCGGAGCCTGCCGTCCTCCCCCACGGTGACGCCTACGTCCACCACCGTCTGCCCCGGGCGCACATAGTCCCCCCGGATCAGCCCCTGACAGCCGGTGGCGGAGATGATGACGTCCGCGCCCCGGCAGAAATCCCGGGTATCCTGGCGGTCGGAGAGGACGTGGCACACCGAAACCGTGGCCTCCTCCCGCATCATCAGCAGCGCGGTGGGCAGGCCCACCGCCATGCTCTTTCCGATAATGGCAATCTTTTTCCCCTGAAGAGGGATTTGGTAGTACCGCAGCAGCTCCAGGCAGGCGGCGGCTGTGCAGGGCACAAAGCCGATGGAGCTCTGTGCCAGAAGGCTTCCCATAGAGGCGGTGGTGATGGCGTCAATGTCCTTGCGGGGATCCAGGGCCTGGGCGGCGGCCGGGGTGTCCAAGCGGGGCGGAAGGGGGCGGAACAGCAGGCAGCCGTGGAGAGCCGGATCCCGGCTCACCTGCTCCAGCACATCGGTCAGCTCCCGCTCGCCGGCAGTCTCAGGCAGCGAAAAGCATCGGACCTTTACACCCAGCGAAGCGGCGCGCCTGGCCGCGCCCCGCTCATAGGTCAGGTCGCTCTCCCGGCTGCCCACCCGGACCATGCAGAACACCGGCTCCACGCCCCGGGCACACAGCGCGTCGCGCCGCCGGCGGATGGGTCCGCACATGGCCTCCGCCACCGGACCGCCTGTAAGTAACCTTGCCATTCCGGTTCACCCCCTGTCTTTTGTCCCATCATACCACATCCGGCCCGGGTCCTCAAGGTGTTTTCCGGAAAAACAGGAATCCGCCGGGCTACAGCGCCCGGAAAACCCTCCGGGCCCGGAGGGCCAGCGCCCCGGAACCCAGGGCGCTGAAGGCCACCGCGCTCCAGGCGGGCAGATGCTCAAACAGGGTCCCGTACAGCGCTTGTCCCAAGGGGGAGGCGCACATGCTCAGGGCCATGACGCAGGAAATCACCTTGCCCACCAGGTGATCCGGCGTGCGGCCCTGGACAAAGGCCAGCATCACCACCTGGAACAGGGTGGCCAGGGCGGTAATGGACAGCACCATAGCCGCCAGCACCCCGTAACAGACCAGGGCGGGGGCATTCAGCGCCAGGGGCAGCGCCATCCCGCCCGCGCAGGCGGCGCCCAGGGCCAGCAGCAGCCAGCTGCGCCGGACGCTCAGCCTGCTGCCCAGCGCCCCGGCCAGCAGGCCCCCCAGCAGTCCGCCCAGGCCCATGGCCCCCTGCGCAAAGCCGTACAGGCTTTCCGCCAACCCCAGCCGCTGGGTGATGATGACCGGCATCCCCACGATGAGCATGGCGGAAAACAGCAGGTTGAACCCGCAGACAATCCATACTCCGTGGGACAGGGCCCGTTCCTGCCGGAAGAGGTAGTCCAGGCCCTGGGCCATATCCCCCTTCACCGTGCTCCAGACGGAGCGCTCCATGGGCGCGGGCCGGTGGGGGATTCGGATGAACAGCTCCATGACGGCCGACAGGAGGAAGCAGCCCGCCGACACCCACAGCACCGGCATCAGCCCCACGGCGGCGTACAGCAGCCCCCCCAGCACCGGACCCAGCAGTCCGGACAGGGAGGCCACCAGATTGATGGCCGCGTTGCCCCCCATCAGTCCCTCCGGCCCTGCCAGCAGGGGGATGCTGGCCGAGACCACCGGCTGATAGGCCCCCTGCACAGCGTACAGCAGCGCCATGGAGACCAGCAGCAGGGGGATCAGAGGCGCCCGCCCCAGCAGGAGCGCCACCGCCAGGGTCAGGCCGCAGGTGAAGAAGTCCAGCGCCGCCATGGTGCGGGCCTTGGGCAGGCGGTCCGCCGCCACGCCCCCCAGCGGGGCCAGGGCCACCATGGGTACAAAGGCGGCGGCGCTGACCAGGCCGAACAGGGCGGAGGATCCGGTGACCTCCAGCAGGTACAGGGGCAGGGTCAGCCGCAGCACCGCGTTTCCGAAGAGCGAGATAATCTGACCGATTACCACCAGGGTGAAATCCCGGGTAAATAGTTTCGTTTGCTTCATTTTTGCTGCTCCTTTTCATACATTCGGATGGTATGTAAATATGTGAAAAAGACAGGCCGCGTCCGGCCTTGTCTTGTGCCTGTCACTGAGGCCCGGAAGCGCTGTCCCGCCTGCGGAGAATCTCCAAAAAGGACCGCTCCAGCATGGCTTCCAGCTCCGGAGTGAACAAATCCACCCCCAGCGCCCGGAATATATGGTCGCAGTAGCGGATACGGGGGACAATCTCCTCCTCCGTCGTGGGGTGCACCATGGGCCCCAGCCACATGTTGCTCAGCACCATGGCCACCTCGGCCAGCTCCTTGGGATGCTCCGTGCGGATGGATCCGTCCCTCATCCCCTCCAGCGTGACAGGGTAGATATAATTTGGAATCACGTCGGTGAAGTGGCTGCGGATCGACTCGGCCAAAAGCCAAGGGCTGTCCAGCATGTTGGGCGCCGCCACGTTCAAATCGTACTGAGGAGAGCCGGAGACAGAGTAGAGAAACATCTCCCGCAGCTTCTCCAGACCGGTTTTCCCCGGCTGGTCCCGGATGGCCTGCATATCCCGCTCCACCTGCCGGCCTTCCCGCTCGGCGATGGCGTAGAAAATGGCCTCCTTGTTTTTGAAGTGGTGGTAGATGGCCCCCTTGGTCAGGCTGCCCAGATGGTCCGTGATGTCCTGAATGGTGGTGCGCTCGTAGCCCTTCTCCAAAAACCGCTGCATAGATACGGAGAGAATTTTTTCCACTGTCTCCTGGGGATATTTGTTTCGGGCCAAAGCGCCTCACCTCATTACATACGAATAGTATGTTTTGATTATAGCACAGCTGCGCCACCGCGTCAAGCGCCGCCGCCCGGGGTTTTTATGCTTTCAAGCGGCGCGGTTTACTCCATCGTTCTCCGCACGCTCCACCAGGAAGCTCCGGTTTGACCGGTTCGGGCTCATCCTTCTGCCGCTTCCCTCCGCCGCTGTCCAATACCTAATTGTGCTTCTGCATAGTTTCTGCTGAATTTTGGAGTATCACTCTTGATTTTTCCGGAAGATTGGACTATAATGTAACCGTTCCAGCTATGCCGGTGTGATGGAATTGGTAGACGTAGCGGATTCAAAATCCGCCGGTGGCGACATCGTATGGGTTCGAGTCCCATCACCGGCACCAAACCCATATAATCCGAACCTGTTTCCAATAGGACATGGGTTCGGATTATTGGTTTTCTTTGAGCGGTACGAGCGCACCCGCTTTCCGCAGCGGGTGGAGCGCAAACCCGCCCCCAAACCGAGAGGCTCACAGAAGAAGCAAGCCCCATAAACGCAACAAGGGCGGGCGCAGCCGTTAACACGGTGCGCCCGCCCTTGTTGTCCTTACCCTCTGTTGTCCTCCTGTCCCTCCATTTCCCGCCGCTGTTCCATCCGGCACCCCCCGCCGGCCCTCCTCGCGCTCGCAGAAAGCAAGGATATCCGGCATGGGGCAGCGGGCGATGGCCTCTATCTTGCGCCGGGGAATGCCGGTATTGTTTATCCGTTTTTGCGTCTGCCCGAGTATTGCCTCCGTTTCTTGGAGTATGCCAAGTCAGACATGACAACGCGGCGTCCAGGCGATTGGCCGGACGCCGCGTTTTGTGAGAACGCACAAAGCTTATACGAAAATAGATATAACGTGTTCAAGTTTTTCGTATTTTACTTTTCACTGTTTTTGTGGCTAAATATTCTTAAACAGAGAGCGAAAATGCAATCAATTTTACACCAGTTCATCAAAATAAAGGAGGCAGAATTATGGCGGCAAAAATTGCGGAACGGATGAACCGGATGGCGCCCTCCGGCATCCGCAAGGTCAACGAAAAGGCGCTGGCGATGGAGCGGGCCGGGGAGAGGGTCCTGCACTTTGAGCTTGGACGGCCCGATTTCGACACCCCGGAGTACATCAAGCAGGCGGCCAACCAGGCCCTGGCTGAGGGCAAGGTCCACTACACCTCAAACTTCGGCCTGATGGACCTGCGCCAGGCCATCGCGGACAAGCTGAAGCGGGAGAACAACATCGACTATAAGGCCTCTGAGGTGCTGGTCACTGTGGGCCTGTCCGAGGCGGTATTCGCCGTGTTGGCCACCATCCTGGAGGAGGGGGACGAGATTTTGGTCCCCGATCCGGGCTGGCTCAACTACGTCAATGTCCCCCATCTGCTGGGGGCGGCCCCGGTCCCCTATCTGCTGCGGGAGGAGTCCGGCTACCAGATCGACCTGGACGAGATTCGTTCCAAAATTACTGACCGTACCCGGGCCATTGTTATGATCACCCCCAGCAACCCCACCGGCGGCGTGCTGGAGGAGGGCGTGCTCAAGGAGCTGGCCGGGATCGCCGTCGCTAACGACCTGATGGTCATCTCCGATGAGGTATATGAGCGGCTGGTCTATGGCGGGGCGAAGCACATCAGCATTGCATCCCTGCCCGGCATGAAGGAGCGCACCTTCACCATGAACGGCATGTCCAAGGCTTACGCCATGGACGGCTGGCGTCTGGGCTATGTGGCCGCCCCCGAGGAGTACATCCTGGCTATGAACAAGTTCCACCAGCACAACACCACCTGCGCCCCCAGCTTTGTTCAGGTGGCCGCCATCGCCGCCCTCAATGAGGAGGGAGACGAGGTAAACGAGATGGTGAAAGAGTACCAGCGCCGCCGGGACTATGCGGTAAACGCCATCAACGCCATCCCCGGCCTGCACTGCGAATGCCCCAAGGGCGCGTTCTACATCTTCATCAACTGCAAGTCCCTGAACATGAAATCCGCCGACCTGGCCGCTTATCTCCTGGAAAGCGCCAAGATCGCTCTGGTGCCCGGCGACGTGTTCGGACCCGGCGGCGAGGGCTACCTGCGGATGTCCTTTGCCAACAGCTACGAAAACGTGGCGGAGGGCTGCGCACAGCTGAAGAAAGGTGTTGAACAGCTTCAGCAGAAGCCTTGACAGGCGAATAGGGAGGACCAGCATCGGCGTGAAGGCGGCCGGGCTGTACTCCCTCACCTCCGCAATCTCTGTAGGGCTGGACACCATTGCGGACGCGTTCCCGTCCAACGTCTTCCGGTCCTCTGTCAACGTTACAGGCGGCCGCCACCATGGGGGTGGCCCGCAGCGAAAATATGATCCAGCCCCGGTTCCCGCCGGGAAAAAATAAAATACTATCAGGGAGGAATACATATGCGTCTCGCTACGGTCAAATACAACCGCGCCGAAATCGCCGGCATCGTCACTTCCAAGGGCATCCTGCCCGTTGCCGCGCTGAATGAGGCCAAGGGCACTTCCTATAAGACCGACATGATGTCTCTCATCCAGGCCGGAGAGATCCCCGCCATGACCGGCTGGTACAACAACGGCGGCAAGGCGGAGCTGGAGAGCATGGCCGGTCTGGTGCCCAACGATCAGATGGTCTATGCCCCTCTGTACCGCAACCCTAAGCGCATCTTCGGCATCGGGCTGAACTACGTGGATCACGCCGGGGACATTGGATCCGCCGCTCCCACCGGTTTCCCCGGCAGCTTTTTCAAGATGGCCGACACCCTGACGGCCCCCGGCGACGCAATCAAGCTGCCCAAGCTGAAAGAGGCCCAGAAGACCACCGCCGAGGCGGAGCTGGGCATCATTATGGGCAGGGACTGCCGGGACGTATCCGAGGAGAACTGGCTGGACGCCATTGTGGGCTACACCACCATCCTGGACATGACCGAGGAGTCCATCCTCAAGGGCAACGACTACGTCAAGGGCAACCCCCGGTATCTGTGCATCGTGAAGAACTTCCCTACCTTCTTCTCCTTCGGCCCCGAGCTGGTCACCCCTGATGAGGTGCCCGATGTGCTGAAGCTGGAGGTCCAGTCCGTCCACAACGGGGAGGTCTATGCCAAGAATGCGGTGGCCAACATGACCCACCGCCCCGCCCGGCTGGTCTCCCTTCACAGCAGCATCCAGGGCTGGTATGCCGGGGACATCCTGTCCACCGGCACCCCCCGGGCCTTCTACATCCAGGACGGCGATATGGCCGAGTGCCGCATCGTCGGCCCCGGCGGCTTTGAGATGCGCCCCCTGGTCAACCCAGTGGTGGACCTGAAGAAGCATCCTGAGATGGAGTAAGGAAGCTTCCGCTCCTGCGGGGGCGGGAACACAACGCAAGCATTAGGCCTTGTTTGAAAAATGGAAATATGACCAAGTGCGGAGGATTTTGCTGCCGGACGAGACCGATTTTTCGCAGGAATCCTGGATGTCTTTCCAGAAAATCGGGGAAGTATGGCGGCAAAAGGCCCGCTGGTTGGGCGTATTGACAGTTTTCAAACAGGCCCTAGGCCTTGTTTGAAAAATGGAAATATGACCAAATGCGGAGGATTTTGCTGCCAGACGAGGCCGGTTTTTCGCAGGAATACTGGATGTCTTTCCAGAAAAATCGGGGAAGTATGGCGGCAAAAGACCCGCCGGTTGGGCGTATTGACAATTTTCAAACAGGCCCCAGTCCTGTAGTTGATTTCCGTTTTATTAGGAACCGAAATCAAGGAAAAATTGATATCAAAAAGATTGGAGTCATGATCATGAAAGCGACTTTTGTTTTGACCCCCGCTGAGGCCCGCCGCCTGATCGCCAAGGCGGTCATCCAGACCCCCGAGTTCCAGAAAGCCTGGAAGGACGCCTATGTCCTGCTGGCCGGCGGCACCACCAATGCCTTCATCGCCCAGGAGCTGGGCTATGAGGTGGAGCCTGGTCTGTGCACCGTGGGCAGCAGCACTGATGCCATGCTGTGCGTCACCGAGCCCCCCAGCCGCAAGAGTTTCCCCAACGTCTTTTACAAGGGCCAGCCTGTTGACAAGAAGATGGACGAGGCCCTCCAGGACTACCACGCCGATACCGTCATCATCAAGGGGGCCAACGCCTTTGACCTGGACGGCCATGTGGGCGTTATCACCTCCGGCTTCAACGGCGGCACCGTTCCCAACTTCATCGGCTACATGACCAGCAAGGGCCTGAAATGGCTCTGCCCCGTGGGCTATGAGAAGATGGTCCCCAGCGTCCCCGCCGCCAGCCGGGCTCTGGGAGGCGCCAGCCACATCGACACCTCCATGGGGGCCGATCCCGGCCTGTACTGCCTGTCCAGTGCCGATATCGTTACCGAGGTGGAGGCCATCAAGGCTATGTTCCATTGTGACGCCAAGGTGGTGTGCGCCGGCGGCATCGGCGGCAACGAGGGCGCCCATTACTGGGCCGTGGACGGCGAGGAGGCCGACATCAAGGCTCTGGTGGACTTCCTGGAGAAGAGCATCAAGGGAGAACCCCCCGTCAAGGGCAACAAGGGCAACTGCGCCAACTGCCGCTACCCCGGCTGCAAATACAACGGTCTGACCCCGGATAAACTTCCTGACTGGATGAAAAAGCGGGG
>JAAWHL010000119.1 GCA_022795855.1 Lawsonibacter sp.
TGCCCCTGTCCGAAATGTGCCCCACCAAGCTGGGCTGGAACAAGGCCTGGATTGCCGACGACGTCATCCGCGGGTATCTGGGCGAGCTCCAGGATTTCGCCGAGGCCATCGTCCAGGACCGGGAGCCCTTCTGCGGCATCGACCTGGCGGTGCAGACTATGGAGGTGCTCTACGCGGCCTATCAGTCGGCGGAGGAGGGGCGGCGGGTTGACCTGTAACGGAAACGCCCGCCCGCCGGAAAGGAAGGTGCAAAAGTATGTATGAATCTCTGTTTCAGCCCCTGCGCGTCGGGGGGATGCAGCTGAAAAACCGTATTGCCATGGCGCCCATGGCCACAGCCGCCGACCCGGACGGAGGTTTTTCTCAGACCGCCATCGACATCCTCACCGCCCGGGCCAAAGGCGGGACGGGGCTGATTATGAGCGGCGCCCTGGCGGTCACCGACCGCTACGGCGCCCCCGCCACCGGCTGGCTGGGCAGTCCGGCCCACACGGCGCGGCTGACCCGCCTGGCCGGCCGCATCCACCTGTACGGGGCAAAGCTGTGTCTGGAGCTGACCTACGGCAACGGCCGCTGCGGCTGCAGCGACCCGGCAAAGCCCCCCTTCTCCGCCTCGCCGGTCCCCACCCTCCAGTACCCAGAGACGCTGTGCCGGGAGCTGCCCCGGGAGGATATCCGGTTCCTGGTTCAGCAGGCGGGGAAGGCCGCGGCCCAGGCCAGGCTGGCCGGCGCCGACGGCGTGGTCATCCACGCCTACGCCGGGTATCTGCTGGACCAGTTCCAGTCCGCCCAGTGGAACTTCCGCACGGACGAATACGGCGGTTCCCTGGAAAACCGGATGCGCTTCACCGCCGAGACCATCGCCTCGGTGCGTCAGGCCTGCGGCCCTCAGTTCGCGATTATCGTCAAATTCTCGGTGGAGCACCACGCCCCCGGGGGCCGGGAGCTGGCGGAAGGCCTGGAGATGTGCCGGATGCTGGAGCGGTTCGGCGCGGACGCCATCATGGTGGACGGCGGTTCCTTCCCCACCCAGTGGAACCGCTGCATCCCCACCGTGTACGAGGAGGACGGCTACTCCATCGGGCTGGCGGCGCAGGTGCGCGGAGCCGTTTCCATTCCGGTCATCGGCCAGAACAAGATGAATGACCCCGCCCTGGCCGCCGGGGCGGTGGAAGCCGGGAAATGCGACCTGGTCGCCCTGGGCCACGGGCTGCTGGCCGACCCGGACTGGGCGCGCAAGGCCCGCGGCGGGCAGGCAGACCGCATCCGCCCCTGCATCGGCTGCAACGAATGCTTTCTGGCCACCTGCTCCAATCAGAACTTCCGCTGTACCGTAAACCCCTTCCTCTCCCACGAGGACGACCCGGCCTATCAGCTCCCCAAGGCCGTCCGGCCCAAAAAAATCCTGGTGGCCGGCGGAGGGCCCGCCGGCATCGCCGCGGCGGTGTTCTCTGCCCGGGCAGGGCATCAGGTGGAGCTTTGGGAGCGGGAGCGCTCCCTGGGCGGCAACCTCAAGGCCGCAGGAGCGCCCTCCTTCAAGCGGGACCTGAGGCGCTACCGGGACTACCTGGCGCGCTGTCTGGAGGAGAGCTCCGTGACGGTTCACCTGAGCCGGGAGGCCTCCGCGGAGCTGGTGAAGCAGGGCGGCTTTGACCTGGTGCTCTGCGCGGCGGGGGCCGAAGCCCGGACCCTGGACCTGCCCGGCGCGGCGCAGCCCCACGTCAAGACCGCGCTGGACGTGCTCCATCAGGGGGACAGGCCCGCCGGACACACGGTGGTCATCGGCGGAGGCCTGGTGGGCTGTGAGACCGCCCTGGCGGCCGCCGAGAGCGCCCAAAGCGTCACCGTGCTGGAGTATATGCCCGCGCTGCCCCTGCTCCGGACGGAGGCGAGAAACAATCAGCTGGCCCTCCGCCAGCGTCTGGAGGAGGCCGGCGTCCGCGTGGAGTGCGGCGCGGAAACCGTGTCCATCGGTGCGGATACGGTTACCTTCCGGCAGAACGGCGCGCAGCAGACCATCCCGGCCGGCGCCGTCATTCTGGCGGTGGGCTTCCAGTCCAGGGACCGGCTGGCCCGGGAGCTGGAGGAGGCGGGCATTCCGGTGGAGCGCATCGGAGACGCCGCCGCCCCCCGCAAAATCCTCAACGCGGTGCAGGAGGGGCTGTCCGCCGCCATAGGCGCATCCCTGTAGCCCCATTCAGCCCCAAACAAAATTCAGCCGGCAAGGAGAACTGCTATGGCAAGAAAGTATTCTTTGGCCCACCTGGGGTGCCTGAACTGGACGCCCCCCGAGATGATTTACAACGCCAAAACCATGGGCTATGACTGCGTGGGCATCCGGAGCATTGTCCAGGGCATCAGCGGAGAGGTGGATTACGATTTTCAGCGCCATCCGGAGCTGTTCCGCCAGACCAAGCAGGCCATGGAGGAAACCGGGGTCACCATCCACGACATCGAATTTGCCAAAATCGGCAGCGACACCCGCGTTGACCGCTACGAGCCGGCCTTTGCCGCGGCGGAGGAGCTGGGCGCGGTCAACGTCATCACCAGCATCTGGACCGGCGATCGGAACAGCTATCTGCCCCAGTTTGAGCGGCTGTGCGACCTGGCCGCCAAATATCACCTGAAGGTGGGGCTGGAGTTTGTCACCTGGGCCTCAATCTGGAACCTGCGGCAGGCCAGGGAAATTCTGGAGACCGTAAACCGCCCCAACGCGGGCATTCTGGTGGATACGCTCCACGCCCACCGCTCCGGCGTAACCCCCGGGGAAATTCGGGACCTGCCCCGGCAGTGGCTGGAATTTGCCCACATCTGCGGAGGCCCCAAGGGCGTCCCGGACCGCTCCAACCAGGAGGAGCTGATTTTTACCGGCCGGGAGGCGCGGTATTATCTGAGCGAACCGGACAACGGAGTGGACGCGGCCGCCATGATCCGGGCCATGAACGGGGACACCGTGCTCGCCATGGAGCTCCCCCACTGGGAGCGGGCAAAGGCGCTGGGAACCTTTGAGCACCAGAGACGCGTTTTGGAGACCACAAAAGCATACCTGAAGGCCAGCGGAATTGTGTGAATACCTTTTTCCGGGGCTCCGCCCCGGCGGCTTTCCGGAAAAGGGCACCATAAAAATGACATCGATTTAAGGAGGACAAAACATGAAAAAGATGACCGCCCTGCTCCTGTGCATTGCCATGGCTCTCTCCCTGGCTGCCTGCGGCAAACAGCCCGCCTCCCAGCCCGCACCGGGGAGCGCGTCTGCGCTCCCCGCCGCCTCCGGCAGCACCCAGCCCGACCCCTATCAGGACCTGGACCCTGTGGAGCTGATTCTGGCCGACTCCGCCGCCCCGGGCGCCGCCGGTTCCACCTTTGACACGCTGTTTGCCGACAAGGTTGCCGAAATCACCGGCGGAAAGCTGACCATAGACGCCCACATCAACGGCGACCTGGGCAACGACGTGGACCTGCTGCGCCAGATGCAGAGCGGCGATATTGATATCGTGGGCAGCCAGGTGGGCCCCATCGTCTCCTTCATTCCGGAGATTGCCGTCTTTGACCTGCCTATGGTATTCGCCAAGACCGGCGGCGACAAAATTGAAGCGGTCCTCAACGGCGACAGCGCCACCCGCGCCGCCCTGGACGCCGCCTTTGAGAGCGCCGACTGGCACCTGCTGGGCTTTTTGCAGAACGCCACCTTCCGTCTGACCACCTCCAAGGTTAACCTGGAGAAGCTGGAGGACTTCAAGGACCTTCAGATCCGGACCATGGAGAACAAAAACCATATGGATTTCTGGTCCGCCATCGGTGCGGCTCCCACCCCCCTGGCCTGGGGCGAGGTCTACTT
>JAAWHL010000024.1 GCA_022795855.1 Lawsonibacter sp.
GCTGTCCATAACCGCCGCTCCAACAACTTTCCGATGCGTCCACTCTCCTGGCTTTCTCCTCTCGAGTTCCTTGTCCAATTTGTTTGACAAACTTACACTTTTTCGGCGGGCCGCATTTGGACAGTCCCCCGTCCGGACAAACCGCCGGGCGGGGGAGTTACCTGGTCATCCGCGGAGCTGCGGTTCCTTTTCGCTCATGCCGGAGTTCAGGCTGTACCGGAAGCTGCCTGAATACAGCACGGAGTCTGCCTCGCCCTCGTACCGGATGCGCAGGGCGTCGGGGGACAGCACCTCCTCCGGCGTCAGGGGCCAGAAGGTGAATTCCTCCCGGGGCATCCGGCCGCCCTGGCCAAGAATCCACTCCCGCACCTGGGGCAGGGACAGGCTCTCCTGATAGACGGACTCCCGCCTCGAAGCAGCCCGGGGCGGCAATGATTTCCCCGCTCCGGCGCCCCCTTTCTTGCAAAGCGGCCCGGGATATGGTATCATAGCCGCAGGATGCCCGCAGGACGCGGAGCCAGAAGGAGGCGCGGATATGACCGACTATTTCCGCCCGGACATGCCCCGGGAGGAGCTGCTGAAGGTAAGCACACTGGGGCTGGCCCATCTGGGGGACAGCGTGTTTGAGGTGATGGTCCGCTCCTGGCTGGTGCTCCACGGCAAGGCCAGGGCCCGGGACCTCCACCGGGCCACGGTGCGCTTTGTGGCCGCCCCTGCCCAAGCGGCCCGGGTTCCGGCGCTGCTGCCGCTGCTGACCCGGGAGGAGCAGGACGTATTCCGCCGGGGGCGCAATACCGCGCCCCACTCCGTCCCCCGGGCGGCCAGCCGGGGGGAGTACCAGGCGGCCACCGGCCTGGAGGCCCTGTTCGGCTGGCTGTACCTCCAGGGGAGGACGGAGCGGCTGAACCAGCTGTTTTCCGCCGTGATGGAGGGGGCGGACGCCGCCCCTCCCGAGAGATGAGGTGATGGTATGCCCCTTGACGCTTTGTGCCTGTCCGGCGTGGTGCGGGAGCTGAACGCCGCCCTGGCCGGAGGGAAAATTGATAAGATTTACCAGCCCGGCCGGGACGAGGCGGTGCTGGTCCTGCGTGCCCCGGCGGGAAACGTGCGCCTGCTGCTCTCTGCCAATCCCAGCCAGCCCCGCCTCCACCTGACCCGGATTCCCCGGGAAAACCCGGACGCGCCCCCCATGTTCTGTATGCTGCTGCGCAAGCACCTGTCCGGGGCGCGGCTGCTGGAGCTGAGCCAGGAGCCCATGGAGCGGGTGGTCCGCCTGCGGTTCGAAGCCCTGAACGAGCTGGGGGACCGGGTGGAGCGCACCCTGGTGCTGGAGGCCATCGCCCGCCGGTCGAACCTGATTCTGCTGGACGGCGAGGGGCGGATTGCGGACTGCATCCGCCGCGTGGACAGCGGCCTGGCCGAGCGGGGCGGACAGGAGGGGGCCGCCCTGCGCATCCTCCAGCCGGGGATGTTCTACCGCCTGCCCCCCGTCCAGGGCAAGCTGGACCCTGCCGCCCTGTCCCGGGAGGAGCGGGCGCGCCTGCTGTCAGCCGCGCCGGAGCAGTCCCAGGCGGACAAGTGGCTGCTGGACTCCTTTGGGGGGCTGTCCCCCCTGGTGTGCCGGGAGCTGGCCTTTCAGGCGGGGGGGAGCACCGACGTCCGCCTGGACGCGCTGGGGCCGGAGGGGCGGACGCGGCTGCTGGACGGGCTGGACGCCCTTTTGGAGCGGGTCCGCGCCGGGGATTTCTCCCCCACCCTGCTGCTGCGGGAGGGCAGGCCCGCCGACTTCACCTTCCTTCCGGTGGGGCAGTACGGGCAGCTGATGGAATGCCAGGCGTTTCCCGCCTTCTCGCCGCTTCTGGACCGCTTTTACGAGGAGCGGGAGCGCCGGGAGCGGATACGCCAGCGGGGGCAGGACCTGATTCGGACCGTCACCAACGCCCGGAACCGGGCGGCCCGGAAGATAGGCCTTCAGGAGCAGGAGCTGGCCGCCGCTGAAAACCGGGACCGCCTCCGGCAGCTGGGGGACATTCTCACCTCCAACCTCCACCGGATGGCCCGGGGGATGACCTGCCTGCGGGCGGCGGATTTCTACGACCCGGAAGGGAAGGAGACCGACATCCCCCTGGATCCCCTGCTCACCCCCCAGCAGAACGCGGCCCGCTACTACAAGGACTATAACCGGGCCAAGACCGCCCGGCAGATGCTGACCCTCCAGCTGGAGAAGGGGAGGCGGGAGCTGGAGTATCTGGACAGCGTGCTGGAGAACATCTCCCTGGCCGAGGGGGAGCGGGATTTCCAGGAGCTCCGCCAGGAGCTGGCCGAGACCGGCTACCTCCGCCGCCCCGCCAAGGCCAGGGGCAGAGAGAAGCGGATGCCCTCCAAGCCCATGGAGTTCCGCTCCTCCGCCGGCCTGCGCATCTCGGTGGGGAAGAACAATCTGCAAAACGACCTGCTCACCTGCCGGCAGGCCTTCAAGAGCGACATCTGGTTTCACACCCAGAAGATTCACGGCTCCCATGTCATTTTGTGGACCGAGGGGGGGCAGCCCGACGCCAAAAGCCTGGAGGAGGCCGCCTGCCTGGCCGCCTGGTTCTCCCAGGGCCGGGACAGCGGCAGGGTGGCGGTGGACTACACCCCCGTCAAGTACGTGAAAAAGCCCGCCGGCGCCCGGCCGGGCATGGTGGTCTACACCACCTGCGAGACCGCCTGGGTCGTCCCCCGGGAGGATCTGGCAAAGCGGCTGCGGGTCAAATAATCCTTCCGGTTGCCGAAAACCGGGAACCTGTACGGTCAGACACTGCCATACAGGTTCCCGGTTTTTCATAAATTCCTGTCCGGCTTCAGGACAGCTTTTTTTCTGTGCTCCTCCCCGGTTCGACACCCCGCGCCACCGTTCCCGCCGCCCGGGAACGAAGGGTGTCGAAGGGGGCGCTTTCCTGCGGTCGGTTCCTCTTTTCCTCCGGCGTGTTGTCCTATATAATGTGGTTGCAAAGAGAAAAATACAGGAGATGACACAAGATAATGGAATTCCAGATTACATCCTGCACCGTTCTGGACGAGCGGGGCCGTCCCCGCCGCTACCACTATTTCCTGCTGGCGGACCGGGTGGAAACGGAGGGGCTGTGCTGTGAAAATTACGGCGTGGCCGTCCGGGAAGAGAACGGCGAACAGGCCCGGGTCCCTGGCATTACCGCCAGCGCCGGGCGCATCGACCAGTTGATTTCCCTCCTGGCCGAGCACAAGGTGGGGCCCGCCACCCTGCGGGACGTGGTGGAGGACTGGCTGTGAGCCCCGCCGCGCCTACTTCTTACGGTTGTCCAGCTTTTGCAGCAACAGCACCAGAAGGGCGATGGCCCCCAGCACCACAAAGATGCCCAGCATCCCCTGGCCCAGCATCTCCACCGCGCCCATGACATTGTCCCAATTCATTTCCGACCCCTCCCCTCAGCCTAAATTGGCAAAGTATTGCAGCACTACGCCCCCGGCCACCACCGAGGCAATCTGCCCGGACACGTTGGCCGCCGCCGCGTGCATCAGCAGATGGTTCTGGGGGTTGGCCTCCTGGCCCAGCTTCTCGATGACCCGGGAGGACATGGGGAAGGCGGAGATGCCCGCCGCCCCCACCATGGGGTTGATTTTGCTGCCGGGGGTGAGCAGGTTCAGCACCTTTACGAACAGCACCCCCACCACGCTGTCCAGCACGAAGGCCGCCAGGCCCAGAATCAGGATCAGGAAGGTGGCCGGCTGAACGAACTGCTCGGCCCGCATGGAGAAGGAGATGGTGATGCCCAGCAGCAGGGTAATCAGGTTGGCCAGCTCGTTCTGGGCGGTCTGGGACAGGTGGCTGAGCACGCCGCACTCCCGAATCAGATTGCCGAACATGAGAAAGCCCACCAGCGCCACCGACGAGGGGGCCACCAGTCCGGCCACCGCCGACACCAGGATGGGGAAGAGGATGCGGGTCCGGCGGGACACCCCCTGGGCCTGGTAGGGCATGGTCATGGCCCGCTCCTGCCTGGTGGTCACCAGCTTGACGGCGAAGGGCTGGATGATGGGCACCAGCGCCATATACGAGTAGGCCGCCACGGCGATGGCCCCCACATAGTTGGAGTGGAGCACCTGGGACACCAGGATGGAGGTGGGGCCGTCCGCCGCGCCGATGATGCCGATGGACGCCGCGTCCTTCAGGTCAAAGCCCAGCAGGGCGGCCAGGATGATGGTCAGGAAAATACCCGCCTGGGCGGCCGCGCCGCACAGAAACAGCCGGGGATTGGCCAGCAGGGGGCCGAAGTCAATCATGGCGCCGATGCCGATGAACAGCAGGATGGGCATGGCCTCGCTGGCCTCAATGCCCGTCTCAAACAGCCACTGGATGATGCCCCGGGTCTCTCCCACCCCGGGGCTGAACTGGTTCACCACCCCGGACAGGGGCAGGTTCACCAGAATGGCCCCGAAGCCCATGGGCATCAGCAGCGCGGGCTCGAACCCCTTCTCAACGGCCAGCCAAATCAGGACGCCCCCCACCGCGTACATCAGCACCTGCTGCCAGGTGACGCTCAGAAAGCCCTGCCATAAAAATTCCATCGCACACACACTTCCCTTTTTTGTTGTTCCTCATTCGTCTTCCGCTCCGGGCGGGTTTTCCGCCCGGGAACCTGCCTTCCCGGCCGGGCATGGCCCGCGGGCGCGGAGCTTCCGCCGGACAGGGCGCGTTCCCGATCCTCCGCGGCGCTCCGGAGCGGAACGCGCCGCGCGGCGGGAAACAGCCCGCCCGGGCCCGGCTTCGAGGCTGTGAATACAGGTTTCCCAAAAAGGAGAAAAAGACCTGCGTTCCCGAAGGAACGCAGGTCTGGTCAATTAAGGCAAAACCAGAACGGCCTCTCCGGGCCATCCATGCTTGTTGGTCTTTGCCGCGCGCAGGCGCGCCGACTACTCCCCTTTGTTGCGGCTGTATCTTACCACGCCTCGCCCCCTTTGTCAAGGGCGAAAGGGAATTTCCCTGCCAGATTTTGGCCGGAATACGGTTTCTGCCAGGCCGCCCGGGCATGACGGAATTGATTTCCGCGCCTGCCCCGGCATCCGCTTGCTCTTTTCCCGGAATTTTGCTATAATAGGTCCATCGCAACTTGAAAAGGAGAGGCTGACATGACCGCATTTTATCATTTCAATTTCAACGTTCTGGACCTGGAGCGCAGCGTCGCTTTCTACCGGGAGGCCCTGGGGCTGGAGGTTGTCCGGGAGAAGACCGCCGGGGACGGTTCCTTCCAGCTGGAGCTGACCTGGCTGCGGGACCGGGAGAAGGCCTACGACCTGGGGGAGTGCGAGTTCCACCTGGCCTTCCGCACCGACGAGTACGACGCGCTCTACCGGAAGCACAAGGAGATGGGCTGCATCTGCTATGAAAATCCCGGCATGGGGGTTTACTTCATCTCCGACCCGGACGGCTACTGGACAGAGATCGTGCCGGAGAAGAAATAACCCATGGCCAAAGGAGAACGACACGCCGGCTGGTCCGGCTTTTTCATGGTGTTCACCGCCTTTGCCGCCGTTTTTCTCACCCTGTCCCGGCAGGGGCAGGAGCTGGTCCCCACCGGCAGCGCCGCCTGGCAGACCCTCAGCGTCTACGAGGGCGCCGCCTGCTGGGCGGTGCCGGCCCTGTTTATGCTGTGGGGGATGGCGGCCCTGGAGGAGGGGGACCGGGGCGTGGCCGGGGCCCTGACTGGGCTGGCGCTGCCCTGCCTCTGCCTGCTGGTCTTCTGGGGCGCGGTGTACGCCGCGGCCGCCCATCTGCTGGGGGGCGGAGAGCCCACCCTGAAGGGCGTGCTGGACGCCCTGTGGCTGGCGGCCCGGGGAAACACCTATTTCCATCTGTGGATCCTGTATCCCCTGCTGGGGCTCTATCTGGTCCACCCGGTGCTCCGGCGGTTTGTCTCCGGGGCCGACCGGGGGGAGGTGATCTACCTCCTGGTGCTGTGCTTCCTGTTTGCCGGCCTGCTGCCCTTGGGGGAGGCCTTCTGGCCGGACCACGCGGCGGTGCGCCTGCTGGCCCGCCTGCAGGTCCATTTGGCGCTGGGCTTTACCGGGTGCTATGTGGGCGGGTGGTATCTCTACGCCTACACCATTAACCGCCTGTCGGAATTTATCCTCTACCTGCTGGGCGTCCTGGGGCTGGCCCTGACCGTGCTGGGGAACCGCTTCCTGGGGGGCGGAAGGGAGCTGTGGTATTCCCCCACGGCCCCCGGCGTGCTGCTGACCGCCGCCGCCCTGTGCACCCTGTTCCGGTACGTGCTGGGCATCAGCGACGAGCGCTCCCGCCGCCGGGCCGTGTACCGGCTGGGGTTCTGCGCCTTCGGGGCCTATCTGTTCCACCAGCTCTGGATGCTGGTGCTGCCCCGGCTGGGGCTGTCCCTGGCGGCGCTGAACCCCGTCCTGTCCGTGCCCCTTTTTGCCCTGGCCCTCTTTCTGCTGTCCCTCCCCTTCTCGTGGGCCCTGTCCGCCATCCCCGGCGCGGGGAAGTGGCTGGTATAGCCAAAACGGCATAAGCGCCCCGGACTGCTTGCAGTCCGGGGCGCTTATGCTATGTACCCTATTCAAACCGGTAGCCCACGCCCCGCAGGGTGATAATCCGTTCGCTGTAGGGGGCGATGGCGTGGCGTATCTGCTTGATGTGGGTGTCCAGGGTGCGGGTATCGCCGGGCAGCTCGCCGCCCCAAATCATATCCAGCAGCTGCTTGCGGGAGAAGGCCACGTCCGGGTGGCTGATGAGCAGGGCCAGCAGGTCGAACTCCTTGGGGGTCAGGGTGATGCGGGCGCCGTCCACAAAGACCCGCCGGGCGGTCAGGTCCACGGTGATGCCGCCGCTGCGCAGGGTCTGGGGGAGAATCTCCTCGGCCAGGGGGCGGCGCTTCAGGATGGCGGCCACCCGGAGCATCAGCTCCTTGGGGGAGAAGGGCTTGGACATGTAGTCATCCGCGCCCAGCTCCAGCCCCCGGATGCGGTCGGCCTCGCTGCACAGGGGGGAGAGGACCAGAACGGGGATCTGGGAAAAGGTGCGCACCGTCTGAAGGGCGGAGAACCCGTCCCCCTCGGGGGAGGACACCTCCAGAACCATCAAATCAAACGGGTTTTGGCGGCACAGGGAGACGCCGGTCTCCGGGTCGCTGGCCTCGGTGGCCTCATACCCCTCCAGGCGGGCATATCTTGCAATCAGCGCACGGCTGTCCTTGTCACTGTCAACAATCAAAATACGTCTCACAGGGATCCTCCTCTCAAACGATTGCGGGGACCGGTGCGGGAAACCCATTCAATAGAGAACAGAGACTGCGGAGAGTTTTTGCCGGTAGGCGCCGGCCGCCCAGTCGGGGGCGGTGAGGACCACGTTGTCCTCCAGGCCGAACAGCCAGCCGAAAAACTGGGGGCTGAGCACCACGGGCAGGGTGACGGTGAAGTGGTCCCCGCCGTCCGGGACCAGGATCACGTCCCGGCCGAAGCGGTCCAGCACCACCCCCGCCATCTGGCTGCGGCAGCGCAGGGTCACGGCGGTCTCCTCTCCCCGGAACATGCCGAAGTGCTTCTGCCCGTAGGCGGCCAGGTCAAAGTCGGGGAAGCGTTCCTCCCCCTGGCGCGGCTGGCCGGTCAGGGCAATCCGGTCCATCTTGTCCACCCGGTAGTGGCGCATCTGGCCGCTGCCGCCGTCATAGGCCACCAGGTAGTAGTTCTCGCTGTTCCAAATCAAGCCGTAGGGGGAGACGGCGTACAGCCCGCCCTCCCGCCGGAAGACCTTCTCCTTGCGCATGTTGTAGTCAAAGTAACGGAAGGATATCATCTGCCGGGCGGCGATGGCGGCGTGGAGGGCGTCCACGTTGTAGTAGATGCTCTCGTTCATCACCTTGGCCCGCTCCTGCACGCAGACCTGGCGCTGGAGCTGCCTGGCCTGGTGGACGCTGGCCAGCCCCTCCAGCTTGCGGATCAGGGCGCCGCTCTTCCGGCCGGTGATGAAGCGGGAGGACTGCACCGCGTCCACCAGCAGCTTCAGCTCGGGCAGCTCGAACTCCCGCCGGCCGATAAACCACCCGGGGCTGGCCCCTTTCCGGTTCTGCACGTCCAGCCCGAACCGCCGCAGGGCCTCCAGATCGTCGTAAATACTCTTCCGCTCGGCCCGGATCCCCCAGCGCTCCAGCTCCTGAATCAGCTGGGACAGGGCGGCGGGGTGCTCCTCGTCGCTGTTCTGAAGGAGAAAACGGGCCAGACAGAGAATCTTCAGCTTCTGATTGGAACTTTTTGACACAGTGTCCCTCCTTTGGCTCCTGCGTGTGCCCGGCCGGCCTGGGCCGGATACGGGCCCTGAACCCGGGAGGACGGCGTCTACGTCCCGTCCTCCGCGGGGGAGAAGCGGGGGCCGCTCCAATCGCCGCGGCGCACCGTCTCCTCCCACATGGCGGCCGGCCGGACCCACAGCCCGCCCTGGCCGTACAGCGCCCGGTAAACCACCATGTCCTCCCCGGTCTCGCTGTGCCGGGCCGTCCCCAGCACCTGATACTCCCCGCCCTTGAAATGGCGGTATCTTCCGGGCTTGATGTCCATGGCGGTCCCCCCTCTGTCGGAAACTGTTAAATTCTGTATGTCCAAAGTATATCATATTCCGGCACCCGGGACAAGGGGGGTTTTGAGAAAACGATATGGTTTATTTCTTTTTTTCCTGGAAATACTATGGGTCACTCACAAAAAAATAGGGTTTCGCACCGCGGCGCCCCGACCGGCGGCAGACGGGCCGGGGCCCGGCGCGGACAAAGGAGAAGGGTGGTTCGGATTTCCATGAAAGCAGTTATCATGGCCGGCGGGGAGGGCACCCGCCTGCGCCCCCTGTCCCTGGGGATGCCCAAGCCCATGGTCCCCCTGTTCGGCCGGCCGGTGATGGAGCACATCATCGGCCTGCTCAAGCGCCACGGAATCACGGAAATCTGCGTGACGCTGTGCTACCAGCCCCAGAAGGTGATGGACTGCTTCGGCGACGGGTCCCGGCTGGGGGTGCGGCTGACCTATTTCACCGAGGAGCACCCCCTGGGCACGGCGGGCAGCGTGAGGGCCTGCATGTCCTATCTGGGGCAGGAGGACTTTCTGGTCATCAGCGGAGATGCGGTGTGTGATTTTGACCTGGCCTCCGCCATAGAATTCCATCGGGGGAAGGGGGCGGACGCCACCCTGCTGCTCTGCCCCCAGCCCTCCCCCCTGGAGTACGGGCTGGTGCTCACCGACGGGGAGAGCCGGATTGTGCGCTTCATTGAAAAGCCGTCCTGGGGCCAGGTGGTGACCAACATGGTCAATACCGGCATCTATCTGCTCTCCCCCCGGGCCATGGAGCAGGTGCCCGAGGGGCAGGCCTATGACTTCGGCAAGGACCTGTTCCCCGCCCTGCTGGCCGGGGGCGCGGGGCTGTACGGCTGCCCCGGGGCGGGGTACTGGTGCGACATGGGGGACTGCGCCGCCTATCTGAAGTGCGCGGCTGACGCCCTGAGCGGCAAGGTGGAGCTGGACCTGGGCCTGCCCCAGCGGGAGCCCGGTGTGTGGAGCGCCCACCCCCTCCCCCGGGACGCGGCGGTGGTCCCCCCCTGCTGGATTGGGGACGGGGCGGCGCTGGGCAGCGGCTGTCTCGTCGGGCCCCACGCGGTGCTGGACCGGGGGGCCCAGGCCGGGCCCCGCAGCCTGATTCAGCGCAGCGTCCTGCTGCCCGGGTCCCAGGTCGGGGAGCGGGCCACCCTGTACGGGGCCATCCTCTGCCCCGGTGCCCGGGTTCGCCGGGAGGCGGTGCTCAACGAGGGGGCGGTACTGGGGGAGAACGCCGCGGCGGAGGAGAAGGCCACCCTGCTGGAGGGGGTGCGGCTCTGGCCCGGGCGGACGGCCCCCGCCGGCTGCCGCCTGGCCCGCTCCGTCACCACCGAGGCCCAGAAAACTGCGGTGCGCTTTGCCGACAGCGGGGTCATCCAGGGGGTGCTGGGGGAGGACATCGGGCCGGAGGCCCTGATGTCCATCGGCAGCTTCCTGGGGGCGGAGGGCCGGACAGGCCTGGGCTGCTCCGACGGGGCCGGGGCCCGGATGCTGTGCCAGGCCGCCGCCAGCGGCATCACCGCCGCCGGAGGGACGGCCCTGCTCCACGGCATGGAGTGTGCCGCCCAGGCCTCCTGGCTGGCCCAGACCGGCCGGATGGAGTCCTCCCTGTTCATTGAGCAGGAGGGGGAGCGGATTTTCCTGCACCTGTTCGGCCCCGACGGCCTGACCCTGGGCCGGGCCCGGGAGCGGAAGCTGGAGCACGCCCTGCTCCAGGGGGAGTGCCCCCGGGTGGGCGCGGGGCGGATGGGGGAGATGGAGCATCTCCAAACCGGGCCGGAGGACTACGCGGCCGACGCGGCCCGCCGGGCGGCCCTCCACCGCCTGCCGCCCCGGCCCTTTTCCGTGGCGGTACCCGGCCGCAGCCCCGCCGACCGGAGCCTGCGCCGCACCCTGGCCGCCCTGGGCTGCACGGTGGAGGAGGAGTGGCGGCGGGGCTGTCCCGCCTTCGGGGCGGAGCGGTCCGGCCTGTACCTCACCGCCCAGGACGAGCGGGGATCCATCCTGGAACCGGAGCAGCTGCTGCCCCTGGTGTGCCTGATTGAGATGGAAAACGGAACCGGCCGGGCGGCGGTGCCCGACGGGGCCAGCGCCGCAGTGGACCTGGTGGCCCAGGGCCTGGGGGGCGAGGTGCTGCGCCTGGGCCGGGACGGGGAGCGGGCCCGGGAGCTGTACGCCGCCCTGCCCTGGCTGCGGGACGCCTCCTTCGCAGCGGCGCGCATCTGCGCCCGGATGCTGCTGACCGGGGAGAGCCTGGAGGCCCTGATGTCCAAGACCCCCCGCTTCTCCGCCCGCAAGCGGGAAATCTCCCTGTCCTCCGACCGGGGGCGGGTGATGCAGGAGCTGGCCCGGGAGCACAGCCGGGAGCTGGGGGGCGACGGCCTGCGCATCCGCACAGGCAACGGCTGGGTCTACCTGGTCCCCCTGGCCCGGCGCAGCGCCCTGCGCATCGTGGCCGAGAGCCCCGACATGGAGCTGGCCGCCGAGCTGTGCGACTTCTACGCCGGCCGGTGCGCCCGGACCGACCGGGCGGTCTTTCGTCAGGGTGTACAAGAGGACGGGGAAAAATAGGGGTGTACTTTTTGCGGAAAATATGATATCCTAACCTGGATTTATTTTGGATTTACGCGTGCGCCGGCCCGCCTTTGGGCCCGGACACGCCTAAATATACCCCGGAAAGCGGCTGTATTCAGACAGCCCCCTTTCCCGGGGACCTGAGGGCCCGGCAGGGCATTGCCGAAAACGGCGCTTCAAGCGCGCGTTTAAGGCCGTGAAGGCCGGCTCTTAACCGTGCGGAAGAGAGCGGCACAGGGGGAAGGCGCGGCGCGCTGCCGGCGAGGCAGGGCCGGACAGCGGCGGCGTTCTTCTCCCGGCTCCTCTGCGCGCCGCAGGGCGCGCCAGGGGGGCCTCCGCTGTCTGCCGTACATAGCCAGACCATGGATTTTTTTGTAAAAAAAGGAGTATTTATGGCAGAAAAACTGAAAATTATCTCGCTCGGAGGCCTCAATGAAATCGGCAAGAACCTGACGGTCTACGAGTACGGCGGAGACATCGTGGTGGTGGACTGCGGCATGGGCTTTCCCGACGACGACATGTACGGCATCGACGTGGTCATCCCCGACGTCAGCTATCTCATCAAGAATCAGAGCAAAATCCGGGGCATCTTCATCACCCACGGCCACGAGGACCACATCGGGGCCCTGCCCTACGTGCTGCGCTCGGTGAACGCGCCCATCTACGCCACCCGCATGAGCGCGGGCCTCATCCGCCTGAAGCTGGAGGAGCACCGCCTGCTGGACAAGACCAAAATCGTCACCTGCGAGGCGGGGGCCGTGGTCAAGGCGGGCCGCTTCAGCGTGGAGTTCATCCACGTCAACCACTCCATCGCCGACGCGGTGGCCTTCGCCATCCAGTGCCCTGCGGGCGTCTGCATCCACACCGGCGATTTCAAAATCGACGCCACCCCCATCCAGGGGGGGATGATGGATCTGGGCCGCCTGGGCGAGCTGGGCAGACAGGGCGTTCTGGCCCTGCTGGCCGACTCCACCAACGTGGAGCGCTCGGGCTACACCCGGTCCGAGCGCAGCGTGGGCGCCTCCTTCGACGCCCTGTTCCGGGGGTGCGAGGAGCGCATCATCGTCACCACCTTCGCCTCCAACGTGGACCGCATCCAGCAGATTATCGACGTGGCCGCCCGGTACGGGCGGAAGGTGGCCGTCACCGGCCGCTCCATGGAAAACGTGATGAAGGTGTCCACCGAGCTGGGCTATATGAGCATCCCCGACGGGGTGCTGATGGACTTAAACCACATCAAATCCCTGCCCAAAAGCAAGGTCTGCATCGTCACCACCGGCAGCCAGGGGGAGACCATGTCCGCCCTGACCCGCATGGCCTTCAACTCCCACCGGCAGGTGGACCTGCTCCCCGGCGACCGGGTCATCATCTCCGCCTCCGCCATCCCGGGCAACGAGAACGCCATCGGCAACGTGGTCAACGAGCTCTACCGCAAGGGCGTGGAGGTGATGAACGAGCGGGACCTGGCCCTCCACGTCTCCGGCCACGCCTGCCAGGAGGAGCTGAAGATTGTCCACGCCCTGGTCAAGCCCAAATTCTTCATCCCTGTCCACGGCGAGCAGCGGATGCTCCAGATCCACGCCCGGCTGGCCCGGGAGATGGGCATGGACCCCGACCGTATCCTCATCAGCGACATCGGCCGGGTGATGGAGCTCACCCCCAATTCCGCCCGGCTGGCCGGCACCGTCACCGCAGGGCAGGTCTTTGTGGACGGCTACGGCGTGGGCGACGTGGGCAGCGTAGTGCTGCGGGACCGGCGGCACCTGGCCCAGGACGGCATGATTGTGGTGGTGCTGTCCATGTCCGGCGAGGACGGCAGCCTGGTCTCCGGCCCCGACCTGATTACCCGGGGCTTCGTCTATGTGAAGGAGTCCGAGGGGCTCATGGAGGACCTGCGGCAGGTGGCCCTGGAGGCCGTCCGCGGCGTGGACAGCCGCTGCGCCACCGACTGGTCGGCCATCAAGGGGGCCATCAAGGGCGACCTGTCCGCCTATCTCTACAAAAAAACCAAGCGCTCCCCCATGATCCTGCCTGTTATCATGGAGGTTTGAGCGGATTCCCCCGGACGCGCGGCTTCGGCCCCGCGCCCGGGGGATTTCAAAATTTGGGGGAATTCCCATTGAAAACCGCGCCGGAATCATGTAAAATAGAAAGGAGAACCCAATTGCTGACCCGCCCGGAGAAAAGGAGCGCCTGTTATGAAGCTGACGATTGAAAACTTTGCGAAAATACGGCAGGCAAAGATTGACGTGGACGGCATCACCGTCATCGCCGGAGAGAACAACACCGGAAAAAGCACTGTGGGCAAGGTGCTGTACGCCCTGTTCAACACCACCTCCAATTTCGAGGACCGGGTGCTGGAGCAGCGCCTCCAGGAGACCGAGCGCATCTGCTCCACCACCCTGCGGGAGTTTGCCCTGCACAACGCCACCCGCACCAGCAACACCCGCTTCTTTCTGATTCAGCGGAAGGTCCGGCGCTATGTCAAAGCGCAGGTGGAGGGAGAGGGGGCGTTCTCTCCGGAACACCTGAGGGACTTCTGTGTCAAGGTTCTTCAAACGGATCTGCCCGAGATGTATCAGGCCCACGAGCTGGCCGAAACCCTGACCGAAAAAATTACCGCCGTCTGGGATATCCCCACCGAGCGCATCCGCCACCGGCTGATTACCCAGCAGTTCAACGAAATCTTTTCCGGCCAGCCCTCCCCCCTCCGGGACGGGGAAACGGAGTCCGTCCTGACTCTGGTCATCAAGGAAAAGGCCCTGACCGTCCGCCTGCGTGAGAGCGCCTGCGTGGACTTCCAGGCGGAGTACGGCCTGACCCATCAGGCGCTGCTGATTGCCAATCCCTTTCTGGTGGACAGCCTGGGGGCCGGATCCTACTTCCCGCGCGGCCTCTATCAGCCTGACCGGTATTTGATCAACCGGCTGACGGACGCGGAGAATGAGGACTGGGACAGCCTCCTGGATTCCATGATTGCAGAGGACAAAATGGAGGAAATCAACCAGATTCTCCGCCAGGCGGTGGACGGGGACATCGTGTCCGACCAGGACAACAGCTACGCCCTGACGGAGAGCGGCCTGTCCGCGCCGGTGGCCCTGAGCAACCTGTCCACCGGGGTGAAGGCCTTTGTCATGCTGAAGATGCTGCTGGAGCGGGGGGTGATCCGGGAGAAGGACGTAGTGGTCTTTGACGAGCCGGAGATTCACCTCCACCCCCAGTGGCAGATGACCTATGCGGAGCTGATTGTGCTGCTGCAAAAATATTTCGACCTGTCCATCGTGGTGACCACCCACAGCCCCTACTTCCTGGACGCCATCAACCTCTACTCCATCAAGCATAAAATTTCGTCCAAGGTCAACTACTACCTGTCCCGTCTGGAGCAGGGCCGGGCGGAGTTTGAAAAGGTCAACGGAAAGCTGGAGCTTATCTATCAGAAAATGGCCACCCCCGCCAGGGCGCTGGACAGCCTGCGCCTTGAGCTGAGCCAGGAGGAGTGAGGGTGCGTGTCTCCCCAGACAGAGAGAGAAAAAATTGAGGCCATGCTGAAAACGTGCACGCTGAAGCGTGCCTCCAAGGACTCCAGCAACGGGGAATACCTGTGCGAAAGCCAGCTTCAGGTGCTGAATTTTGACCAGATGCCCCAGCTCTACCGCCAGACCTGCCCGACGGCCCAGACCAAGTCCAACGACGCGCTGTACATCGCCCCCAACGACGTCTGGTATTTTATCGAGTTCAAAAACGGCCAGGTCCGGAAGGCGGATATCCACAACAAGATTTACGACAGCGTCCTGATGCTGCTGGATATGAAGATTATCCCCGACCTGGACTTCGCCCGCCGGCACATGGAGTATATCCTGGTGTACAACCGGGAGAAGAACCAGCGGCTGGAGCAGTCCCAGTCCCGGGACGACCTGTACGGCTACATGGGCCGCCTGGCCCAGCAGGAGGCCTGCTTCTGGGACATCGGCCGGTTCGCGGGGTATCTGCTCAAAAATTCCCACACCTACTCCCAGGAGGAGTTCCGGGAAAAATTTGTGGAGCCCATGGAAAAAACCCCGGCCGGAGCCGGAGCATAAGAGTCTGTTTAATATCTCCCGGTACGCCGGATGGCAAGGCCCGTCCGCCGGCGTTCCGGGAGATGCCGCACAAGAGGCCGAGGAATTATGGACAGAAAAGCAATGGCACAGGAAACCCTGGAGATTATGAGGCAGGGGTACTATGAACCGGCGGCGAAGAATGACGCCGGGCAGAGCATACAGGTAAGCATCCGGGAGGACCTGGCGCAGTCCGTCCGGCGCAGTGAACTGATTTCCATTCCGGACGGGGAGAGAATACTGGAAAAATACCGTTCCTGCCCCGGCTGCGGCCAGCCGGAGACAAGGGTTGACAATATTTCCGCAGTAGGGGCCGTCCGCATGCTTGCCGCAGAGGGAAAAACAGAGATTGGCGTACTGAACTTTGCAAGCGCAAAGAATCCGGGAGGAGGCTTTCTCAACGGGGCCATGGCCCAGGAGGAGAGCCTGGCGGTCTCCGGCACACTCTACCCCACCCTGACGGCCCATGAGGAATACTATCAGAAAAACAGGGCCAATCCATCCATGATGTACCTGGATTACGGTATTTTTTCCCCGGACGTCCTGTTTTTCCGCGATGAATCCTTTCAATTGACCGGGACGCCCGTCAGGGCTTCCGTGCTCACCCTTCCGGCGGTGAACATGGGACAGGTGGTTTTGAAGAAAGAGGACGTCAAGGAAGCGAAACGGGTCATGCGGCGGAGAATGAAGCTGGCTTTAGGCATTTTCGCGGAGCGGCAGGCCAAGCATTTGGTGCTGGGCGCTTACGGGTGCGGGGTCTTCCGGAATGACCCGGGGGAGATAGCGGCCTGGTGGAAAGAGCTTATGGAAGAGGGGATGGGAGCGTATTTTGACTCCGTTTTCCATGCTGTTTTGGACCGCTCCAGGGAGGGGCGCTGCATAAAGGCCTTCCAAGCGAATGTCCCGTCACAGATATAACGGCAGGGGCCGCCCCAATGGGGCGGCCCCTGCGGCGATATCAGGCCGGGTCCGCTTTCTGCACGCGCCCCACCAGCCGCCGCTGCTGGCGGCGGGAGATGGACAGAATGGTCTCGAACAGCTCGGTCACGTCGGCGCTCAGGCCCGGGTCGTCCAGAAGGGCGGTTTTTCCGGCCAGCAGCTGGCGCTCCCGGCCCCGGTCCAGCACCGGCAGCCCCCTCCGGGACTTGTACTGCCCCACCTGAGAGGTGACCGCCATGCGCTGCTCGAACAGCGCCACAATCTGCCGGTCGATGCGGTCAATCTCCCGGCGCATCTGCGTTAAATCATCCATAAGTGATTCCTCCTAAAGCCTCAGCAGCTGGCACGCGGCCAGGGCGGCGGCGGCCTCGATAACCGGGACGGCCCGGTGGACAATACAGGGGTCGTGGCGGCCCCGGACGGACAGCCGGGCGTTCTCCCCGGAGGACAGGTCCACCGTATCCTGTTCCCGGGCGATGGACGGGGTGGGCCGCAGCGCGGCGGTGAACACCACCGGCATCCCGTTGGTAATGCCCCCGTTGATCCCCCCCGCGTGGTTGGTCAGGGTGCGCACCCGGCCCTCCTCCATCCGGAAGGGGTCGTTGGCCTGGGAGCCCCGCATGGCGCACAGCCCGAAGCCCGCGCCGAACTCCAGCCCCTTCACTGCGGGGACGGCGAACAGGTGCCGGGCAAAGATGCCCTCCGCGTTCTCGTCCAGGTCGGGGGCCCCCATTCCGGCGGGCAGCCCGCCCACGGCGCATTGGATGCTTCCGCCCACCGAGTCCCCCTGGGCCCGGGCCTCCAGAATGGCCTGCCGCATCCGTTCCCCCGCCCCGTCGTCCAGGACGGGGAATTCCTTTGCCGCCGCCGCCTCCAGCAGGTCCCGCTGGCCGCGGACGGCGTCCAGGCCGGCGTCGAAAATCCCGGCGATGCTGGCGATATGGGCCCCCACCCAGACGCCCCGGAGGGCCAGCAGCTGCTTGGCTACCGCCCCCGCCGCCGTCAGCGGAGCGGTCAGACGCCCGGAAAAGTGCCCGCCCCCCCGGTAGTCGCCGAATCCGCCGTAGCGCACCCAGCCGGCGTAGTCGCCGTGGCTGGGCCGGGGCAGGTCCTTCAGCCGCTCGTAGTCCCCGGAGCGCCGGTCGGCGTTGCGGATGACCAGGGTCAGCGGGGTGCCGGTGGTCCGGCCCTGGAACAGGCCGGAGAGCACCTCCACCCGGTCCTCCTCCCTCCGGGCGGTGGAGAGGGGGCTCCTCCCCCCGGCCCGCCGGGACAGCTCCCGCTCCAGCCCGGCCATGTCCAGCTCCAGCCCGGAGGGCACGCCGGTCAGCGTCACCCCCACGGCCGGGCCGTGGGATTCCCCGAAAATGGTGTATTCCATACAATTTACTCCTTATACAAACGAAACCCTTCCCCCCAGGCGGGCGTAATCCTCCCAAAAGCCGGGGTACGATTTTTGGACGCTCTCCGCCCCGGTCAGGGTCACGGGCCCGCCGCAGCGGGAGGCGGCCACCGCCAGCATCATGGCGATGCGGTGGTCGTTGTGGGCGTCCGCCGCCCCGCCTCTCAGGCAGTCCGCGCCGTAAATCACCAGATGGTCCGGGTGCTCCTCCACCCGGCCCCCCAGGGCGTTCAGCTCCCGGGTCACGGCGGACAGCCGGTCGCTCTCCTTGAGGCGCAGGCGGGCGGCGTTGGCCAGGACGGTGGCGCGCCCGGCCCGCAGGGCGGCCTGCGCCGCCAGGGCGGGGACCAGATCGGGACACTGGGACACGTCCAGCTCCGCCGTCCCCGGCCCCCGCAGACGCCGGACAAAGGCCAGCATCTTCCGGTCCCCCTGGAGCGAATCGGGGTTCAGTCCCGTGACCTCCACCGCGTTCCCCAGGGCGTTGGCGGCGAAAAAGAATGCGGCCTGGGAGTAGTCGGCCTCCGCCTCCGCGTCCCGGGCCTGCCAGCGCTGGCCGCCGGGAACGCGCCAGCCGCCGGGGACCGGGTGGATCTCCGCCCCGAAGGCCCTCAGGGCCTGGAGGGTCAGGTCCACATAGCCCCCGGACTCCAGGGGCGAGGTCAGGAGAATCCGGCTTTCCCCCTCCAGCAGGGGCAGGGCGAACAGCAGCCCGGTGACAAACTGGGAGGACACATTGCCCGGCAGGCGGAACTCCCCCGCCGCCAGCCGGCCGCAGACCCGGAGGCCCCGGCCGTCCCGGGAGAACTCCACGCCCCTCTCCTGAAACAGCCGGGCGTAGGGCTCCTGGGGGCGCTCCATCAGGCGGTCCGAGCCGGTGAAGCGGGCCCCCCCGGCCAGAACCAGCGCCGCGGGAATCAGAAAGCGCAGGGTGGACCCGGACTCCCGGCAGTTCAGCACGGGGAACCCGCCGCCCCGCCGGGCCGCGCCCCCCAGCCCCCGGATGCGAATCCGGTTTTCCTCCCGAACGGCGCACGCCCCCAGCGCCTCCAGACAGTCCAGGGTGGCCAGAATGTCCTGGGAATAGGCGGTGTTGGAAATCAGGCTCTCGCCCTGGGCCAGCGCGGCCGCAATCAGCAGGCGGTGGACCTGGGACTTGGAGGGGGGCGGCGTGACGGCCCCCTCCAGGCGGGACGGGGTGATGACAGCGGTCATGGGGACTCCTTCCGCTCCGGAGGCCCGGAGCTTGTTTGCTGAGGCTATTTTACCACAGAGAAAAAATAATTCAACCCTTTACAGCGAAAAAGTTCATCGGATTAAAGCACTGATTTTTGGCAAAATGACAGCCGCTGCCAAAGCGCCCCGCGGATTTGCCGCCGGACGTCCCGGGCGCCGGGGGAAAACCGGGGAAATACGGCATCAGAAAACCCGGCGCGGACGGTTTCACGTCTGCGCCGGGTCTTCGTTCCGGTCCTGTCCGCTGGTCTCCCGCTCCCGGCGGGCCAGATAGTCCAGCAGGACGGTCTCCACCAGGTTGGAGAGGGTACGGTTCTCCTGCTGGCCGTAGAGGCGCAGCTTTTCCACCATATCCTCGTCGAACCGGAAGCTGTACACTTTCTTTTCGATTCCCACCGTATCACCTCTGCTGTAATTCTAAATGCACTGTAATACAATCACAAACTTTTCGTTGTATTATTTAGTAATATATAGTAAAATATGTGCCGAGGTGATTGACATGGATCTGTATATCAGCAGCAGCCTCTGCTGCGACTGTCTGAATCAGTACCTGGGCAGCCAACTGACGGAGGATATGCTGTATCTGGAAAACGGCATATGCCGCCTGTGCGGCCGGAGCAAGCGGGTGATGACCGGCCGGCAGAGCCGCCAGCTCAGCCAGGTAATCCGCTGCCTGGCCGGCGGCGCCCTGTCTCCGGACCGGGCGCCGGCGCCCCGGAGGCGGCGCCCCTCCCTGGCCGGGGAACTGCCCGGCGATTGAGGCGCAGTTTTCCCCGGTTAGCAATATCCCGGCGCTTCTGCAAAAGGGCGCCGGGCTCGTTTTGTTTATAATAAATTCATAAAGTACCTATTGACAATCACCGGGACGGGTGGTACATTATCTTTAGCACTCGGATATATTGAGTGCTAAAACCGAACTCATACAAAAGGCGGGTGACAGACCGTGGAGCTGTCTGACCGGAAAAAGCGCATCCTCCGCGCGATTGTGGAGACCTACATCAATACCGCCGAGCCGGTGGGCTCCAAGGCCGTGGCCCAGTACGCCGCCCTGGATGTATCCTCCGCCACCATCCGCAACGAGATGGCCGACCTGACCGAGCTGGGCCTGCTGGAGCAGCCCCACACCTCCGCCGGGCGGGTCCCCTCCCCTGCGGGCTACCGCCTGTACGTCAACGAGCTGATGGACCGCCACCAGCTGACCATGCAGGAGACCGAGCGCATCAACCAGGCCCTGAACCTGAAGATGGAGGAGCTGGACCGGGTGCTGGACCGGGCGGGCAGGATGCTCTCCCAGATGAGCGACTACCCCGTGTTCACCCTGACCTCCGCCAAGGAGCAGGTCACCGTGCGTCGGTTCGACCTTCTGATGGTGGAGGAAAACGCCTTCATCGCCGTGGTCATGACCGACAGCAGCGTGGTGAAAAACAAGCTGCTCCGGATGCCCGAGCGGCTGTCCGAGCCGCAGCTTCAGATGCTCTCCACGGTGCTGAACAGCTCCTTTGTGGGCCTGACCCTGGAGGAGATGGAGCAGACCCTGGGCCGGATGGAGAAGCGCTCCGCCCCCGGGGCCTTTCAGCTCATCGCCCTGGTGGTCCGGTTCGCCATGGAGGTGCTCTCCAGCCAGGGGCGGCAGACCGTCCACACCGCCGGCATCACCCATCTGCTGGAGCACCCGGAGTACAGCTCCATGGACAAGGCCAAGCCCCTGATCCGCTACCTGTCCGAGGAGAGCGAGGCTCCCCTCCCCGTCCCGGTGGACGGCTCGGGCATGAATATCCTGATTGGGCCGGAAAACGTCAACGAGGCCCTGAAGGACACCAGCGTGGTTATGGCCAGCTATGATATCGGAGATAATATGCGCGGGGTCATCGGCGTGGTGGGCCCCACCCGGATGGACTACGCCAAGGTAACCGCCCGCCTGTCCTATTTTGCCGACAGCCTGACCCGGATGTTCGGCAAGGGGGAGCTCCCCCCGGGGCCGGAGCGGGAAGAATAATGCCGGAAGGAGCGCACTGCCGTGAGCGAAAAAGAGCAGGAGACCCAGGAAATTTTGGAAGAGGAGGCCGCCCCCGCCGCCGGGCCGGAGGAGGCGCTTCCTGAGGAGGAGGCGCCCGGGCAGGCCGCCGAAGGGGAGTCCGCCGTGGCGGAACTGCTGCGGGAGGAGAAGAAGCAGCTGGAGGACAAATTCCTCCGCCTGGCCGCCGAGTACGAGAACTACCGCCGCCGCACCGCCCGGGAGAAGGAGTCCATCTGGGCCGACGCCAAGGGCGAAGCGGCCGCCGCCTTCCTGCCGGTGTACGACAACCTGGAGCGGGCCCTGAAGCAGGAGACCGCCGACGAGGCCTATAAAAAGGGCGTGGAGATGACCATGGCCCAGCTGAAAACCGTGCTGGAAAAGCTGGGCATCACCGAGATTGAGGCGCTGGGCCAGCCCTTTGACCCCAAGGTCCACAACGCCGTCATGCACGTGGAGGACGAGGGCCTGGGCGAGAACGTGGTGGCCGAGGTCTTTCAGGCCGGGTTCCAGCTGGGGGACAAGGTCATCCGGTGCTCAATGGTTAAAGTTGCGAATTAGGCCTTTCCCCTTCTTTTCGGAAGGGGAAAAGAAGCAAAAAGAATTTTTCGCGAACCTGCGCTTCCCTTCCCCCTGTACCGGAAGGCCGCAGGGAAAAGGAGGAGAATTTCATGAGAGAAAACCGGCCGGCCCGGAAATGCTGCCGCTGCGCCGCGTTGGACCTTACGTCCTGCGCGCTGTTCGCCAGCGCGGGCACGCTGTTCCTCTGCTCCTTTGCGTTTGCGCTTTTATCCCGCATGTTTCCATACTTCTGTTAAAAAAGAATCATTCATATAGGAGGAAATCAAAATGGGCAAAATCATTGGTATCGACTTAGGTACAACCAATAGCTGCGTGGCCGTGATGGAGGGCAGCGACGCGGCGGTTATCGCCAACGCGGAGGGCAACCGCACCACCCCCTCGGTGGTGGCCTTCTCCAAGGACGGCGAGCGCATGGTGGGCCAGGTGGCCAAGCGCCAGGCCATCACCAACCCCGACCGCACCATTATCTCCATCAAGCGGGAGATGGGCAGCGACTACCGGGTGGACGTTGATGGCAAGAAGTACACCCCCCAGGAAATCAGCGCCATGATTCTCCAGAAGCTGAAGGCCGACGCCGAGGCCTATCTGGGCCAGACGGTCACCGAGGCGGTCATCACCGTCCCCGCCTACTTCACCGACGCCCAGCGCCAGGCCACCAAGGACGCGGGCAAGATTGCCGGCCTGGACGTAAAGCGCATCATCAACGAGCCCACCGCCGCCGCCCTGGCCTACGGCGTGGACAAGGAGGAGGCCCAGAAGGTCATGGTCTATGACCTGGGCGGCGGCACCTTCGACGTGTCCATCCTGGACATTGACGACGGCGTCATCGAGGTGCTGGCCACCGCGGGCAACAACCGCCTGGGCGGCGACGACTTTGACAAGTGCGTCATGGACTGGATGGCCGCCGAGTTCAAGCGGACCGAGGGCGTGGACCTGACGGGGGACAAGGTGGCCATGCAGCGGCTGAAGGAGGCCGCCGAGAAGGCCAAAATTGAGCTGTCCGGCGTCACCTCCACCTCCATCAACCTGCCCTATATCACCGCCGACGCCTCCGGCCCCAAGCACCTGGACCTGACCCTGACCCGGGCCAAGTTCGACCAGCTGACCGCCCACCTGGTGGAGGCCACCAGCGGCCCCGTGCGCCAGGCCATGAGCGACGCCGGCCTGACCGGCAGCCAGATCCACAAGGTGCTGATGGTGGGCGGCTCCAGCCGCATCCCCGCCGTGCAGGAGGAGGTCAAGAAGCTCACCGGCAAGGAGGGCTTTAAGGGCATCAACCCCGACGAGTGCGTGGCCATGGGCGCGGCCCTTCAGGGCGGCGTGTTCACCGGCGACGTGAAGGACCTGCTGCTGCTGGACGTCACCCCCCTGTCCCTGGGCATCGAGACCGCCGGCGGCGTGATGACCAAGATTATTCAGCGCAACACCACCATCCCCGCCCGGGGCAGCCAGATTTTCACCACCTACTCCGACAACCAGACCTCCGTGGAGGTCAAGGTGCTCCAGGGCGAGCGGGAGATGGCCCAGTACAACAAGCAGCTGGGCGTGTTCATGCTGGACGGCATCCTGCCCGCCCGCCGGGGCGACCCGAAAATCGAGGTCACCTTTGACATCGACGCCAACGGCATCGTCAACGTGTCCGCCAAGGACCAGGGCACCGGCCGGGAGCAGCACATCACCATCACCTCCTCCACCAACATGTCCAAGGAGGACATCGACAAGGCCGTGCGGGAGGCCGAGCAGTTCGCCGCCCAGGACAAACAGCAGCGCGAGTCGGCGGACATCCGCAACGAGGGCGACCAGACGGCCTTCCGGGTGGAGCGCACCCTGGAGGAGCTGGGCGACAAGGTCCCCGCCGCCGAGAAGGGGGCGCTGGAGGCGGCCCTGAACCGCCTGAAGGAGGCCCTGAAGGGCAGCGATACCCAGGCCATCAAGGCGGCCACCGAGGAGGTAAACAAGGCCTTTGCCGCCCTGGGCGAGAAGGTCTACGGCCAGCAGGCCGGCGGCCCCGGCCCCGACATGGGCGGCGCGGGCTTTGCCGGCGGCCAGCCCGGCCCCGACGGCGGCCCCGACGTGGTGGACGCGGACTACGAGGTCGTGGACGACGATAACAAGTAAATGAAGGATTAAGAATTAAGAATTTCGCTGCGGTGGGACGGGGGTTTTCTTCCGTCCCACCCAGAATGTAGCAGCCTGCCGCCGCGTTCTTAATTCTTGGAGGTGAGCAATCGTGCCAGACCAAAAGCGAGATTATTACGAGGTCCTGGGCCTGAACAAGGGGGCCTCGGAGGAGGAGCTGAAAAAGGCCTACCGCAAGCTGGCCAAGCAGTATCATCCGGACGTAAACCCGGGGGACAAGGGGGCCGAGGCCAAATTCAAGGAGCTGAACGAGGCCTACAGCGTCCTGTCCGACCCGGACAAGCGGGCCCGTTACGACCAGTTCGGCCATGCCGGCGTGGACCCCGGCTACGGCGCCGGGGGGGGCGGCTTCGGCGGCGACTTCGGGGACATCGACCTGGGCGACCTGTTCGGGTCCTTCTTCGGCGGCGGCTTCGGGGGCTTTGGCGGCGGCGGATCCGGCCGCCGGAACGGCCCCCAGCGGGGCGAGACCCTGCGGGCCGCCGTGGAAATCTCTTTTGAGGAGGCCGCTTTCGGCTGCGAAAAGGAGATTAACCTGACCCGGACGGAAAGCTGCGACGAGTGCCACGGCACCGGCTGCGCCGCCGGCGCCACCGCCGAGGTCTGCCCCGGCTGCCGGGGCACCGGCACGGTGCGGGTGCAGCAGCGCATGGGCGGCATGGCCTTTTCCAGCTCCGCCCCCTGTACCCAGTGCCGGGGCACCGGCCGGATTATCCATCAGCCCTGCAAGTCCTGCGGCGGCGCGGGCAGCGTGAAGAAGCAGCGCCGGCTGTCGGTCAACATCCCCGAGGGCATTGACGACAAGCAGGCCGTCTCCCTGCGGGGCCAGGGCAACGCCGGGAAAAACGGGGGCCCCCCGGGGGACCTGATTGTGGAGGTCCGGGTGCGGCCCCACCCCTTCTTCCAGCGGGAGGGCACCTCGGTGCTGTACGAGTGCATGGTCAGCTTCTATCAGGCCGCCATGGGCGCCGAGCTGGAGATTCCCACCATCGACGGCAAGGTGAAGTACACCCTGCCCGCCGGCACCCAGACGGGCACCACCTTCCGCCTGCGGGGCAAGGGCATTCCCGAGCTGCGGGGCCGGGGACGGGGAGACCAGTACGTATCCATCACCGTCAAGGTGCCCACCAGCCTGAACGCCGACCAGCGCGCCGCCCTGAAGGCCTTTGCCCAGGCCATGGGCGAGCCTGCGGCCGAGGACGAGGGGCTGAGGGGTTTCTTCGGCAAGCAGAAGAAGAAAAAATAACCGGGGCCGCGGGCCGGGGAGGTCTGCGGCCTTTTGCCGCCCGCGGCGCAATCCCCGGCCCCGGTTCTCTATCGGAGGACCGGGGCCGGTTTTTTTCATAGAAGCCGCCGATTTTGGGGAAGAATCCCTTCCCGGCGCTTGCGCTTTGGGAAAATGAGGATTATAATATTCCCATCCTGTCCGCCCTCCCGGGGCGGACCGCAGAAGGAGAGTACTATGACAGCCAGTGAAAAAAAACAACTGATGGCCGCGGCCTGCAAGGTGCGCATGGGGGTCATTGAGGGGACCCACGGGGCCAAATCCGGCCATCCCGGCGGAAGCCTGTCCGCCTCCGACCTGTTTGCCTACCTCTATTTCAAGGAGCTGAACGTTGACCCAAAGAATCCCAAGTGGGCTGACCGGGACCGCTTTGTCCTGTCCAAGGGCCATACCGCCCCCGGACTGTACGCCGCGCTGGCCCTGCGGGGCTATTTCCCCGTGGAGGACCTGCCCACTCTGCGGCACATTGACAGCTATCTCCAGGGGCACCCCAACATGAACACCGTCCCCGGCGTGGACATGTCCACCGGCTCGCTGGGCCAGGGCGTCTCCGCCGCCGCCGGCATGGCGCTGGCGGCCAAGCACCAGGGGAAGAGCTGCCGGGTTTACGCCCTGCTGGGGGACGGCGAGATTGCCGAGGGCCAGGTGTGGGAGGCGCTGATGTTTGCCCGCCACTACAAGCTGGACAACCTGTGCGTGGTCATCGACAACAACGGCCTCCAGATCGACGGCCCCATCGACCAGGTGATGAGCCCCTATCCCATTGCGGAAAAGCTGGAGTCCTTCGGCCTGTCCGTGACTCAGATTGACGGCCACGACTTTGAGCAGCTGGAGGCCGCCTTCGCCAAGGCCCGGGAGACCAAGGGCGTTCCCTCGGCCATTCTGATGAAGACCGTGAAGGGCAAGGGCGTATCCTACATGGAAAACCAAGTGGGCTGGCACGGCAAGGCCCCCAACGACGAGCAGTACCAGCAGGCCATGACCGAGCTGCGGGCCCGGCTGGCAGAAGTGGAGGGGATGTAAGATGGCAGACGTGAAAATGATTGCCACCCGGGACAGCTACGGAAATGCCCTGGCCGCCCTGGGGGCGGAGCACGACGACGTGATTGTTTTTGACGCCGACCTGGCGGGCGCCACCAAGACCTCCGTCTTCCAGAAGGCGTTCCCCGACCGGCACTTCAACTGCGGCATTGCCGAGGCGAATATGGTGGCTGCCGCCGCCGGCGCCGCCGCCATGGGCCTGGTGCCCTTCGCCTCCAGCTTCGCCATGTTCGCCGCCGGGCGCGCCTTCGAGCAGGTGCGCAACTCCGTGGGCTACCCCCGCCTGAACGTGAAAATCGGCGCCACCCACGGCGGCATCTCCGTGGGCGAGGACGGGGCCTCCCACCAGTGCTGCGAGGACTTTGCCCTGATGCGCTCCATCCCCGGCATGGTGGTCATGTCCCCCGCCGACGACGTGGAGGCCAAGGCCATGGTACGGGCCGCCTACGCCCATCAGGGGCCGGTGTATATGCGCTTCGGCCGCTCCCCCATCCCCGTGTTCCACGACGAGGCGGACTTCCGCTTTGAGATTGGAAAGGGCGAGGTGCTCCGGGAGGGAACCGATATCGCCATCCTGGCCAACGGCCTGCTGGTGGCCGAGGCCCTGGAGGCCGGCAAGGCCCTGGCCGAGGCCGGCATCTCCGCCCGGGTCATCAATATGGCCACCATCAAGCCTCTGGATGAGGAGCTGGTGCTGAAGGCCGCCCGGGAGTGCAAAAAAATCCTCACCTGCGAGGAGCACTCCGTCATCGGCGGCCTGGGCGAGGCGGTGTGTTCCCTGCTCAGCGAAAAGCTGCCCACTCCCGTGCGCCGCATCGGCGTCAACGACGAGTTCGGCCACTCCGGCCCCGCCGGCGCCCTGCTGAAGGCCTTCGGCCTGTCCGCCGAGCACATTGCCGAGACCGCCAGGGCCATGGTGTAGCGCGCCGCGCCGCGCTCACCGTCCGCCGGGGCTCTGCCCCGGACCCCGCCGCCCTTTGAAAAGGGCGGCCCCAAACTTTGACTGCGCCTCATACAGAATACGGCAGAGGCCGGCGCTTTCGCGCCGGCCTTCTGTGCTGTCCGCGGCTGTCCGCTTCCCGCGCAAAACAGCGTTTTGCGGCGGAAGTTTTCTTTTTTGATTCTTTTTTCTTTTTCAAAAGAAAAAAGAATGCACAACCGCCCCCGAGGGGCCTACGCCCCGAACAGCTCCGCGGCCCGTCTCATGTTTTCCACCACCGGCACGGCGAAGGGACAGCGGGTCTCGCAGGCGCCGCAGGCCACGCAGCTGCCGGCCTTATGGGTCAGGGCGGCGTAGTGCTCCCGGACGGTTTCGGGCGTCTCTCCCTGGGCCCGGGCCAAGTTCAGGAATTTGGTCACCGAGGCCACGTCGATGCCCTGGGGGCAGGGGGCGCAGTGGCCGCAGTACATACAGTGGCCCTTCCAGCTGATTTTGGGCAGGGCGGCCAGGGCGGCGGCGTAGTCCTTTTCGCTGTCGGGCGCCGTCTCATAGGCGAGGCTGCCGCGCAGCTCCTCCAAGGTCCGGGCCCCGGACATGACGCAGGAGACCCCGGGCCGGGTCAGGGCGTAGCGGATGCACTGATACAGGGTCAGGGCTTTGCCGGCGGGGGAGTAGTCCTTCAGCAGATCGCCGCCGCCAAAGGCCTTCATCACCGTGATGCCCACCCCCAGCCGCTGGCAGGTCTCGTACAGCTCCTGCCGCTGGGGGTCCATATTCACCAGGGGCGCGGCATAGTTCTTCTCCGCCCACAGCTCCTCCACGTCCTCGCCGGCGGGCTGGAGGTCATAGCAGGGGTTGACGCTGAACATCAGCACGTCAATCAGGCCGCTGCGGGCCGCCGCCAGGGCCACCTCAGGGTTATGGCTGGACAGCCCCGCGCAGCCGACGGTCCCGGCCCTCCTCAGGGCCTGGACGTACTCCATCACGGGGCCGTTCTCCACCGCCCGCCAGTCGTCCATGGAGTCCACATAGTGGATCATGCCAATCTCCACATGGCCGGTCCCCAGCCGCTCCAGCTGGTCCTCAAAGCCCGCCTTCACCTGCGCGATCTCCCGGGTGCGCTTATACTGCCCGTTCTGCCAGACGGAACAGAGGTGGGCCTGGAGCACAAACTTCTCCCGGCGGCCGGCCAGTGCCCGGCCCAGATTGGACCGGAACTCCGGGTTGGGGGCGTACAGGTCGATGCAGTTCGCCCCCGCCTCCTCCATCACGTCCAGCCACTGCCCTGTCTGCTCCGGGCTCTTGCCCAGGAGCCCCTCGCAGCCCAGGCCGATTTCCCCCACCTTCAGGCCGGTACGGCCCAGCTCCCGATTGTTCATCATAAAACCGCTCCTCTCCGCTCGTTTTTCCCATTGTATCATCTGGAGCGGACTCCAAGTCAAGGGGATTCTCCCAAACCGCGGGCGGCCCCCAAAAGGGGGCGCCCGCCCGGCAGACAGAAACGGGCCTTCCCGGCGGGGGAGGCCCGTTTCTGTCCGGATGGGGACCTTTTTTCATAACCGGAAATGACGCCCGGATGGGGATTTTTCCGCCGGGCAAGGCGCGTTTTCGCGGGGCCCTTGCTGCCTTCCGAGGAAATGGGGCGCAGTATGGCGGGAAAAGGCCCGCCCAGGTGCGCGTCTGAAGCTGTGAGTACAGGTTCTCAGTCCAGCTCCTTCAGCTCATAGCTCCGGCTGCCCAGGCCCAGGGCCTCGGCGGCCTGGATGGTACGGACGCCGTGCCGGGTCTCCATGCGCTCAATCAGGGCCGCCTTGCCCGGGTCGGGGGAGGCGTATACCGCGTCTACGCAGGCCTGATCCACCGCCACCGGGTCCAGCGAGGCAAAGATGCCGATGTCCATCATCTCCGGCTCGGCGGGCGCGGCGCAGCAGTCGCAGTCCACGCTCAGCCGGTTGGCCACGTTGACATAGACGATGTTTTCCCGGCCCATAAAGTCCATCACCGACTTGTCCGCGTCGGCCATGGAGTCCAGGAAGGAGTCCAGGTCGGCGTTCAGCAGCGCCTCAAAGGAGGTGTCGCCGCTGCCGGCGGTGTGAATCCACTGCTTGCCGCGGGCGGAGGCCACGCCGATGGACATATTCTTCAGCGCTCCGCCCAGGCCGGCCATGGGGTGCCCCTTGAAGTGCGAGAGGACCAGCATGGAGCCGTAGTTCTTCAGATGGGTCCCCACAAAGTTCTCCTGGATGCGGGTGCCGCCGCCCACGGGCAGGGACATGTCCCCCTCCTCGTCCATCAGGTCGCAGGGCGCGATGTCCAGAAAGCCGTGGTCCTTGAAGGTCTGCCAGTGGGCCTCGCTGGTGTCCCGGCGGCCGGGGTAGGCGGTGTTGCACTCCACAATCACGCCCTCCAGCTTCTGGACCAGCGGCGCAATCAGGGCCGGCTGAAGGAAGTTGTGCCCCCCGGGCTCGCCGGTGGAAATCTTGACGGCCACCCGGCCCTTCAGCTCCGCGCCCAAGGCCTCGTAGGCCTTCACCAGCCCCTGGGGGGAGATATCCTTGGTAAAGTAAACGACAGACATAGAGAATTCCTCCTTATCAAAATCAGGGCCGCGCCCCGGGCCGCAGGGATCCTGCCTGTTTTCTTTTATTGTATCATCTGGAGTCCCCTCCATGTCAATACATTTTCCGGAAAGAAATTCAACATTTCCGGGAAAAACCCGGAACATCCGTTTGACTTCTCCCGGTTCCTGTGCTATACTGGTAAAAACAGCAGCCCCGGGACAGAAAGGAGCCTCTCCATGGCCAAGCTGACCGCCAAACAGCAGCAGATTTACGACTGCATTCAGGATTTCCTCGCGCAGCACGGCTACCCCCCCTCGGTGCGTGAAATCGGCGCCGCCCTGGGGCTGAAGTCGCCCTCCACCGTCCATTTCCACATCAAGGGCCTGGAGGAGGCCGGCGTGCTGATTAAGGCCGAGGGCAAAACCCGGGCCATCACCCTGGCCGACGTGCCCCGCGGCCCGGTGGCCGAGGAGCAGAACCCCCGCTCCAATCAGATTCCGGTGGTGGGCAACGTGGCCGCCGGCACGCCCATTCTGGCCCAGGAGTGCATCGAGGAGTACCTGACCTTTGACACCCAGGGGCTGGAGGGGGAGTACTTCGCCCTGCGGGTGCGGGGGGAGTCCATGCTGGGGGCGGGCATCCTCCCCGGGGACCTGGTGGTGGTCCACCGGCAGCAGGAGGCCCGAAGCGGCGAAATCGTGGTGGCCCTGTTCGAGGACGAGGCCACCGTGAAAACCCTGCGCCGCAAGGACGGGCGCGTGTGGCTGATGCCGGCCAACGACGCCTATCAGCCCATTGACGGCACCCGGGCGGAAATCATCGGCAAGGTGTCCGCCGTGGTCCGGCGGTATTGACGCGCCCGGACTCACGGCCCCGGGCGGGCTGGAAAATCCGCTGAAAATTCACAAAATTCCCGGATTTCCCTTGACAATCCGGGAATTTCCTATATAATAATTTGGTCCGCTTTTCTAAGAGCGGGCCGAATTCCTTGCTCCCGGCCCGGCCGGGGGCCATACGTCCATAAGGAGGTGCAAGAACATGGCAAAGATTAACGCAAACTACGAGGCCGTCTACATTCTGAACCCCGCCCTCAGCGAGGAGGCGGTGGCCGCCCTGGTGGCCCGGTTCAAGGGTGTGGTAGAGGCCAACGGGACCGTGAACGAGGTTGACGAGTGGGGCAAGCGCCGTCTGGCCTATCCCATCAACGACTTGATGGAGGGCTACTACGTGCTGATGACCTTCTCCGCCACCGCCGCCGTCCCTGCGGAGCTGGACCGTATCTTCCGGATTACCGACGGCGTGATGCGCTCCATGATCGTCTGCAAGGATCAGTAAGGGGGAGCGGACATGCTCAACAAGATTTTCATCATGGGCCGGCTGGCCCGTGACCCGGAGCTGCGCCACACCCAGGCGGGCGTGCCCGTGGCCTCTTTCCGTCTGGCGGTGGACCGGGATTTCAAGGACAAGTCCACCGGCGAGCGGGCCACCGACTGGATTGACGTGGTGGCCTGGCGGCAGACGGGGGAATTTGTCAGCCGCTACTTCTCCAAGGGCCGCTTGGCCGTGGTGGAGGGCCGCCTCCAGATGCGGGACTGGACCGACAAGGACGGCAACAAGCGCACCACCGCCGAGGTGGTGGCCGACAACGTCTATTTCGGCGATTCCCGGCGGGACGGCGACGGCGGCAGCTACAGCTCCGGCTATTCCGGGG
>JAAWHL010000025.1 GCA_022795855.1 Lawsonibacter sp.
TTTTTCATACCTCCAAGCGGCCCACCGCTGACCGCTCAAAAAATCCTATGGCCCGCAGGCCATCAAAGCGACGGCAATTCGCAGAATTGCCATGGAGCGGGCCTCATTATTCCCCGCCTTGCTCCTGCCCTCCGACAACCGCCCAGCGTTCGCCCGTGGCGGGCTACCCAGCCGCCGACAAGCTCACACGCCACTTTGTCAACAACAATAAAAAAACCGCTTGCGTACCCAAAATAAAATGTCTTGATAATTTGAAATATACTGGGGATAAGATTTTTAACAGTTCCCCTAAAAAGTAGAGAGGACACCGACTATATTAGTTGGTGTCCTCAGCTTGTCGAAAAGCAGCCTGTCCCGAAAGGAAGCGGACAGGCATTAAAGAATGGAAAAGGAGGAAAGAGTGAGGTGGCGGAAGCCTTTACTTTTTAACAGGAAGCTCCAGAATCAAGTCCTTGGATTTGCCGGCCCGGAGCAGGTAGCTGTCGGTGTTGTGGCCCAAAATCTGGACCAGGCGGCGGCTGACCTCCATGGACCGGTCCAGGTCCACGCCGGTCTCGACGCCCATCTCGTCGCACAGGTGGACCACATCCTCGGTGGCCACGTTGCCTGCGGCGCCGGGGACAAAGGGGCAGCCCCCCACGCCCGAGAAGGCGGAGTCGAAGCGGGTGAAACCCGCCTGCATCCCGGCCATGATGTTGGAGATGCCCAGCCCCCGGGTGTTGTGGAAGTGGAGCCACCAGGTCACCTGGGGGTAGGACCGGGCCATCTCAGTGCAAATTTGATACACCTGGGTGGGATAGGCCTGGCCGGAGGCGTCGGATAGGGAGATTTCCGTCACGCCCACGGCCAGGTAGGCGTCCACGATCTCTTTCACGTCGGACAGGGGGATCTCCCGGTCCCAGGGGGAACCGAACGCCATGGAGATGGAGCCGGAGATTTCCATTCCGGCGGCCCGGGCCGCGTCGGCGCAGCCCTGGAAGCCAGCTACCGTCTCCGCGGGGGCGCGGTTCAGATTGGCGATGTTGTGGGCCTTGCTGGCGGAGACGTTCAGCTTCACCTTGGTGCAGCCGCAGCCGGCGGCCCGCTCCACGCCCTTCAGGTTGGCAATCAAGGCCCGGTACTGCACGCCCGGCTTACGGCGCAGCCGGCGGAATACCTCGTCCGTGTCGGCCATTTGGGGGACGGCTTTGGGGTGGACAAAGGAGCCCACCTCAATGACAGGGAATCCCGCGTCGGCCACGGCCTCGATCAGCTCCAGCTTTTCCTCCACAGAGAGCAGGGTTTTCTCGTTTTGCAGTCCGTCCCGAGGACCCACCTCGCACAGGGTGACGGCCTTGACAATATCCATAGACATAGCGACCTCTCCTTCCGCGTCAGCGGCGCTTGTTCAGCAGGCTGTTGGTGTAAATCCGGAGGACCTCCGCCTTGCCAGCGGGCTCTGGGTGGCGGGCGAAGCGGTGCCTCTGCTGGGCGAACTCCTCGGCGTAGGCCTCAATCTCCTCGGGGGTGGGGGTGAAGTCGCCCTTGAGCAGGAGCATACTGTCGATAAACTCGGAGAAGTCCTCCAGATCCCGGAAGCCGCACAGCTTGATGGCCCGATCCACCCGGGCCACGTTCTCCGGCTGCTTGAAAATCTTCAAGTACTCGGCGATGAGCAGGCCGCAGGCCAGGCCGTGGGGGATGTGCTTGTTGTGGGTGAGGGCGTAGCTCATGCCGTGGGGCAGGCAGGTGCCAGTCTGGGTGTTGGCGAAGCCGCCGATGAGGGAGACCAGCATGTGCTTCTCACGGATCTCAAAGGGGTAGGGGGTCTTGCTGGTGGTGCGCTGGGGATCGCCCAAAACGGCGCGCATCTCGCCCACGCACTGGGAGAAGTAGTTGAAACCGATCTCGCAGATAGCCCGGGACAGCTCGCTGCCGGCGGTGGAGATATAGGATTCCAGGCAGTGGCACAGGGCGTCGATGGAGGTGGCGCAGCTCAGCCGCAGGGGCATCTCCATGAGGTAAGCGGCGTCCAGCAGGGCGTACCTGGGGAAAATCCGGGGGGCGATGGCCTGCTTGGTGTCCTTGTCGCCGCGGGTCAGGACAGAGAAGTGGGTCACCTCCGCGCCGGTGCCGGCGGTGGTGGGGATGCCGATAATGGGGAGGGACTGGAGGCTGCCGTCGGTGAACAGGTCGCCGCCCTTCCTGTCGGGGTTGGCCAGCAACACGCCGATGGCCTTGGCCGCGTCAATGGGGGAACCTCCGCCGATGCCGATGATAAAGTCGGGGGCAAAGTCCCGCGCTTTGGCGGCAGCCTGCTCCACCGTCTCGGTGGAGGGGTTCTCCTCGATTCCGGTCTCCACCACGTAGGGGATGCCGAACTCCTCCAGTACTGCGGTCACGTCCTCTAGGGCGTAGTGGTGGCCGGGGATGGTGTAGGTGATGATATAGGCCCGCTGGCCCAGCTGGCGGAACAGCTCTTTTTTCTCCTTGACGATCCCTTTTCCAAAGAATACCTCGGTGGGCATATAGTAACGAAACTGATCCATAAGTACCTCCTGTATGATGGCCGGTAATCGGCTGTGTGTTTTCGCCGCCTCCGGCAGTCGGCCGGAGGCGGCGGGTTGAGTGGGATGGGTTATTCCTGATCCATGCCGTCCTTATAGAACTGACCGAACAGCTCCTGGAGGGAGGGCATATCCTCGGGGATGGGACGAGCCACCCAGGTGGTGTTCATGTAGTGCTTCAGGGCGATGTTCTCGGAGACGATGTTGCCGCCCCAGGTGCCGCAGCCCATGGAGGACGTGGGGGGCATACCGTTGGTGGCGGAGCCGGCGTTGCCCTTGTTGTTGGGCTGGCGGACCATGATGCGGGAGACAGGAGCGGCCTTACCCAAACGGTCGATGTGGCTATCATCCCAGGAGTAGATACCGCAGGAGTGGCCCTTGCCGCCCACCTCAAAGATGGCGCGCATCATGTCCAGGGCGTTCTCGAACTCGCCCTCGTACTTGAACAGGGCCAGCAGGGTGGTCAGCTTCTCGGAGGAGAAGAAGTGCTCCTTGCCGATCTGGCCGATACCGCCGCCGGTGACCATGATGAACTTCCGGTCGGCGGGAATCTGGAAGCCGGCGGCCTCGGCCAGCTTCTGGGGGCTGATGGCCACGGTGCTGGGCAGCCGGTGGCCCATCTCGTCCCACATGACGGCCTTGAGCTTCTCGGCCTCCTCCTCGTTGGCCAGATAGCCGCCCTCGGCCTGGAGGGCCGCGACCATCTTGTCGTAGATAGAGGCGTGAATGACCAGGTTACCGTCGCAAGAGCAGCCGGAGCCGAAGTCGGAGGTCTTGGAGATGCGGGTGTTCTGGGCGGCCTCAGCCTGGCGCTCGGCGGTGTCGGCGGTCTCGTCAATGATGACGGTGGCGTTGCCGGCGCCGGAGCCGTAGGCGGGGGTGCCGGAGGAGTAGGCGGACTTAACCATGGGCCGGCCGCCGGTGGCGATGACCAGGTTGCAGCGTTTCATCAGCTCCTGAGTCAGGGCGATGGAGGGCTCCTGGATGCCCTGGATGATGTCGGCGGGAGCGCCCTCGCGGACCAGAACCTCACGGATGAGGTCGATGCACTTGTTGGTAACCACCTTGGCGCGGGGGTGGGGGCTGCAGATGATAACGTCCCGGGCCTTGATGGCGTAGATGACCTGGCCGGCGGGGGTGAGGCAGGGGTTGGTGGTGGGGACGAGGGAGGCGATCACGCCCACGGGCTTGGCGTACTTGACCAGCCCCTTCTCCGGGATCTCCTCGATGGCGCCCACGCTCTTGGCGCGCATACAGTCGCGGAGAATCAGCTTGAGCTTGTTGCGTTTGTTGCGCTTGGTCACCTTGTCACCCAGGCCGGTCTCGTCCACGGCCTCGTCGGCCAGCTGGCCCCAGACCTTCAGGTCATAGAGGGCGGCGGTGACGGCCTGGCACAGGTGGTCCACCCGGGCCTGGTCATAGGTCTCGATGATGGCGGCGGCTTTCTGGGCGCGGGCCACCATTTCCTCCAGCATAGCGATCTGTTCCGCATTTACTTCTTTCGCCATAATGTACACTCCTTATGATAGTTATGATAGATTATTTTGAAGAACTAAACCTGTTGTTCTGATGGATTTATCATAACGTCTGCCTCTATAGGTGTCTAATACTTATTTTTAATTTTCTTCATAGAGAAAACTCGATTTGGCGTTTGGCGTTTGCCTTTGTGGCTGAAGACGTAAAACGCAGGAAAAGTCAAAAAAATTTCCCTCCGCACTTGACAGCGGGAGGAAAAAAGGAATATTGTTATATTTACCAGCTATGATACTGGAGGAGGCCATCCACACCGCGGATGGAGAAAGGAGAATACTATGACGCTGCTCCAGCTGCAATATTTTCAGGCGCTGGCCCGGGTGCTGCACTATACGCATACCGCCGAAGAGCTCCACATCTCTCAGCCCAGCCTGAGCTATGCCATCAGTGAGCTGGAAAAGGAGCTGGGCGTGAAGCTCTTTTACAAGGAGAAGCGCCAGGTGGAGACCACGGTCTACGGACAGCAGTTCCTGCCCTATGTGGAGAAAGCGCTGTCCCTGCTGGAGGAGGGGCGGAGTGTGTTGGAACAGATGTCCGGCCGCTCTGATCAGATCGTCCGCCTGGGCTATTTCCACAGCATCTCCGCCTCGCTGATCCCCGCCATTGTGGAGCAGTTCTATCAGGTGGAGGACAACCAGAAGATCCGCTTCAGCTTTACGGAGGCCCCCTCCTATGACATCTTTACGAAGATCAAAAACGGCGAGCTGGACATGGGCTTCTGCCTGCACCAGGCCGACTGGGCGAAATCGGCGCGGATTATGCGGCAGCCTCTCTATTTGGCCGTCCCCAGCGGCCACCACCTGTCGGGCCGGCGCTCTGTGTCCTTTGAGGACTTCGCCCGCGAGCCTCAGATTATGCTGGATCGGTCCAGCAACCTGCGTAGCCTGGTAGATCAGGCTTTCAAGCAGCACAGCATCATACCGAACGTCGTGTTTGAGGTCAGGGAGTGCAATGCCGCGCTGCAGTATGTGGGGCTGAAGTTTGGAATCGCGATTTTGCCGCAGGTTCCGGCCATGGACTCAGAAAAGGTGGAGGTCCTCCCCATCTATGACGCAGACCGGGAGTTTGTCCGGAACGTCTATCTGACTTGGCCTGATGCCCGGCCCATATCCCCGGTGGCTCAGACGGCGCGGGACTATATTGTGGAGCACTTTGCCCTTCCGGACTGATTGTCGGGCGTTCTTGGAAGAATCCGCCGGAGCGGCGCGATGAAAAATTGATAGCACGCTCAATATTTAAGCGTATATGCGCTTGAATATTGAGCGTGTTTCTTTTTGCGCCCTTGTGATTCGGTGGAAAAAAGCTGGCACGAAAATTGCTTGTATAGTTAAGGGTATATCAATTTTGATCTTGAGGAGGAATTTTTATGGATAGACCGTCAGAGGGCCGCGGCCTGATCGTGGTCGGCGGAGGACCGGGGGGCTATGTGGCCGCCATCCGGGCCGCCCAGCTGGGGGCGGCGGTGACCCTGATCGAGCGGGAGCGCCTGGGCGGGACGTGCCTGAATGTGGGGTGTATCCCCACCAAGGCCCTTCTGCGCTGTGCCGGTTTGGCCCGGAGCGCCCGGGAGGGCGCTGGGCGCGGAATTCATATGACACTGGACAGGGTAGCCTGGGAGGAGGTGCTGGACTATCAGCGGTGGGTTGTCAAGCGGCTAGTGGATGGCGTGAGCGCTCTTCTGAAGAAAAATCAGGTGGAGGTCATCCGGGGGACCGCCTCCTTTATCAAGCCCAAGACTCTGAAAATCACGGGGGAAAAGAATGAGATCCGGGAGGCGGACCGCATCATTCTGGCCACCGGCTCCGCGCCAGTGGTCCCCCCCGTCCCTGGGCTGAAGGAGAGCCGGTATGTGATGGACTCCACCGGGGCACTGTCAGTTCAGCGGTTCCCAGAGACTATGGTTGTCATCGGGGGCGGCGTAATCGGCGTGGAGCTGGCCTGCGCCTTTCAGGCGCTGGGCTGCCATGTCACTATTGTGGAGGCGCTGCCCCGCCTGCTGCCCTCCATGGACGGGGAGCTGGCTGGGATGCTGGCCGCCGGTCTGGAGCGGCAGGGCATCAAGATTCTCCTGGGATGCCGGGTGGTCCGGGTGGCTGACGGCCCGGAGGGCGCGCGGGTCACGGTGGAGCGCGCCGGTACGGAGGAGGTCCTGTCGGCGGACAAGGTACTGTGCGCCGTGGGGCGTAGGCCCTGCTCCGAAGGCCTGGATCCGGAGGCGGGAGGCCTGCTCCGCGAGAGGGGCCGGATTTTGACGGACAACAGGCAGCAGACCAACATTCCCGGCGTATACGCCGTGGGTGACTGCGCCGGCGAGATCATGCTGGCCCATACCGCCTCCGCCCAGGGAGAGATTGCGGCGGAGAACGCCATGGGCGGACAGGCGGTCTACCATCCAGCCTGCGTCCCCTCTGGGGTGTACGCGTTCCCGGAGCTGGCTGGGACCGGCCTGACGGAGGAACAGGCCAAAGAGCGGAATATTCCTTTCCGGGTAGGGCGGTTCCCCCTGTCCGCCAACGGCCGGGCCCTGATTGCCAACGGGGGAGAGGGGATGGTCAAGGTGCTGGTAGGGGAGGAGCTGGGCGAGCTACTGGGAGTGCACATCCTGGCCCCCAACGCCACTGAGTTGATCGCGGAGGGTGTCTCCGCCATTTCCATGGAGGGGCTGGCGGACGACCTGATTGCCGCCGTCCACGGCCATCCCACCCTTTCGGAGGCCGTCCGGGAGGCCGTCCTGGCGGCGGAGGGCAGACCGATTCACACATTTTTGAAGCCGAAAGGAGGAAAATCGTAATGGATGTGGATAAGCTGGACCGGGAGGCGCTGGTGGAGATGTACCGCGCCATGCGGCTGATCCGAACCTTTGAGGAGACCGCGGTGGCCTACTTCAAGCAGGGACTGGTCATCGGAAATATGCACATGTATGTAGGGGAAGAGGCGGTAGCCGTCGGGGTGTGCCGCGCGCTGACCCGTGAGGACTACATCGCCTCCACCCATCGCTGCGACGGCCACCTGATCGCCAAAGGGGCCGACCTGAACGGGATGATGGCGGAGCTAATGGGCCGCCAGGGGGGCTGCTGCGGCGGCCGGGCGGGCAAAATGCACCAGACAGCGCCGGAGGTAGGCCTCCTGAGCGCCAACGGGATTGTGGGCGCCTCTCTGACTCTGGGGACAGGACACGCTCTGTACTGCTCCATGTTCGCCCCCGGCCGGGTGTCGGCGGCGTTTTTCGGCGACGGCGGGGGAAATCAGGGAGCCTTTCACGAGGCGCTGAACCTGGCCGCCCTGTGGAAGCTGCCCGTGGTCTTTGTGTGTGAGAACAACCACTACGCCATCTCCACCAGCGTGGATACCTCCACCGCTCTGGGCTCTTTCTACCAGCGGGCGGCGGGCTACGGCATCCCCGGGCTGAAGGTCAACGGCAACGATGTGATCCAGGTATACCAGGCCGCCCGGAAGGCGGTGGACCGGGCCCGGCGAGGGGAAGGCCCCACCTTGATCGAGTGCGACACCTATCGCCTGCGGGGTCACCACGAGGGGGACGAGCAGACCTACCGCGCCAAGGAGGAGGTCGCCCAGGTCAGAGCCAACAACGACTGCGTCCCGCGCATGCGCCAGCTGCTCCAAGAGCGGGAGGGCTGGACGGAGGAGGAGGACCAGGCTCAGCTCCGGGACATAGAGCGGCAAGTGTCCGCCGCTGTGGAATTTGCTCAGAACAGTCCCCCCATGCGGGCGGAGGACATGGAAGAGCATCTGTTCGCGGAATAGGAGGAAGAAGTGATGAGACGGATTATGTACCGCGAGGCCATCTCCTCCGCCTTGGCGGAGGAGATGCGCCGGGACGAGCGGGTCTTTGTCATGGGGGAGGATGTGGCCATTGTCGGGGGCGTCTATAAGGCCACACGGGGGCTGCTGGAGGAATTCGGCCCGGAACGGGTGCGGAACACCCCCCTGTCCGAGCTGGCTATCGCCGGCGTGGCCACCGGGGCCGCCATGTGCGGCGCGCGGCCTGTGGCTGAGATCATGCACATAGATTTTATGGGCTGCTGCATGGATATCACGCTCAACCAGATGTCTAAAATGTGCTACAAAACCAATGGGAAAGTTCACGTTCCCCTGGTAATCCGCACCCAGGGCGGGCGGGGCCACTCCAACGGGTGTACCCAGTCCCAGAGCCTTGAGGCGCTGTTTACCCACATCCCGGGCCTTAAGGTGGTCATGCCCTCCACCCCTTACGACGCCAAGGGCCTGCTGAAAAGCGCTATCCGGGACAACAACCCGGTGCTGTTCATCGAGCACAAGGGCCTGTACCAGACCCGCGGCGAGGTCCCCGAGGAGGAGTACCTGGTTCCTTTGGGCCGGGCGGAGGTAAAGCGGTTCGGGAAGGACGTGACTATCATCACATACTCCAAAACGGTGCTCACCGCCCTGGAGGCGGCCGAACAGCTGGCCGCCCAGGGCATCGAGGCGGAAGTGGTGGACCTGCGCACCCTGGTGCCTCTGGACTTTGATACTGTCGCCCAGTCCATCCGAAAGACGGGCCGGGTTATTGTGACCCACGAGGCCTGTCGGCGGAACGGCTACGGGGCGGAAATCGCCGCGGAGATCACGGAGAAGCTCTTTGATGAGCTGGACGCCCCCATTCTCCGGGTGTGCGGCGCCGATATCCCGGTGCCCAACGCCACCGTTCCGGAGCGGGAATCCGCCCCCACGCCGGAAAAGCTGGTGCGGGCAGCCCAAGAAATTTGTCAGGGAGGGAAAGGCAATGGCTGAGTTCTTCAAAATGCCCAAATTGGGTATGGACATGAGCGAGGGGACCATTGTAAAATGGTTGAAGATAGAGGGTGAGCCTGTTCAAAAGGGCGAACCCCTGGCCGAGATCGAGACGGACAAGTCCTCGGTAGAGGTGGAGTCGCTCCACTCCGGGATTTTGCTGAAGCGCTACCATGAGGAGGGGGCCTGTCTGCCCTGCGGAACGCCCCTGGCGGCCATCGGGGCCGTCGGCGAGGAGGCGCCCACGCTGTCCCTGGCGGCGGACAAGCCGACGGAGGCCCCGGAGGCTCCAGCCGCGCGGGAGGCCGGGACCGCTCTGGGCGCTCCCCCCGCGGGCATGCCGGAGGGCGGAAAAATTCCCGCCTCTCCCAGGGCCCGCCGCCTGGCGGAGAAAGAGGGCGTGCCGCTGGCTGACCTCACCGGAACCGGACCCAAGGGTCGGATCATTGAACAGGATGTGCGCGCCTTGCTGGGGCGGCGGGAGACGGCTCCAGCCAGGGGACGGCGGTCCACCCACATCGAGAACATCGCGCCGCTGAGCGGAATCCGGAAGATTACCGCCCAGCGGATGTGCCAGAGCGTGTCCGAAATGGCCCAGACCACCCACCGGGTGGATGTGGACATGGTCAATCTGATAGACTTCCGCCGGCAGATGAACGAGTATCTGGAGCCGGAGGGGCTGAAAATCTCCTTTGTGGATCTGCTGGTGGCGGTGTGCGCCCGGGCGCTCATCGAACACCCGGAGGCGAACGCCTCCCTCCGCCCAGACGGGCTGCACACCTTCAACTACGCCAACGTGGGCGTGGCGGTGGACACCCCCCGGGGGCTGATGGTGCCGGTGATCCGGGACGCAGACAGCCTGTCGGTGCGGGAGATCGCCCTGACCGGCCGGGAGCTGATCGACAAGGCCCGCCGGGGCTCCCTGCGGCCGGAGGAGATGAGCGGTGGCACCTTTACCGTCTCCAACCTGGGGATGTATGAGCTGGATTCTTTCACCGCCATTGTCAATCCGCCGGAGACCTGCATCCTGGCGGTGGGGCGGATTATGGACCGGGTGGTGGCGCTGGACGGGCAGCTGGCGGCGCGCCCCATGATGAACCTGGGGCTGACCTATGACCACCGAGTCCTGGACGGGGCCCCGGCGGCCCGGTTCCTCCAGACAATCAAAGGCTATATCGAGCACCCTGCCCGGCTCTTGCTGTAGGGCCCGGGGACAGGTCGACCCGGTTCCCGCGTCTCATAAAGAGGGAGAGAATTGTAACATGAGCAACGTCTATTATCAGACCCGCATCCTGTTGCTTACCATCTGCCTGGGGTATTTTCTCCGGCGGAGCGGTGTTCTGGACCGGGAGGACGCGCGGACCATCTCCAAGCTGATGATGTATGTCACGTTGCCCTGTGTGGTGGTGAAAAATCTCAACGGCGTTGTTTTGACCCTGGATATCCTGGCCGCGGCGGTCGTCGGCGTATTGGTCAACTCCTTTTTCTTCCTGATGGCCATGCTCAGTTCTCGAAGTGGGGACCGGGACGACCGAGTGGTAAAAATTTTTTCCTTTTCCTCTTTCAACATCGGCAGCTATGCCATCCCCGTGCTCAGCACCTTTGTCAGCCCCGCCGCCATGGCGGGGGTGCTGGCGTTCAACTACCCGGGCACCGCGCTGTTTACCTATGGTGTGGGTCCAACAGCGGCGAGCCTGCTCTACGGCGGGCAGAGGGGCGGCGGCCTGAAGCTGCTGCGGGACAATCTGCTTCACAATGTGCCCACCGTCACCTGTGTGATTATGCTGGCGATGTCCATGCTCCATATTGCGCTTCCGGAAAAAATAGCGGGGATTTTTGTCTCCATCAGTGGGGCGAACTCCACTCTGGCTATGCTGTCCATCGGGATTCTGCTGGACCTGCGTCTGCCGAGGTCGGAGGCGGGGCGGGATACTGGGATTGTTCTGCTGCGGGTGGGGGCCGCGGCGCTGAGCGCCCTGGCCCTCTATTTCCTGGCCCCGGTGAGCGCCGAGCTTAAGCTGGCGCTTATCCTTGTGGTGTTTGCTCCCATTGCCAGCTGCGGACCCGCCCTGGCGCTGCACTGCGGCTATCAGGGCAGCCGAGTGGCTGTGGTCAATTCCATTTACCTTCTGGTCAGCATCGTCTGCATGTCCGGGCTGACGGTGCTGCTGTACTGACGGCCCCGGACAGGAGGAGCGCTTATGGGACTTATGGAATATGTGGAATCACACAGCACCGACCCCAGATGGAATCTGGCGCTGGAGGAGTATCTTTTCACCTCCATGGACCAGACAAAGGACTACTTTATGCTGTGGCAGAACGATAACACCGTGGTGGTCGGGAAGAACCAGAACGTCACCGAGGAGGTGAACGAGGCCACCGCTCGTATCAACGGCGTCACAGTGGTCCGGCGGATGTCGGGAGGCGGCGCGGTCTATCACGACCTGGGGAATTTGAACTTCACCTTCATCACAGACGCCGGGCGCCTGTCCGAAATTGATTTTTTCCGCTTCTGCAGGCCGGTGGCGGAGACGCTGCGGGCCATGGGGGTCCCCGCGGAGATCAATGGCCGGAATGACCTTACCGTCCACGGAAAAAAATTTTCTGGAAGCGCCCAATGGATTCAGGGCGGCAGGGTGCTGCACCACGGCACGCTGCTTTTCCGCTCCGACCTGGAGTGCGCGGCCCAGGTCCTCCGGGCCGGGGCGAAAAAGGTCCGTTCCAGCAGCATCAAATCGGTGCCGGACCGGATCGTCAACATCGGCGGATACTTCCCGGAAGAGGTCACCCTGGAGCGCTTCAAGGGGGAGCTGTGCCGGAGGATTATGGAGCGGGACGACCCCAGGCCGCTGGAACTGTCTCAGAAAGACCTGGAGGCCGTCCGGGCGCTGAAGCGGAACCGGTATGATACCTGGGAGTGGAATTACGGCCGCTCCCCAAAATATGAGACGACCAAGGAGCGGTGGTTCCCCCAGTGCGGCTTTCTGACCCTGGATATGCGGGTGGAGGAGGGCGTAATCCGGGAGCTTCAGCTACTGGGAGATTTTTTCGGCAACGGGGATGTTCAGGAACTGGCCGCCGGGCTAACAGGGTGCCGGGTGGACTATGAGCAGGTCCTGTCCAGACTGGAGGAGCTCCCTCTGTCTTGGTATATCAAGAATATGGAGCCGGCTCCCCTGGCGAAGCTGATCGTGTCCTGAGAGCAAAGGAGTGTATATGAACAAAGTTGCCGTATTCTGGCCCAACCGTCTGCTTCACCCGGAGCTGGTCGATCTTCCGGGGGTGCGGGTCTATGAGAACATGGGGGCGCTCAACGCGCCAGAGACCGCCGCCGGCCTGAAGGAGGCCGGCTTTCATGCCGTCGTATGTACCGGCGGGATTGAGGCCACGGTGAGGCAGGTCACGGACCTGCCCATGTACGTGGTCACCTCCGGGTATATCGACCTCCTGGAGTCGCTGCACCAGTTGGAGGGGAAGTATGGAATTGTCGGCGGGAAGGTGGCGCTGCTGCTCCACAGCAGCAATCCCATACAGCTCTCCCGCCTGACCCCCTTTGTCCGGAACGATGTGACAAAGTTTGTCTTTTCCAGCCGGGACGAGGTGGTGCGGGCCCAGCGGCAGATTGTGGAGCAGGGGTTCGACGCCATTGTTACCGGCCCCACCGGCCTTACGCTGACCCGGGAGCTGGGGCTCAAAGTTCCGGCTTACCCGGTTCTGTACAGCGAGGAGTCCCTGCTGGAGGCGGCGCGGCAGATCAACCGCGTCCTGGACGCCGCCCGCCAGAAGGACCTGCGAGCCAAGCAGGTCCAGGCCGCCATTGACGCGGCGCCCAACGCCATCCTGGCCACCGACGACCAGGGGATTGTCAACCTGTGCAACCGTCGGGCCACCGAGATCCTCTCCGCCGCCCAGGAGACCGTTCTAAACCGCTCCATCCTCGAGGTGCTGGGGGACCCGGCCTGGCGGCAGGTGTATGCCGAGGGGGCTACCCAGCGGGAGGTACTGGTCCGGCTGGGAGACGCCGACTACTTTTCCACCCGTATGCCCATTATCCGACAGGGGCGGGTGATCGGCTCGGTGGGCACCCTTCAGGAGGTGGAGCGGATTCAAGCCATGGAGCGCAAGCTGCGCACACTCAGGGCGCGGGGGCTGACCGCCCAGTACCGTTTTGAGGATATCGTCTTTCAGAGTGAGCGGATGGAGCGTGTTCTGCGCCAGGCCAGGGTCTATGCCGCCACCGACCTCACCGTCCTGATCGAGGGGGAGACGGGGACAGGCAAGGAGATGGTGGCCCAGTCGATCCACAACGAGAGTTCCCGGCGGGGCGGTCCCTTTGTGGCCATCAACTGCGCGGCCCTCACCGAGACGCTGCTGGAGAGCGAGCTGATGGGCTATGAGGAGGGGGCGTTCACCGGGGCGAAAAAGGGTGGAAAGCCGGGACTGTTTGAGCTGGCCCACAACGGAACCCTATTTCTGGACGAGGTCAGTCAGCTCTCCCCCGCCATGCAGAGCAAACTGCTCCGGGTTATTCAGGAGCGGACGGTCATCCGGGTGGGAGGCACCCGGATGATTCCGGTCAATGTGCGTATTATCGCCGCCTCCAACGAGAATCTGGGGAAAAGGGTGCGGGCAAAGCTGTTCCGCAGCGACCTGTACTACCGCATTGCGATTCTCCCCCTGGAGCTGCCCCCGCTGCGGGACCGAACAGAGGACCTTCTGCCGCTGATCGAGCATTTTGTTCAGCGGCGGGGGGCGGATCGGGGGTGCGTTCAGCCCCTGTATCGGAACGCGGTAAGCTACGGCTGGCCGGGTAATATCCGGGAGCTGGAAAACTATGTCTGGCGCAGCGTGGTGCTCTATGAGCAGGGGGTTGCGCCGGACGCCCTGCCCGAGGGGCCGGAGCGGGGGGGCCTCCCCGCTCCAGCCCCGCCGGAGGAGAGCGGCGCGCTCCAGGTGGCGCCAGGCACGCTGGCGGAGATGGAGCGGGATCTGGTGGCCCAGGTGGTCCGGCGGCTGGGTGGCAACCGGACCAGAGCGGCGAAAGCCCTCGGGGTCACCCGGAACACGGTCAGCAGCAAGCTGCGCCCATAATTACGCCCCCCTGACGCGGCGCGTCAGGGGGGCTGTTTGCTGCCCGGGCCGCTCAACGCAGGGGAAACAGGCCGCCCGGCTCCTCCTTCTGCTGGCACCACTCCTTGAAGAAGCGAATGGAGGTTGTGACCAAATTGGAGGGCTCCATGTTGTTCAAATAGCCAAAGACGATGTTCTTCCGGATGGGGGTTTTCAGCCGCACTTGGGTCACGCCGTCCACGCCGTAGGAGGGGATCTCCGCGGCGGGGAGGAAAGCGATACCCAGTCCGGCCCGCACCAGGTGGAGGGTGAGGGTGGAGTTCCGGTTGCGGCAGATGATGTTGGGAACAAAGCCGGCATCCTGGCAGGCCGCCATGCAGGTGTCGCACATGCTCTGGTTCTCGTGGTGGAAGATGAACCGCTCCTCCCGCGCCTGGGCCAGGTCGATGGTTCCCAGCTTCGCGAAGGGGTGCCGATTGCTGACCACCAGATGATACTCGTCCTGTCCCACCACACTGAAGTTGATGTCCGGGTACTGTTCCACGTTGGGAATGGCGCAGAAGACCAGGTCAATGGCCCGGGAGCGGAGGGCGCTGACCAGCTCATAGCTGCCCCCGTGGATAATATTGAGGTGCAGGTTTGGGTGAATCGCGAAAAAAATCGTGACCATATTGCTGAAATCTATGGTGCCCAAGGAGGTGATGGCGCCCAGACTCAGGGTGCCCTTGAGCAGACCGCTGTAGCCCAGCATGGACTGCTCAAGCTGGTCCAGGTCCTGAATAATGCCTGAGGCCCGCTGGACAAACTCGGCGCCTGCCTCCGTCAGGGTCACGGACCTGGTGTTCCGGGAGAACAGCTTGATGTGCAGCTCCTTTTCCAGCTTCAGGATCTGCTGGGAGAGGGTGGACTGGCTGACGTAGCACCGCTCGGCGGCCAGGGAGAAGCTGTGGGTGTAGGCCACGGCCAGGGCGTATTTGAGTTGATGAATTTCCATAATTTCCCCTTTCTTCTGTTCCGCTATACTCCGAATTCTGGACTTTTCCTTCAGGATACAGCCCGGTTTCCTCTCCTGCGGCGTGATTTTTCTCCGTTTTCAGGGATGGAGCCGAAAGATTTATTGGTATGAGTAATATAAGCTAATGACAATTCAGATTGCACCCACTCTCCCGAATCGGTACAATAAAACCATAGGTTTGACACACTGCGTACACTGAAAAGGAGATGGTTGTTTTGAACCGCAACTACTTTACCAGGCAGGATGTCAGGCGTCTGGAGGAGAAAGCGTTAGAGATCCGCCACGACGTTCTGAACATGATCTATCTTGCCAAGGCCGGACATCCCGGCGGGTCGCTGTCCGCGACCGAGATCGTGACCGCGTTGTACTTCCATGTGATGAACATCGACCCCCAAAACCCGGACGATCCAGACCGGGACCGCTTTGTCCTCTCTAAGGGGCACGCCTGCCCGGTGCTGTACTCCGCCCTGGCGGAGCGGGGATTTTTCGACAAAAAGGAGCTGGACACCCTTCGGCAGTACCACTCCATCCTCCAGGGCCACCCCGATATGAACAAGGTGCCCGGCTTGGACATGACCACCGGCTCTCTGGGTAACGGCCTGTCCATCGGCGTGGGGATGGCGTTGTCCGGCCGGATGAAGCACCAGGACTACATGACCTATGTGCTGCTGGGCGACGGTGAGTGCCAGGAGGGCATGGTGTGGGAGGCGGCGATGGCGGCTAACCACCACCACCTGAAGAACCTGATTGCCATTGTGGACTGCAATGGCGTGCAGATCAACGGCTGGGTCAACGACATTCTGCGCGTCGAGCCCTTTACCGACAAGTGGCGCGCCTTTGGCTGGTCGGTCATCGAGATTGACGGCCACGACATGCGCCAGGTCCTCACGGCCCTCCACGACGCGCGGACCATGCGCGCGCCCACCGTCGTTCTGGCCAGGACGGTCAAGGGAAAAGGGGTCTCGTTCATGGAGGACAACTCGGCCTGGCACGGCGCCGCCCCCAACGCGGAGCAGCTGGCCCAGGCGATGAAAGATATCGAGGAAGGAGCGGATTGATATGGCCACTGTTGCGACAAGAATGGCGTTCGGCCATGAGCTGATCGAGATCGCGAAGACACGGGAAGATTTTGTGGTGTGCAACGCGGACACCAAGACCTGCGGACTGGAGAAATTCGGGACCTATTTCCCGGAGCGTGAGTTCAGCTTCGGGATTGCTGAGCAGAACCTGGTGGGCGGATCCGCCGGCCTGGCCAGTTGCGGGAACAAGGTGTTTCTCGCCACCTTCGCGGTCTTTGCCAGTATGCGGGCCTGCGAGCAGGTGAGGACCTTTATCTGCTATCCCAACCTGAACGTGACCATCATCGGCACTCACGCGGGCCTCCAGGTGGGGGGCGACGGCGCCACCCACGCCGCCATTGAGGATGTGAGTATTATGCGCTCTTTCCCCAATATGACGGTGGTTCAGCCCTCCGACGCGGTGTCCGCCCGGGCGGTGGCCCATGCCGCCGTGGACTTCAAAGGCCCGCTCTACATCCGCCTGCACCGCAACCCGGTGGCGGATATCCACGACCCCGCGACCTACCGCTTTGAGATCGGCAAGTCCTATCCCATTTTGGACTATGGTCGGGACCTGACCATGTTCGTCTCCGGTATCCTCCTGAAAAAGGCCATGGACGCCGCGGAGATCCTGCGGGAGCAGGGCGTGGGGGTCCGTGTGGTGGATATGCCAACCATCAAGCCGCTGGACAGGGTCGCCGTGCTGAAGGCCGCAGAGGAGACCGGGGCCATCATGACTATTGAGGACCACACCATATATGGCGGCCTGGGCTCCGCCGTGGCCGAGGTGGTCTGCCAGGAGCGCCCCGTTCCCATGACCATCGTGGGCATCCAGGACCGCTTCGGCGAGTCCGGCGATCCCGAACTGCTGTACCGGGACAATGGTATGGACGTGGACAGCATCGTGGCCAAGGCGGCGGCCTTGAGAGCAAGGAAAGGTTAACAGGATGGAGACGATTGGGATGATCGGCCTGGGTGCGATGGGGCACAGCATTGCGCGGAATATCCTGGACCACGGCTATTCCATGGTACTGTATGATGTGCGCCCGGAGGCCATGGAAGACCTGACAGGCCCCCGGGCCAGCGCCGCGGCCAGCCTTCAGGATCTGGGAGAAAAGGTGGATACGGTGCTGGTCATCGTCAACACCTTTCCCCAGTGCCGCGGTGTGCTGGAGGGCTTGCTGGAGACCATGGATCGGGGCGTCGTAATCAATATGAGCACCATAGCGATGGACGAGGCCAAGGCCCTGGAGGAGCTGGCGCTGGAAAAGGGAGTCCGGATGATGGACTGCCCTGTAAGCGGCGGAACCGCCGGGGCGAAGCAGGGGACGCTGACCGTCATGGCGGCGGGAGAGGAGCGGCTGCTTGAGCGGTATCGCCCTCTGTTCTCCAGCTTTGCGGCCAATATTGTCCATGTGGGGCAGCGGGTGGGCCAGGGACAGGCTGTCAAGGCGATCAATCAGCTGCTGGTGGGGGTGCACATGTGTGCCGCCGCGGAGGCGTTTACTCTGGCCCGGAAGTGCGGCCTGGATCTCCAGATGGTGTATGATACCATCCGCGCCAGCGCTGGCAGCTCCCGCATCTTTGAAAACCGGGGGCAGTTTCTGATTGACCGGGACTTCTCCACCCGCAGCACCCTGCAAATCCAGCTGAAGGATACGGATATCGCCTGCCGGACGGCAAACCTGGTGGGAGCGCCCACATTCTTGTGTGGCACGGCCCGGGAGCTGTTCAAGCTATCGGCGTCTAAGTTTCCGCCCACCGACGACTCCATTGAGGTGGCCCGGCTCTACGAGGAGCTGTGCGGACTGGGTGAGCAATAAGAAAGAAGGCAGAAGAGCAGATGCGCGTCATCTGCTCTTTTTATATGGGCTTTGAAGAACGGCCGCCCTTCCTTTGGCGAAGGGCGGCCGTTATGTTAGCTCCTACCGGCGGCTTTGGACCGCTTTCCGCTGATGACCAGGTAGACTACGATGGCCAGGATGCAGACAATACCAGCGACGTCGGTAATAAGGCCGGGGTCCACCATGGCGATGCCGGCGGCGACTAGAATAATCCGGACAGGCCAGTTCAGGTTCCGGGTCAGGTATCCCATGAACCCGGCGCCCAGGGCGAAGATGCCGAACAGGGAGGTCACGGTAGTTTGAACGATCTCCGCGGTTGTTCCGATCAGAATCATACCCGGGTTGAAGATCAGGATAAAGGGGACCAGGAACGCACCGATGCTCAGCCGGATGGCAATCCAGGCGGTCTTGACCCAGTTGGACTCCGCCATAGCGGAGGCCACGAACACGGTGCCGCAGACGGGGGGCGTCAGGCCGGCGAAGATGGCGTAGTAGAATACGAAGAAGTGGGCGGCCAGGGGCTCCACACCGATTTTTACCAGAGCGGGCGCGATGACCGAGCCGGCCAGGACGTAAGCGGCCACGGTGGGCATGCCCATGCCCAGAATCATGGTGGCAATCATGGCGCACAGGCCGGCCAGCAGCATGCTGCTTCCCCCCAGCTCAACAATGATGTTGGTGAACTTGACGCCCACGCCAGTAGTGGAGATCAGGGCGACCAGAATCTGGGAGCAGGCAATCAGGGGAATGACGGTGAGCATGTCCTTGGTGGCGTCGGCCAGACCGTGAATCAGGTTTTTGACGCGCTGGACAAGCTCCTTGGGGGCCATGACCAGATAGAGGACCACGGCGGCCACGATTGACCAGCTGGCGCAGTAAACCGCGGTAAAACCCATCAGGAACAGGACGATCAAGATGCCGATGGGCAGAAACACGGGCAGGCACTTGGAGGGCTTCAGAACCTCGGCGGCGGCGGGAATCTCATCCTTTGGGATGCCGCGGTAGTGATAGCGCCGGGCAAAGCAGTCAATGCCCCAGATTACGCCCACATAGAACAGGACAGAGGGGATGATGGCCGCGATGGCGATCTCCTTATAGGTGACGCCCAGCATGTCGGCCATAATAAACGCGCCGGCGCCCATAATGGGGGGCATAATCTGTCCACCGGAGGAGGCGCTGGCCTCGGAAGCGCCGGCGAAGTCGTTGCTGTATCCCATGCGCTTCATCATCGGGATGGTGAACGCGCCGGTGGTGGCCACGTTGGCGGCGGAGGAGCCGGAGATCATGCCGAACAAGCCGCTGGCAACAGAGGCCATCTTGGCCGCGCCGCCCGCGGAGTTGCCGGCCACCAGACTGGCCAGGTTGATAAAGGTCTCGCCGCCGCCGGTGGCGAACAGGATGGCGCCGAATATGACGAACGTGGCGATGATAGTGGCGGAGATGCCGGTGACGCTGCCCAGGATACCCCGGTCACTGAACGCGATAATCTCCATCACCCGCTGCAGCTTAAAGCCGGCATGGCCGAAAGTGCCTGGGATATATTTGCCTAACAGAGCGTAAGCCAGACCGATCAGGCTCAGGATGGGGACCGCGATACCGATGGTCCGCCGGGCCACTTCCATGACGCAGATCATGAACAGGATACCCATGACAAACAAGGGAGTGGTCATCTTAAAGGTGGGCATCAGGACGCTCTTGCCCGCACTCACGTAATAAACCATCATAATCGCTAGAATTACGATCATGATGAGATCGATTCCTTTTTCAATCTTATTGGTTTTTTTCTTGTTGTTCAGGTCCAGCAGGCACCAGATAATCAGGCCAGCGCAGACATGGAAGCCGCGCTGAACAATACTGGTAAAAGGGCCGGAAAAGGCCGTGTAGAGGAAAAAGCACGCGTAGGCGACTGAGATAACAAAGACAGCCCATTCAAAGGGGGTCTTTCGGCTGGTGAAGGTCTCGCTTGTTGTCTGAGTAGTGTTTTCTTGAGCCATATAATAACCTCTTTCCTTTGCATTCCAGGCACTCCACATATGTAGAGTGCCTGGAGTTCGTAAGGGGCGTTACTGCGCTGTTACATTCAGGACCGCGGGGCGAATTAGCCTTTACGGGCGGAATCGACGGTCATGCCTTTGACCTCTTCCATGTACTTGACAACGCCGGGGTGAATCTTGCTGATGCTGCTGGCGTCGTTGGTCAGGGCAAAGGGATCGTCGGCGATGCCGGGGTAGGCGGTGCGGATGTCGTCCATGTGCTCGTCAATAGCCTTGATGATGTTGTACACGACCTCCTCAGGCAGATCCTCAGAGACGGAGAAGCCCAGGCTGGAGCAGTAGGTCAGGGTCTCGTAATCGAAACCGTAGGGCTTGGTGTCCACAACGCGGAAGCCGTAGTAGGGATACTGTTCCTGGACCTTGGCGACCTCTTCCTCGGTAAAGCTCAGGAAGCGCAGGTCGTTATTGGCCTGCTGCAGGCTGGCCTGGAGGCCGGTGAAGGTGGAGTCGGCGGCCAGGGTGGTGCCGGATTTGGTGATGCCGTTGCACTGGCGGTTGGCGATGGCGTCCACGGCGTCGCCGGTGCTGGCGGGGAACCAGTCGGGCTCGATGCCCAGAGCGCCCAAGATGTTCATGGTCTCCACCTCGGCGGAGGAGCCGGCCTGGCCAGCGCAGAAGGTCTTGCCGTCCAGATCAGCGATGGACTTGATGCCGCTGGCCTCGGTGACGGCGTAGCGGTAAGCCTGGGGCACAAAGAACAGCAGGTCGAGGGAGCCGGTGTAGCCAAAGCCGTCATAGGCGCCGGTGCCGTTCTGCAGGCAGTACTCGTTGACGTCGCTGGTCTGGGCGAAAGAGGCCTCGCCGTCGCGCATGAGCTTGTAGTCGTCCACGGTGCCGCCGGTCTCCATCAGGGTGACGGTGACACCGTCCACATACTTGTTGATGACGTCGCACACGGCCACGTTCAAAGCGTAGTAGCCGGAGGAGGCGCTGGTGCCGCCCCAGATGAGGTCGTAGGTCTGAGTCGGAGCGGGGCCGGGATCAGCGGAGCCCTTAGAGGTGTCAAAGGTGTTAGGGGTGGAGTTTGCGGGGGGAGTGGTACCGCCGTTGCCGCAGGCGGCCAGGCTGAGGGCCATGGCCAGGGAGAGTGCCAGTGCGAGTAGCCGTTTCATAATAGTAGTTCCTCCTGTTCTGTTTTTTATTTAGAAATCACGAAATGTGTATTTCTCGCCTTTGCGCCGCTGGGGAGTCCAATTGGGCGATACCCCCCGAGTGTGTACGGTAGGGATAGTGTACTTCCTGACGATGCCGCAATGCAATCTGAATTTCCATTAAGACATATTAGTAAAATCAATAGATGCTGACGGTCTGCTGCGCAATTTTCGCGCTAAAGGTTCTTGCGGGGTATTTTTTATCCCTTTCGCCCCAAACCGCCCCTGTCCAGAAAGCGATAAAATCGCTAAATAGCTCTCTTCAAAAATGTGTGACCGTATATTAATTTTACAAAAAATTTTGAAAATGTCTAATATATAAAATCGGCGCTGATTATAGAGTTTTATCTATGGAAAGCGGGCCGGTTTCCGGGGCGACGCTCGGGCTTGACATTTGCCCCCCGCCGCCCTAAACTGAGAAAAAAGGGGGGAGCGGAAATGGAGCTTCAGCAGGTACAGAGCGCAAGGCTGAGCCAGCGTCAGCTGTACAGCGTGGAGCTGCTGCGGCTGAGCACGGCGGAGCTGGATGTCCGAATCCGAGAGCTGGCCCAGGAGAACCCTGTAATCGACCTGGAAGAGGCCGGGCCAGAACCCCAGGAGACCGTTCCAGAGGAGTTTGTGGACCGGCTGCGGTGGCTGGAGGACAACGACAGCCAGAACTGGTTTTACCAGCAGGTCAGCGACGCTGAGATGGACCCCCTGGCCCGGGTGGGCACCGACGGGGGGCTGGAGGAGACTCTGACTGGCTTCCTCTCCCGGCAGCTGGACCGTCTGAGCATAGAGCGGGATACCCGGCGGCTGGTGGAGTATCTGATCCGGTGCCTGGATGACGACGGCTATCTTAGGATTCCCCTGGAGGAGCTGTCCAACCGGGGGGAAATCCCCCTGAAACGACTGGAGGAAGCTCTGGCTCTGCTGAGGACGCTGGAGCCAGCGGGGGTGGGGGCCGGGAATCTCTCTCAGTGCCTGACCTTTCAGTTGGAACGGGTGGGCGAGACCGGCCCCGCGTTAGCGATTGTCCGGGACCATATTGATTTGCTGGCCCGGCGCCATGACCGGGCCCTCGCCCGGGAGTTGGGAATTACGCCGGAACAGGTGGAGCTGGCCCGGCGGACAATCCGGGAGCTGGAGCCCCGCCCCGGCGCTCCCTTTCATCACTTCGAGCAGACCCTCTATCCCCAGCCCGACCTGCTGGTGGCGGAGGAGCGGGGGCGGTGGACCGTCCGAGCCGCGGTGGAGAAACGCCCGCCGTTCCGAATCAGCGCATATTACAGAGAGCTGCTGGCCCAATCGCGGGACGAGGAGGTTCGGTCCTATCTGACGGGGAAGCTGCGGCAGGCGGAGGGCATCCTGTGGGCCGTGGAGCAGCGGGAGAGCACCCTCACGCAGTGCGCGCAAGTCATTGTGGATCGGCAGGCCGGATTTTTCCGGGTGGGGCCGGAGGGGCTGGTCCCCCTACGGATGGCTGAGGTGGCGCAGGCCCTGAATGTCCACCAGTCCACGGTAAGCCGGGCGGTCCGGGAGAAGTATCTCCAGTGCGCCCGGGGGCTGTATCCCCTGAAATATTTCTTCTCCGGTCCCTCCGGAGGGGAGGATACCAGCGCCGCCGCCGCCCGCCGGCTGCTGAGGCGGCTGATCGCCGGAGAGGACAAGGGGGCGCCGCTGTCGGACGGGCAGCTCTGCCGGTGCATGGCCCGGGAGGGCTGTGTACTCTCTCGGCGCACCGTGGCGAAGTACCGCGGCGAGATGGGGATTCCTGCGGCCCCCGGGCGCGGGGCCTCCGGAGAGGAGGGCGGGGGCAGCTGGCCCGCTCCGGAGCGGGAGAGTTCCCTATAACCGCAAAAACCGCCCGTGCCGCGCGAGCGGGCGGTCATCATTACTGTGAGGCGCTTTTCGCGAAGGTGAAGAAGATTTTATAACACCTGCCCTATGTTTTAGCTCCACTGTGGGAACTTTTGTAAGCTATGCGCAAAGTTTTATAAGACCGAAAAAGAGACACGGCGGAACTTCCGCCGTGTCTCTTTTGAGTGGTCAAACCGCGTTACTTGCTTCTGATAACCCAGCCCTCGACCACATCTGCCCCATCCTAGGTCATATTAAATTGGGCGGAGGTCCCATTCAGAACTGAGTCTACATCCCGGAGCTTCATATAGTCGGTCACAACGCCGAGATAATTTTTTGTGCTGTAAACTGGAACTTCATGGACTTGCCATCTATACTGGACGGTTTTGGTGGGGGGGAGTGGCGGGCTCAGTTGGTTGGCCCTTGCCCTCTATCATAATATACTTTGAGAAACTACTTTCGACAAAGCGCCCAAAGGAAATCTCGAAAACAACAGCCTTTCCCGTTACAGGGTGAAAACAGCCTGGGTCGAGAGGGGCGGTCAGGTCGGAGGCGGAGGTACGCTTCCCTTCTGGGAAAAGGATGCGGTTGGCTTTCATTGCGCCGATCAAATGGCATCCCTTCTCCAGACAGGCGTCAAGAACACCGGGATTGGTGTACCAACTGTCCATCAGAACATAGGCACCCGTTTGCTCTAGAAGATAGCGAGATATCTCCGGTCTCAACAATGGAGGAATGGACCTGAGGCCCATAGATAACCTTCCCCTCCAAATGGGAGTAACGCGATCCGGCCCCCTGGGTTGGCCGTGTTGCTTTTGGGGATGGCGCTGTTTTGGGCAGGACCGCGCTCGCCATAGTCCGGCGTTGTTCCACTACGCACCTTCACGCGGCTGGACAAGATCATCTCCTGAAGCCGCTGCTGGGATACACTCGTCAAAAAATCGAAGTGTTTCTCCAAAAAGAAATTTTGTATCTGATCTTTCGGCGCTATAATCTCCACAAGGCGTTCCCTCCCGTGTTTTGGGGCCGGTCGCGCTCCCATTATAACACTTGGGCTATGCCTTTTTTCTTTGCCATTTTTCAGATTCGCTTATGGATAGGATAAACTTTTGAATAGCGGAGCATGGTGATTTTTCATTCATATTTGTTTCTGTTTTTGAACAAATTTAGGAGATACAGCATACTTGCTGATGCAATATCAGCAAAAGACCTGCTTGTAAATTGTCTATTCAGTGATTAAGATAAAATTATATAATTTGCTGAATAATAGTCATAAAGGTTGGAGGAAAATCAGGCCAAAATAACAGGAGGAGTAAAAATGATTGACCTTAACGCGGATCTGGGTGAAAGCTTCGGGGCGTACAAAATAGGGATGGACGCTCAAATCATTCCGTGCATTTCTTCCGCGAATCTTGCGTGCGGCTGGCACGCTGGTGATCCCATGATTATGGAACAGGCGGTAACTCTGGCAAAGAAAAACGGTATTGCGGTAGGGGCCCATCCAAGCTTTCCGGATCTGTTGGGGTTTGGACGCAGAACGATGACAATATCCGCTGATGAGGCCAGATGTTATGTGAAATATCAGATAGGAGCCCTGCTCGCTTTTGTTCGGGCGGAAAACATGACGCTTGCCACAACATATAAAAACATTATACGATGAAATTGCCCTCCCCTTAGTGCAGGGAAGGGCAATTTGCACATCTGAGACGGCATTACGCCTGTGCGTTCGCTGGACTGTTGGTCGGCAGTAGGTGTAGCGTGTGACCAATAATATTTCCAACGGAAATGCCGATTGCCGGGACACTCAGAGAGACAAACGTCTCGCCGAAGAGCATGCCGATCAGCATAAAGCCAGCGAACGAGAGAAGTCCTTTCACGGTGACGGCCTGGGCTTCGGAAGCAGCTTTCTGGAAAAAGCGCTTGATGCCTTCCTCCTCCTGCTCAGGCTGAACACTGCGGAAAATTACGGACGGGATCAGGACAGCGACGAGGCTGCAGACCAGCGCAGCACCCAGATGGATACCGTTATAGCTGATTTCCATGAGCCCGCCGTACATAAGAAAGATGGATAGCGCAATGAAGGCGCTTGTGAGGTACCGTAGGAAGCGGGCAACCCTCTCCTTTCCTTCAGCATCGATTGGCGCTCCCTCTGATATAGCGGACAGCGCCCCTGGCGGGAGAGTAATTACGCGCTGAGAAAGACTAATGACTGCTTCCAGCAGGGCCGACAGGGCGACGGAAATGATTACAACCCAAATATAGTAAGAGGGGCGGGAGTAGGTATGGCCGAAAAACGTTTGGCTGAAAAACAGCAGAAAGCTACTCAGATATCGGTTGTCTCCCGAGATCAGTGCCAGTTCAGACTGTTCCAGCGCCTCCAACTCCTGAGCCTTGGAGGCATCCAGCACCTGTCTGGCAGCATCTAGGCGGTCTGTGCGCGCCTGCTCGGCTTGGCTCTGCACCAGAGCATACTCTTGCTGAGCCGTTTGCAATGCCTGCTGGGCAGCCCCTTTTGCTTCGGTGCTGCGCACGTACTCATTCCGGGGAGTGTAAACGATGGTGATGGTATCGAAGTGATCCTGAGCCGCCTGTACCTGGAGAAAGGCGGCATCAATGGTGTTCTGATAGATCCGGTTAGCTTCCTCAATGGCCGCCTGCTCATCTCGACTGTACGCCGCCTCGATCTTCTCTCTGGCCGCTTGAACCGACTCCGCCTCCTCCCCCGGCACCTTATAATAGAAGGAACTAGACATAAAGATGAGGGTGCACACAAGGGAGAATGCGACCAGCCCCCATTTGATATAGGGGAGCACACTCAGAAAAGTTTGAAGAGACGCCCGGTCTGTGTCGGAGAGAGGATTCTGCTTGAAGGCTGCTTCAGAAAAATGAAGGAACAGCTTGATGCCCTCCAGAGCGATGACCACAATCAGCGGGATGAAAAACAGTCGCTGATTTTCGGGACGGAGCCACTGCTGGAGCACAAAGAACTCCACCAGCGCCGAGACGCCAGCAGCCAGCAGACCTGCAATGACCGCGAAAATCATGGTGAACGGCGTGAGCACATGACGGAAGAAGTTTCAGAAGAATCTTCATGATCGATCCTCCTATAAAAATGCGGAGGATATGCCAGGATGCCCATATGAGAAGAACAAGTGTTTTTTCTTGACATGTGCGCACCGCTATGGTAACATAACGATGTAGGGATCCTGACACATCCTCGTGGTTGATGGCTGTCGTTTGGGTTCTGTTCAAGCACGGCATACAGAGCTGCAACTCTGTGTGCCGTTATTTTTTAGTACATGGGAATCACGCTCCTTTCGCTGTGCCGCATTCCCTATAGGGGAACCAGATGGCTGACCAGTGAAGTAGTGCTGAAAAGCCGGGGTACCAGCACTCAAGGACTTATATGTCCAGAGTACCTATAGTTGCCGCCTGATTTCGTTGATCTCTTGTTCAAGGCACTCCCGTTGGGATAGGACATCCGGAACGCCCGTTTTGCCTGAAAACTCAACGGATCGGTGTACTCCCTCCATCAGGTGCCCCACCATAGTTTTTTCATCGAAGAGACAACCATATTTATCTCCAGCGCCGTTGCGAATTACCACTTCCAGCATACCCCGCTCTATCTGGAGCAACTCACGCAGCAACTTATAGAGTTCCACGAAGATGAACTGTTGTCTGCCATCCTGCATAAAGTCCTGGCTGGATTTGAACCTGTCCGTGTCTGCGCTATGTTCTTGGGGGTCATAGTCCCGATAGTAGTCCTCGCGGTACATTTCCAGCAGAACGCTGTCCCGGGCAAGCATATTCCAGATTTCAGCGCCTTTACGGGTGATAAATAGCCTCGGGTTTTTACTTTCGGTGCCCAGAGCTTTTCCTATCACGCCGAATGCGCAAAGGCTGACTAGCGTTTTTGAAATTCGTTTATTCATCTGTTGAACGCCCGCTGGGCTGTTGTCAGTAAACAAATCAGACAGGTCGCTTTTCAGTCGGGACTCCTCTACGGTATTTGCCCCATAGCCTCGGTATTCTGATGTCTCCGGCTTAAAGTATGCGATGATATAGAGACTGAGGATGGAATTATTGTCATCGTCCAGTTCCGAGTTGAGAAGCACGTTGGGAATAGGAGAATCCTCCCCTCGATATACAAGGTTGGGACCGCAGGCCACGGCGCGGATAACCGTGATATTGTTGTAGACGTAGCCGCCTTCCGTTGCGTTACTGTCGGTACAGGAGTCCTTTGTGATCCAATAAGGGTTGGACAGGATGCGATCAAACAGCTTCAGCGCCGTCTGAACGCTGTTGTCGGCAAGGCCCATAATCATGCTGGCATATTTGCCGTCCAGCCGACCACAGAAAGCGTCCAGAGTATCCTCCGCCTCCCGCCACATTCTGTAATTGTTCCGCTTCAGCTCTTTGGGTATGGCGGCGGCTTTTTTCTTGAAGTATTTCTGGATGTCCAAGCCACCTTCCTTGTATATCTTTCGTGCGGACTGGAGTCCAATCATGCCCGGATGCCGTTCCAACTCCCGGTAGGTGGCGGGGTCTATGGCGATTAGCAGGTTTACATAGGCTCTCTCCCCCGCCCCGCTGTATGGATAGTTGTGCAGGCAGTTATACAACTTCATGTAGAGTAGCACCAGCTGATCCCGGTAGATCTGACTTTGCGCTTCGATGTTATCTATGATGACCAGTACCCTGTTGTAGTCAGTCCGTCCGCTGGCAAGGTAGAATTTCAGCTTCGAAACCACATAGATGAAAAAGTCGTTCTCCTTGGCGATGCGGATTTTTTCAGCATCACTTCGATTCCTCTCGCCCTGGGGGGCGGCCTTCGGATCCTCTAACGCCTTGGGGTTAGTGTCGCGGATGAACTGGCAGAAGCCGCGCTGGCCCTCCGGAGAGTCGAACCAGTCCCGGAGCCCGGAAATTTCCCCCTCCATCATGGTGCAAACAGCGGAAACGCTCTTTTCCATATCCATCCTGGCATGAGCCACGGTCAGCCCATCTCCGGCACTAGTTTCAAGAATGATGCCCTGGCAGAAGACTGGAAATATGACGGTCTGTTTCTCCCTCCAAAGTTGTGGCGCATTGTTGCCACAGCCAAAGGTGTATTTGATATCCGACGTTTTTCCCTGCCCCGGATTGCCAATCAGGGCACAGATGCTGTCCATGGGGTACTCTACGATGCCCATGAGTGCTTTGCTCGTTGCCTCGTCTGGGATGTAGGTTTGTTCGAAATCGGACTTTCCTTTTCCGCCTGCGTCGGAACTGAGCAGATACGTAAAAGCAGGGGCGTGAGCGTCATATCTGCTGTTGTGCCCACCCTTGGGACGGATAGGCTTGTACTGGTTGGGTTTTCTCTTCATATTCATAGGTTTCCTCCTGGCTCGTGTGACCGTTTCAACCATTGGAGCGTGGCAGGTTTCTGTCTCTCGATGTCTATACTATAGCACGGGCTTTCTTCCGTGTCAAGAACATAAAATTAAAACGCTAAGAAAAATTTAGCTTTTGATGGATTGAATATTAAATAGTGCTAAAAATATAGCCCCAAGAGCTTGACAGATGCAAAGCTCAATGCTATAATATGTTTTACAAGCTGGCTTATTCGAGCCAGTCTCCACGCGTCATTCATGTGTGTGATGAAAAGCAGTCTGCGGGAAGTTGCCGTATCTGGTGCCGGAGGGCACAGCGAACGTTTTCCCCACTCCAAAAGGGGGATTATCCATGCAGGCGGCTTGTGATGATTCTGAGAAACACACCGTGCAAACGCGTAAAAATCGCGGAAAGGAGATACGCAGTTGTGTAACGGAATGAATGAAACAAATGAGATGAATGAGACGCCGGAAAGTGTGGAGCGAGAACTGAAGAATCCTGTGGGGGAGTTGATAAAGGAGGCAAGAAAGGCAAAAAAACTTACCCAAAAGGAGCTTGGGAGGCTTGCAGGTGTGAACGCTGTGACGCTCAGTCGCATTGAAACGGGCTGGACGGACCCGGAGAGGTCCACCTTGCAAAAAATCTCCCCCCACATCGGGGTACCGTATCCAGAGCTTCTGGTAAAGGCCGGCTACGGCAACGCGAGAGGAGAAGGGGCGCTCTACAGCCGGGATGGAACGATGTTGGATTTGCTCGGTATTGTGACGTCCATTTATCGCGCAGACAGTGATCTGCTAGGGTATTTCCGCGATTTTGACAAATTTGCCTCAGAAGAAAACGTGAAAGTCATCAAAGTTCTTCTGGGGGCAATGAGAAAGGAGGTGAAGGCGACGGAATCGAGGGGCAGTGGCGAAAACAGCTTCAATCAGTTTTTTGTCAATACGTTCCAGGCTGTGAAGCGTTTTCTTCTGGAGACGCTTGTACCTGTGGCGGGCTGAAGATTCCGGCCAGTAAAATGGAAGAAATTAATACGGACGAAGGACAGCATATAAGCCAAAAGATGCGGGCGGCAACTGTATCTATAGGGGCCTTCGCCTGGATGAGTATGTTCTGAATGGAGTGCGGCGTGCACCCCACAAACCGAATGAATTCTGATAGGTGAGCGCTCCGATCTGGCACATAAACGGTTGAATAGCTGGTGTCTTTTGGCAACGGAAGAAACTGCATACGACCCTGGACAGCAGCTGCGTCCAGGAGAAAGGGGAACACAACTTGGGAAATTTGATTCGGGCGGAAGATTCCTTGGGTGTGGTAATCAGTCAGATATGCAGGGACTTGTGTGGGATCAATGGGACCGCGATTGATGATGTGTTTGAGTATGCGCAGGATGCGATCCGGCGCAGAAGCGGTTTCCGGGTTCACTTTCAGCGGCAACCGAGCTTTGGGCGATTTTTCCCGTCATGGGAGCGCCCGTGGATTGGGGGCAACCGAACACTCAGGGTAACATGCTATGCTGACGGAAGCGAAGACGATCTGGTCAACAACCCGCAGCACTTTTTTGAGCAATTGGGCTTAGGGATCGTCCTGGCACACATTCCGGACTTTATTGATGATTACCTGACGCCGTCTGTGACGCTTCAGAGCTTTCGCAGGGACTATCCTCAATATGCCGATTTGGGGGACAAGGTCTGCGCCGTTTTGAAGAGTATGGTCAGGGCGAATTAAACGAGCATACTGCTGACAGGGTGTCATCCAAAATACGACGCTACTACTCAATTTAGCCGGGAAGTTGTGAAAAAGCGCTTCCCGGCTGAATTTGTATTATGCCAGCCCTGGTGAGTATTCGCAGACTGCCGGTGAGTGTGCTCAATGCGGTGTCAGAAACGGGAAGGCCGGATTCACGCTATGTTTCACCTTGGCCGGACACGATGGGACACGGGAAGGAAAGATCGATGATACTGTATAAATACCTGTTGAATAAGCAAAGACCACCAGTCGGCTGGTGGTCTTTGCCAATCATTAGAGCGAGAATGTCGTTTTACCTCTTGGATACTTTTCAGCTACTTCAACAATTCCTTTCCATGCAGACAAACGAAAGCTACCCCGTTTTCGTTTCGGATGTTCTTCAAATTTTTCGCCGCCATCATCGCACAAAGTGCGATGATGGCGGTTTGGTTGTCAAAGGCAACCAAGCCGAATCGCACATACATCCATTTAAAATCAGCATATCTTCATATGGATTATTGAGGGAGTCGTTTTCCGGTAACTTTGCAGGCGAATGATCTTGTGACTTCACGAATTTTCTTCTATAAGTATATAAAACTAAATATATAGGAGAGATACTTGAACTATTTTGGTTCAAAAGTTTAATATAGGGTATAGCTCAGCTGGGAGAGCGCCTGAATGGCATTCAGGAGGTCAGCGGTTCGATCCCGCTTATCTCCACCACAACCAAGGACTCATATGGCCAATAACTATATGAGTCCTTATTTTACGCAACTCTGGACGGGCGGACACCTGATCCACCAATTATTTCACTGGAATGTTTATGGAAATGGAAGGTACCCTTCCTCTTTTCTAAATCTGAATATGTATTAAGGGTGTTGGCTTTTACAAAGTCAGCGCCCTTTTTCGGAGCCTTATAGGGCGCTATGATAAGTAATATAGGAATATAGAAAAATGGGGTTGAAGTTTGTAAGAAATTGAAGTAAAATATAGGCAGATAATACACGATTATCCGTGGTTTGAGGTGGGAAGAAATGATTTCCTGAGGCGG
>JAAWHL010000120.1 GCA_022795855.1 Lawsonibacter sp.
TTTTCGCAGGAATCCTTGGTGGATTCCAAGAAAATGGAACGCAGTATGGCGGGAAAAGGCCCGACCAGGCGCACGTTTGAGGTTGTGAATACAGGTTCTTAGAGCCTGAATCCACAGCGCAAGCGCGCACCCGGTCGGGCGCGGGGCCCCCCGCGCCCTCTGAGCGCCGCGCTTTCACGCCGCGCAGAAAAAAATCCCCTTCCGGGGCTTGACTTTTCCAGGGATTGCATGGTATACTAAAATGCTTTTATATCCCCACAAAAAAAGAGCGCAGTTTTCCTGCTCTCCACGGTCAGTTTACCACACCCCCGCCGGAAAGGCAAGAGCGGGAGAAGGAAAAGAGGAAACGCCGCCGGGTGTTCCCTCCCCCGGGATACCGCCCGTTTTGTACAAAACGCCGGGATAGCTGTGCTTTTTCGGGGAAACGGGACGAAAAAAATGGAAATTTACCCCTTTCAGTCTGGAGAAAGTGAGTTGATTTTTAGAATGGTCAAGGACGTGTACTACGGCAGAACCCTGCGCAAGAGCTTTGCCCGCTACGAGGAGATTCTCGACATGCCCAACCTGCTGGAGGTGCAGAAGCAGTCCTACCAGTGGTTCCTGGACGTGGGTCTGCGGGAGGTGTTCCGGGACGTGGCCGCCATCAGCGACTACGCGGGCAACCTGGAGCTGAGCTTCATCGACTACTCCATGGACGAGAGCCCCAAGTACGACGTGGAGGAGTGCAAGGCCCGGGACGCCACCTACGCCGCCCCCATCAAGGTCCGGGTGCGCCTGCGCAACAAGGAGACCGAGGAGATTAAAGAGCAGGAAATCTTCATGGGCGACTTCCCCATCATGACCAACGCGGGCACCTTTGTCATCAACGGGGCCGAGCGGGTCATTGTCTCCCAGATTACCCGCTCCCCCGGCATGTACTACACCCGCACGGCGGACAAGGCGGATAACCTGACCTTCACCACCACTATCATCCCCTACCGGGGCGCCTGGCTGGAGTACGAGACCGACCTGTCCGATATCTTCTACGTCCGCATTGACAAAAACCGCAAGATTCCCATCACCTGCCTTATCCGCGCCGTGGGCCCCCGCACCGACGGCGAGATTCTGGAGCTGTTCGGCGAGGACGAGCGCATCCTGGCCACCCTGGAGAAGGACGCCTGCAAGACCTACGAGGACGCCCTGCTGGAAATCTACCGCAAGCTGCGCCCCGGCGAGCCGCCCACGGTGGACTCCTCCGAGAGCCTGCTGAAGGGCCTGTTCTTCGACCCCCGGCGCTACGACCTGTCGGCGGTGGGCCGCTACAAGTTCAACAAGAAGCTGGCCCTTTGGGCCCGCCTCAGCGGCCACACCCTGGCCCAGCCCGTGGCCGACCCCCGCACCGGCGAAATCATTGCCGAGGCCGGCGAGACCCTGACCCGCGCCCGCGCCCAGGAGCTGGACAACCGGGGCGTGAACGAGGCCGTGCTGGACATGGACGGCAGGCCGGTGAAGGTCTTCTCCAACAACATGGTGGACCTGAAGGGCTTTGTGGACTTCGACCCGGCGGAGTGCGGCGTCACCGAGCTGGTCTCCTTCCCCGCCCTGTGCGCCCTGCTGGACCAGTACCAGGGGGAGGAGCTGAAGGAGGCCGTCCGGGACCATCTGGACGACCTGATCCCCAAGCACATCACCGTGGAGGACATAATGGCCTCCGTCAACTATCTGAACTGCCTGGCCCACAATGTGGGCGCCCCCGACGACATCGACCACCTGGGCAACCGCCGCCTGCGCTGTGTGGGCGAGCTGATTCAGAACCAGTTCCGCATCGGCTTCTCCCGCATGGAGCGGGTCATCCGGGAGCGCATGACCATCCAGGACCTGGACGTGGTCACCCCCCAGTCCCTGATCAACATCCGGCCGGTCACCGCCGCCATCAAGGAGTTCTTTGGCTCCAGCCCCCTGTCCCAGTTCATGGACCAGACCAACCCCCTGGCCGAGCTGACCCACAAGCGCCGCCTGTCCGCCCTGGGCCCCGGCGGCCTCAGCCGCGACCGGGCCTCCTTCGACGTGCGCGACGTCCACTACAGCCACTACGGCCGCCTGTGCCCCATTGAGACGCCGGAAGGCCCCAACATCGGCCTGATCTCCTATCTGGCCTCCTACGCCCGCATCAACCGCTACGGCTTTATCGAGACCCCCTACCGCAGGGTGGACAAGGAGACCGGCCGGCTGACCGACCGGATTGAGTATATGACCGCCGACGTGGAGGACGAGTATATCATCGGCCAGGCCACCGAGCCCGTGGACGAGAACGGCTGCCTGGTCAACGAGCGCGTCACCTGCCGCCACCGCAACGAGATTATCTCCGTGGACAAACACCGGGTGGACTACGTGGACGTGTCCCCCAAGATGATGGTCTCGGTGGCCACCGCCATGATCCCGTTCCTTCAGAACGACGACGCCAACCGCGCCCTGATGGGCGCCAACATGCAGCGCCAGGCCGTGCCCCTGCTCCGGCCCGAGGCCCCCATTGTCGCCACCGGCCAGGAGCACAAAAACTGCGTGGACTCCGAGGTCTCCCTGCTGGCCGAGGGGCCGGGCACCGTCAAGCGGGTGTCCGCCCGGCACATCACCGTGGCCTATGACAACGGCCAGACCAAGGAATACCGCCTGACCAAATTCCTGCGCTCCAACCACACCACCTGCATCAACCAGCGCCCCGTGGTGGACGCCGGCGACCGGGTGGAGTTCCAGGACGTGCTGGCCGACGGCCAGTCCACCGACCACGGCGAAATCGCCCTGGGCCGCAATATCCTGATGGGCTTCATGACCTGGGAGGGCTACAACTACGAGGACGCCATCCTGCTCAACGAGCGGATGGTGAAAGACGACGTGTTCACCTCCATCCATCTGGAGGAGTACGAGACCGAGGCCCGGGACACCAAGCTGGGCCCCGAGGAAATCACCCGGGACATCCCCAACGTGGGCGAGGACGCCCTGAAGGACCTGGACGATCGGGGCATCATCCGCGTGGGCGCCGAGGTGCGGGCCGGGGACATCCTGGTGGGCAAGGTCACCCCCAAGGGCGAGACCGACCTGACCGCCGAGGAGCGCCTGCTGCGGGCCATCTTCGGCGAGAAGGCCCGGGAGGTCCGCGACACCTCCCTGAAGGTGCCCCACGGCGAGCGGGGCATCATCGTGGACGTGAAGGTCTTCACCCGGGAGGCCGGGGACGAGCTGGGCCCCGGCGTCAATCAGGTGGTGCGGGTCTATATCGCCCAGAAGCGCAAAATCAGCGTGGGCGACAAGATGGCCGGCCGCCACGGCAACAAGGGCGTGGTCTCCCGCATCCTGCCCCAGGAGGATATGCCCTTCCTGCCCGACGGCACCCCCCTGGACATTGTTCTGAACCCCCTGGGCGTGCCCTCCCGTATGAACATCGGGCAGGTGCTGGAGGTTCACCTGGGCTACGCCGCCAAGACCCTGGGCTGGAAGGTGGCCACCCCCATTTTCAACGGCGCCAACGAAAAGGATATCCAGGAGTGCCTGGAGATGGCCGGCCTCAGCCCCGACGGCAAGAGCTGGCTGTACGACGGCCGCACCGGCGAGCGCTTTGACAACCCGGTCACCGTGGGCTACGTCTACTTCCTGAAGCTGCACCACCTGGTGGACGACAAGATTCACGCCCGCTCCACCGGCCCCTACTCCATGGTCACCCAGCAGCCCCTGGGCGGCAAGGCCCAGTTCGGCGGCCAGCGCTTCGGCGAGATGGAGGTGTGGGCCCTGGAGGCCTACGGCGCGGCCTACA
>JAAWHL010000026.1 GCA_022795855.1 Lawsonibacter sp.
CCCGGTGGTCTTCCACCGCATCGCACATGACGGTTATTTGCTCCTCCGAGAACCAGCGGCGCAGGTTCCGGTCCGCTGCAAGCAATTCGCCCGACCAAATTCCTCCGTGATAAAGGGCATGAAGGGATGGAGCAGCTTGAGCATCTGAATCAGCACATGGCACAGCACCTGCTGGGCCCGGACCTTGCTGTCCCCGTCCTCCCCCTGAAGGCGGGTTTTGGTCAGCTCAATATACCAATCGCAGTAGTCATCCCAGATAAAGTCGTAGATTTTCTGGGCGGCCACCCCCAGCTCGTACCGATCCATGTTCTCGGTGATTTCCGAGACCGCCCGGTTCAGCCTGGAGAGAATCCACTTGTCCTCCAGCTCCAGCTTGGCAGGCAGGGCACACTTGTCGATGGTCAGGTTCATCATCAAAAAGCGGCTGGCGTTCCAGATTTTGTTGGCGAAATTGCGCATGGCCTCGCACCGCTCGGTGTAGAAGCGCATATCGTTGCCCGGGGAATTGCCGGTGACCAGATTGAAGCGCAGGGCGTCGGCGCCGTACTTTTCGGCGATTTCCAGGGGGTCGATGCCGTTGCCCAGGGACTTGGACATCTTCCGGCCCTTGTCGTCCCGAATCAGTCCGTGGATGAACACGGTGTGGAAGGGAGGCCTGCCGGTGTGCTCGCAGGCGGAGAAAATCATCCGGGCCACCCAGAAGAAGATGATATCGTACCCCGTAACCAGCACATCGGTGGGGTAGAAATACTGAAGGTCCTCGGTGTTCTCCGGCCAGCCCAGGGTGGAGAAGGGCCACAGGGCGGAGGAGAACCAGGTGTCCAGCACGTCGTCCTCCTGCCTGATGCGGGCGCTTCCGCAGTGGCAGCACTCCGCCGGGTCGGTCTCGGAGACGGTGAGCTTTCCGCACTCCTCGCAGGTCCAGGCGGGAATCCGGTGGCCCCACCACAGCTGGCGGGAAATGCACCAGTCCCGGACATTCTCCATCCAGTTGATATAGGTCTTGGAGAACCGGTCGGGGACAAACTTGGTCTCCCCCTCCCGGACCACCCGCAGGGCCTCACGGGCGAGGGGCTCCATTTTCACAAACCACTGGGCGGAAATCAGGGGCTCCACGTCGCTGTGGCAGCGGGAGCAGGTGCCCACGTTGTGCTGGTGGGGCTCCACCTTAACCAGATAGCCCTGCTCCTCCAGGTCGGCCACGATGGCCTTCCGGGCCTCGTACCGGTCCATGCCGGAATATTTTCCATAACCCTCCACGACTTTGCCGTGGTCGTCCAGCACCCGGATGGTCTCCAGGTTCCGGCGCAGGCCCACCTCAAAGTCGTTGGGGTCGTGGGCGGGGGTCATCTTCACGCAGCCGGTGCCGAAAGCCATATCCACATACTCGTCGGCCACAATGGGCATCTCCCGGCCCACCAGGGGCAGGACGCACTTTTTGCCCACGATATCGGCATACCGCCCGTCGGCGGGGTTGACCGCCACGCCGGTGTCGCCCAGCATGGTCTCGGGGCGGGTGGTGGCCACGATGACATAGCGGCCCTGCTCCCCCTGAATGGGGTAGCGGATGTGCCAGAGGCTGCCCGGCTTGTCCTGATACTCCACCTCCACGTCGGACAGGGCGGTAACGCAGTGGGGGCACCAGTTGATGATGCGGGATCCTTTATATATCAGGTCCTTCTCGTACAGGCTGACAAACACATGGCGCACCGCCCGGCTCAGGCCCTCGTCCATGGTGAAGCGGGAGCGCTCCCAGTCGCAGGAGGAGCCCAGCTTCTTCTGCTGCTTCACAATCCGGGCGCCGTATTTGGCCTTCCAGTCCCACACCCGCTCCAGGAACTTCTCCCGGCCCAGGTCGTAGCGGCTCAGCCCCTCGTTTTTCCGCAGCTCCTCCTCCACCTTTACCTGGGTGGCGATGCCCGCATGGTCAGAGCCGGGCACCCACAGGGCGGCGTAGCCCTGCATCCGCTTGAAGCGGATGAGGATGTCCTGAAGGGTGGAGTCCATGGCGTGGCCCATGTGCAGCTGGCCCGTCACGTTGGGCGGGGGCATGACGATGGTGAACGGCTTTTTCTTGGGGTCCCGGCGGCCCCTGAAGCAGCCGCTCTCCTCCCAGGCCCGGTAGATGCGCCCCTCCACCTCCTGGGGCTCGTAAATCTTTGGCAGTTCTTTTCCCATATTCCGCAATTCTCCTCTTAAAAAATTTTTCAGACAATGCTTCGGCGGACGTTTCCCAGCCATTCGGCCTTCTTCCCGCACTTCTTCTCCATCCAGGCCCGCAGCTCCTCCGGAGTGCCCCCCTTCAGGTTGTCCTTATCCAGAATCAGCCCCTGGCCGCTCTTCATAATGAAATAGAGGTTTTTTTCCGTCTCCAGCAGCCGGTGGCACTTCTCATAGGGGTACTGACTGCTGCCCTTTGGGTTGGTCACCAGCATCCAGGACTTGTCCAGCAGATAGTCGCTGCCGGTAATTGACTTGTCCATGCCCTGCATCACGCCAAAGGCCACAAAGGGGTAGTAGAACACCGCCCGGGCCGCGAAAAACAGGGCCACCGCCCCCGCCGCGCCTATCAGGCCCCAGTGGCTCCCCCGGACCGCCAGCAGCACGGCAATCACCAGCATCACCGCCCCCATGGCCAGACTGGTGATTCGGGAGCGCCGGGTGGCCGATTGGGTGACGGCCCCGCCCACCACCCTCTGCAGCTCCTCCACGTGGGCAAAGTCGTAGTCGGTGTGGGTTTTCATTCTCTGCGCCATTGCGTCCTCCTCCTGCTTTTCATCAAAAAACGCCCCGAACCGGTTAACGGCTCAGGGCGAACCTTCCACAGTCCGCGGTACCACCTGAATTTGGACGCAGTCCCGTCCACACTTGAAACCCGGTAACGGCGCAGACCGCCGCCCCCTACCGCTCTCTCCTTCAGGGGCGGAGCTTGGAAGCCACCTTCTCCCGGCCGGGGAGAGACTCGCACCGCCCGTCTCCTCTCTTGCGCCGCCCGCCCCGGGATACTCCTCTTCCGCATCGCTTCTAAGAGGCAATTATATGGGCTTTTCCCCGTTCTGTCAAGAGTTTGTTTTGCGCGTCCTTGGCCGCTTTCACACAAACATTAGAATCCCAGGTTATTTGACAGTCTGAAAGGGGCGCAGACCCAACGGTCCGCGCCCCTTTCCTCCGCCTTCAGCAGCCGCAGCTGTTGTTGCAGTTGCAATTGCAGTTGCACCCGCAGCCGCAGTTGTTGTTGCACTCGCAGCCGCATCCGCAGCCGCCCCAGCTGTTGCCGCCGCCGCAGCCGCAGCAGCAGAACAGGATGATGATAAGGATGATGATCCACAGGCAGCCACCGCCGCCGCCCCAGCTGTTATTGCAGCACCCCATAGTTTTGAGTACCTCCTGAATTATGAAGATTGAGAAGGCTTTTCGCCGCTCTCAATCTTATCTTATGCGCAGGAGGCCAAAGGGTGCGGGCATCAGGAAAAATAGCGCCGGGAAAACATCATCAGCATGGAGGCCACCTCGGCCCGGGATGCGTCCCGCTCCGGTTCCAGCCGGCCGCTGTCCGAGGGCGCAATCACCCCCGCCGCCGTTCCCCAGGACAAAGCGTCCCTGCTCCAGAAGGGCACCCGGTCATAGTCGGCGCAGCCGGTGATGTCCCCCCGCTCGCTGAGGGTCAGTCCCATGTAGTTCTGGGCAAAGTTGTACAGCAGCACCACCACCTGCTGCCGGGTCACCGCCTGATAGGGGGAAAACTGCCCGTTCCCCGTTCCGGCGGACACGCCCTGCTCCGCCGCCCAGCTGATAAAGGTGGCAAACCACTCCCCTCCCGGCACATCCCGGAAGGAGGCCGAGGCCGACAGCCGCTCCTCCTCCGGCGAGCCCGCCAGGTGGTACAGCACGGTCATCATCATGGCCCGGTTCATGGTGGCCCGGGGGGCGAAGGCGTCCTCCCCCATCCCGGAGAACAGCCCGCCGAAGTAGGCGTAGTCCACCGCGGCACAATACCAGTCCTGGTCGGATACATCAATAAAGGGGGCGGCCGGAGCGCCGCTCACCTCCAGCTCGTAGCCTCCCTGAATGCCCCCCCGGGCCAGCCCGGAGCGGACGGTAATCTGGGCGGAGGTGTCCTCCCCCGCCAGATACCGGTGGCCCTCGGCCAGCGCACCCCCGGAGGGTAGCTCCTGCCCCAGGGTCACGTCGATGACGGCCCCGTTATGGTTCACCACAGCCTGTCCGGCCAGCATCAAAAAGCCGCTCCCGGCCTCCAGGGTGATGCGGTCCCCCCGGCTGAAGGTCCGGGACGCCAAGGTTTCGCTGTAGGACCCGCTCTGCCCGGCGGTCTGACCGGCAGCCCGCTCCAGCCGCTGCATGGCGGCCTGGTACGCCTGGTCCATCCCCTCCTTCAGCATCTCGGACCCCTGGGCCGTCACGGTGGGGATATAGGTGCGGTTCAGGTAGCCCAAGGAAATCAGGCTGTCGCCCTGTCCCAGGGCAAGCGCCGTCCCGGTCAGCAGCACCCCCGCCGCCCCGGCCGCCAGTCCCCGGCGGGTCCATCGCCTTCTCATTTCTGCTCCTCCTGTGCCTCCCGCTGGGAGATCATATAGCTTAATGTCAGCAGACTGTCGGAAAAGTGGACGCTCTCCACCACCACGCCGCTCCGCTCGGGGAGAGGGAGCTCGGCGTTGGTAAAGTTCCAGATTCCGTGGACTCCCGCCGCCGCCAGCCGCTCGGCGGTGGGGAGGGCGGCCGTCTTGGGCACGGTCAGCAGCCCCACGCTCACCGGGCGCTCCCGCAGGAACTCCTCCAGCTGGTCGATGTGGTACACCGGCACCCCGGCAATCTCGGTGCCCACCTCTTCATTGATGTCAAAGGCGGCCAGCAGCTCAAACCCGTTGCTGGAAAACTTGAAGTTTTCAATCAGCGCCCGGCCCAGGTTGCCCGCCCCCAGTACCACCACGGTGTGGCCCCGGCTGATGCCCAGGATTTCCCCGATTTCCTCCCGCAGGCTGTCCACCTTGTAGCCGTAGCCCTGCTGCCCGAACTCCCCGAAACAGAACAGATCCTGCCGAATCTGCGAGGCGGTCAGCCCCATGTCCCGGCCCAGGGCGCTGGAGGAGATGCGCACCACGTTCTTCCGCTGCAGCTCGGACAGGTGGCGGTAGTACCGGGGCAGGCGGCGGATGACCGCTGTGGAGACCTTCGCCTGCTTCCGCGCCGCCGCGCCGCCCTCTCCCCGTGCCGGCCGCTTTCTCTCTGCCATGCTTCTCTCCCCCTCGCCCTTCTTTTTCTGCCGCAGGCTTTTCTTTAATGCTAGTTTACTCCTTTCGCCGCGACTTGTCAATTTTTTTAACAATCTTTGTCCGCCCCCTCCAACCAAATCTGACCGCTTTTTCCGGTCCAAGCTCTTATAATACTCTCACCGGCCGTCCTCACGGCCGTCGGGAGGAGGCGCGGCTTGACGGTCATCTACCTGGACACCCTGTTCGCCCTGAACGCCATCATCGACTATCTGCTGCTGCTCTGCTCCGCCCGCCTGGCGGGGGAGCCCCTGCACCGGCTGCGGTTCGCCCTGGGGGCGCTGCTGGGCGGGTGCTACGCCGCGGCGCTGTTTCTGCCCGGCATGGGCTTTCTGTACCATCCCCTGTGCCGGCTGGCCGCGGCGGTGCTGATGGTGCTCACCGCCTTCTGCAAAAGCCGCCGCCTTCTGCGCCAGGTGCTGATTTTTTTCGCCCTGTCCTGCGCCTTCGGCGGGGGCGTGCTGGCCGTCAGCCTGCTGGGCGGCAGAGGGCTGACCCTGGGCGGCGGGGTGTTCTACTCCCCGGTGGACCTGAAAATTGTCCTGGTCTCGGCGGCGGGGTGCTATGGTCTGCTGTCCCTTCTCTTCCGGCGCTGGGGCCGCCACACCGCCGCCGGCGGCGAGCTGGAGCAAATCACTCTGGCCTTCTCCGGCCGCACCCTGCGCCTGACCGCGCTGCGGGACACGGGCAACACCCTGACCGACCCCATCACCGGCCAGCCGGTCCTGGTGGTCCAGGGCGCCTGCCTGGAGGAGCTGTTCCCCTCCGGGGGGCCCGCCCCGGAGGAGCTGCGCAATCCCGCCGGAGCCCTCCCTCGTCTGAACTGCCGGTGGCCCGGCCGCTTCCGCCTGCTGCCCTACCGGGCGGTGGGGGTGGACCGGGGCCTGCTGCTGGCGGTGCGGACCGACTGGGTTCAAATCGGCGGGGAGCGGCGCCCCGGCGCTCTGGCCGCCCTCTCCCCCACCCCGGTCTCCGACGGGGGGGCCTATCAGGTGCTGGCGGGGGTTCCTTAGCGCTTTCCGGAACGGGCCATGCCACACCGCCCCGGCACAAACCCGCTCCCCTTCAGCCGCCGGCCGGTGTGCTGAGAGGCGTTAAACAGGCTCTTATATGAGATTTGCGTATTGCGAGGAGGACAAACGGTGAAACAGCTTTTCCGCGCCTGGCTGGGCGCATGGGATTCCCTTCTGGCGCGCCTCGGGCTGGCGTCGCCGGAAAAAATCATGTACATCGGCGGCAGCGACACCCTGCCCGCCCCCCTGAGCCGGGAGGAGGAGGGCCGCCTAATCGGCCTGCTCTCCCAGGGGGACGAGGAGGCACGGAACACGCTGATTGAGCGCAACCTGCGCCTGGTGGTCTACATCGCCCGCCGCTTTGAGAATACGGGCATCAACATTGAGGACCTGATTTCCATCGGCACCATCGGGCTGATCAAGGCGGTGGGCACCTACCAGCCCGCCAAGAGCATCAAGCTGGCCACCTACGCCTCCCGGTGCATTGAAAACGAGATCCTGATGTATCTGCGCAAAACCTCCTCCCAGAAGACGGAGCTGTCCTTTGACGAGCCGCTGAACACCGACTGGGACGGCAACGAGCTGCTTCTGTCCGACATTCTGGGCACCGACAGCGACCTGGTGATGCAGCCCATCGAGGCCGACGTGGACCGCCAGCTGCTGCGCGCCGCCCTGGACCAGCTGCCCGGCCGGGAGCGGCAAATTATCACCCTGCGCTTTGGCCTGGACGGCCGCCGGGAGCGGACCCAGAAGGAGGTGGCCGACCTGCTGGGCATCTCCCAATCCTACATCTCCCGGCTGGAAAAGCGCATCATCGCCCGGCTGAAAAAGGAGATTATCCGGCTGATGTGACGGCAGAGGCTTCGCTCCCCGCCGGCGGGGAGCTCTTTATTGAGGTGAACTTGTCATTTCTTGCCCAGTTTTGAAAATTTTTTCTTTTCTCTGGCCAGGTTGTACAAGATATGTTATGATGCTCCCAAAGGCCTTTGTGATAATTGGACAGGGCAGGGCGGATGTCCGCGTTTTTTATTCAGGGGCCTTAACTGCCGCGCACCGGTGCGCGGCGGCACTGCACCAGCGCGGCGCCGCCGGCGGAAGCGGCACAAAGAGAGAGGGGAATTTGCCATGTTTGCAGACTTGATCAATTGGATCAGCGACGCTATGTACAGCTATATCCTCATCATTCTCCTGCTGGCAGTGGGCCTGTACTTCACCTTCCGCAGCCGTTTTGTCCAGTTCCGCCTGCTGGGCGAATCCATCCGGGTGGTGGGGGAAAAGCCCGCGGGAGAAAATTCCATCTCCGCCTTCCAGGCCCTGATGGTGTCCACCGCCAGCCGCGTGGGCACCGGCAACATCGTGGGCGTGGCCAACGCCATCGCCCTGGGCGGCTGCGGCGCGGTGTTCTGGATGTGGATTATCGCCCTGGTGGGCGGCGCTTCCGCCTTTGTCGAGAGCACTCTGGCCCAGATTTACAAGAAAAAATCCCCCGACGGCTCCAGCTACGGCGGCCCCTCCTACTACATCCAGGCGGCCCTGAACAGCCGGGTCCTGGGCGTGGTCTTCGCCGCCGCCCTGATTGCCACCTACGCCGGCGGCTTCAACATGCTGGCCTCCTATAACCTGATTGACAGCTTCACCAGCTACAGCCTCTACTCCGCCGCCGGTTTCCTAACCCTCGCCGGAAATAAGTACAGCGTGTTCGCCATTGCGGGCGGCGCTCTGCTGGCCCTGCTGGTGGGCGTGTGCATCTTCGGCGGCGGAAAGCGCATCGTCAAGGTCACCGGCGTGCTGGTCCCCGCCATGGGCATCATCTATATCCTCATGTCCCTGGTGGTCATGGTGCTGAACATCGGCAGCCTTCCCATGGTGCTGGAGCGCATCTTCTCCGAGGCCTTCAACTTCAAGGCCATTTTCGGCGGCTTTGCCGGCTCGGCCCTGATGCAGGGCATCAAGCGCGGCCTGTACTCCAACGAGGCCGGCGTGGGCTCCGCCCCCAACGCCGCAGCCGCAGCCGACGTGTCCCACCCTGTCAAGCAGGGCCTGGTGCAGATGCTGTCGGTGTTCATCGACACCATCCTGATCTGTACCGCCACCGCCATGATGGCCCTGTGCACCGGCGTCGTCCCCTCCAAGAGCCTGAATGGCGCCCCCCTCGTCCAGGCGTCCCTGTCCACCATCTTCGGCCCGGCGGGCTCCTGCTTCATCACCGCCGCCCTGCTGCTGTTCGCCTTCACCACCCTGCTGGGCAACCTGTTCTACTGCGACGGCTGTCTGAACTACATCGCCGGCCGCACCGTGGGCAAAGCGGGCAAGACAATTTTCAATATTATCGCCGTCCTGCTGGTCTTCGCCGGCGCTCTGCTGGATTTCAGTCTGGTGTGGGGCATCGCCGACGTGCTCATGGGCATTATGGCCATCATCAATCTGCCGGTGATCGTCATTCTGGGCGGAACCGCCCTGCGGGCGCTGAACGACTATGTGGAACAGCGCCGGGAGGGCCGGGACCCCGTCTTCAAGGCCGACCGCATCGGCATCCGGGGCACCGACTTCTGGAGCTAGGCCTTGTTTGAACAATGGAAATAGGACCAAATGCGGAGGATTTTGCTGCCGGACGAGGCCGATTTTTTGCAGGAATACTGGATGTCTTTCCAGAAAAATCAGGGAAGCATGGCGGCAAAAGGCCCGCTGGTTGGGCGTATTGGCAATGTTCAAACAGGCCCTAACCTTTTATTGAAACAAACACGGCGTGCCGTTCCCAAACCGGGAGCGGCACGCCGGCTTTTTATTTGTTCTCAGCGCGGGCCCGATTCCCCGCCAGGAGGGCGGCCGCCTCTCCCTCGGCCCGGGTCATGCCCGCCTGAGGGCGGAACGCCCCGCCGTCCGTCTCCATCAGCCCCGCGGCCAGCACCTGCCCCACGGCCTGCCGGGCCCAGGGGGAAGTCTCTTCCGCGTCGGACCACGCCCCCCCTTCCCCGGTCAGGCCGGCGAACCGGGCCAGCATGACGGCCGCTTCCTCCCGGGTGATGGGACGGACCGCAGCAAAGGCCCCGTCCCCCGCGCCGGAGGCTATCTGATTCTCCGCCGCCCAGTCCAGGGCGGGCAGAAACCACTCAATGCCCAGGGTATCCGAAAACTCCCCGCGCTCCGCCGGAGGGCTGCCCGCCTGCCGCCACAGCAGGGCGGCAAACCGGCCCCGGGTCAGGGGCGCGTCCGGCCAGGCCCGCTGCTCCAGCCGCTGGGGATTGCTCAGCAGCCACTCCACGGCGGAGTCCCTTCCGGCCAGGGTGTCCTCCATGGTCTGGGGGACGGAGACGTCCGGCTCCAGAGCCTCCACGCCCCGGCCCGCGCCCGCGTCCAGAAGGGTGTCCAGGTCGATATACTTGGAGGACACCCCCACCCGCAGGCCCGAGTTGGGCAGGGAGAAGGATTTCACGCTGCCGAAGTGGTCCACGCTGCCGCTGGCCGCCTCCCCCACCAGCACCGCGCCCATCTCCTGAAGCTCCGCCGCGTTGATGACGGCGGAGGAGAAGGTGGTCTCTCCGATGAGTCCCGCCAGCTCCGCGCCCCGGTCCGCCGCCCGGCGGAGCACCTGGAGCAGGGGCCAGATTACCCCGTCCGAGCCGCCGCCGTTGCTGCGCAGGTCCACCACCACCCGGCTGTAATCCCCCTGCTCCAGCACCGCCTCCACCTGGGCGGCAAAATCGGCCATAGGCAGCTCCTTGTCCTCGGCGCAGGCGTTGTACTGGATATAGAAGGTCCTCCCGTCCAGGGCAAAGGCACAGTAATTGCAGTTCCGGGCGGCGGTGGCGGGCTGGGACAGCCCGTCCCCCAGAAGGGCAATCTCCATGTCCCCCAGTGCCTCCATGGCCGCCGGGGACAGGGACAGGGTCTCCCCGCCCTCCAATTCCAGCTCCAGGGGCTCCCCCGGCCGCACCAGGCCCAGGTACTCATAAAAGTCGGCTATATTGCAGCTCTGCCGGAACTGCCGCCGCAGCTTCACCGGGTTGTCGGCGCTGAGCAGCACCCCGAAGGTCTGGGAAACCTGGTCCAGCGGCTGTCCCGCCGCCGAGAGCACCTCCCGGCCCAGCAGGTCCCGGCTCTCCTCCGGCGCGGCGGAGAGATACCAGCGGCCGTCCCGCCAAATCAGGGACATGGGATAGGCCCGGAACAGCCGGGAGAGGCTGCCCAGCGACAGGGTGGTGTGGGAGTCCCCCGCCAGGGCCGCCAGGCTCTGAAGGTCCATCACAAAGGCCTGGTCTCCGGAGCGGGTCAGGCTCTCCTCAATCTCCCCCCGGCGGGCCAGGAAATCCGGCTCCGGCGTGTTGGCGAACAGGTTGGGGTGGGCTTGGCGCAGGGTGCTGTAAAGGGCGTCCAGGTCCTCCCGCCGCTGCTCCGGGGTCAGCTCCCCGGCGGCGCAGGCGGGAACCGCCAGGGCCAGCGCCAGCACGGCGGCCGCAATTCCTCGTTTCAGGTGCATTCTGTTTTCCTCCCTCGTTTGTTTTGCTGGCTCCATGATACCGCGGATCGGACCGGGATACCATTAAGAACGGATTAAATTTGCGGCTTCCCCACTTTGCGGTTGACAATATCGCGTGACGATATTATAATATCGTTAGACGATATCGATACGCGATATAGAAGCGAGGTGTCCTATGGGAGCCAAGGAGCGGGGCGCGCTGACCGAGCCTATGTTTTATGTGCTCATGTCCTTTCTGCGCCGGGACATGTGCGGCACGGAGATCACGGAGTTTGTCCAGGACAAGACCGGCGGCCGGGTCAGCCTGGGGCCGGGGACCCTGTATACCATTTTGGGCAAATTTCAGGACGAGAAGATGATTGAAGAGGTGGAGGTGTCCGGCCGCCGGCGCACCTACCGCATAACAGGCAAGGGCCGAGCCGCCCTGACCGACGAGGTGGAGCGTCTGCGCGCCTGCCTGACCCACGCAGAGGAGGAGGGACTGTAATGGGACTGAACTTTCGATTCACCCCGGTGAACGGGTACGACCTGCCCGGTCTGGAGCGCTGGCTGGAAGCCATGGCTGCCCGGGGGCTGCGGTTTGCCCTGACCATGGGCCCGCTGACCGCCTTTGAGCGGTCCCGGCCCGAACCGCTGCGCTTCCACCTGGAGCCCGCCCGGGAGAAGACCGCCGAGGAGGATCCGGAGCTGACCGCCCTGTACGGATCCCAGGGCTGGGAGTTTTTGGGCATCTTCCGGAAAAACTTCTTTGTCTTTGCCACCCGGGACCTGACCGCCCGGGCCCACACCGACCCGGAGACGCTTAGCTATTCTCTGAAGCGGTTTTTCCGGCAAAAGCTGCTGGGCGGGCTGGGACTGGCCCTGTGCAATCTCCTTCTTCTGCAATTCTACCGCATCGGCAGCTGGGGCTGGACACAGCTGAAGTATCTCCCCGCCGAGGCCCTGGCCACCCGGCCCCTGGTCCCTCTGGCGCTGTCCGTCCTGGGGCTGCTTCTGGTGGACCTGTCCTATTTCCAGGGGCTGTTCCTGCTGATGCGCCACCGCCGGGCAGTGCGGGACGGGCGGTCCCCCGCCCCCTCCCGCTGGGGCGGGCGGCTGCTGATCGCCGGGACGCTGGTCCTCCTGCCGGTGCTGGTCCAGACCCTGGGCTATGTCGCCGGCCGGGAATTTCAGCCCTTCGACCTGGAGGGCTCGGGGTTTGTCACCCTGACGGACATCGAGGGGGAGGACTTCCCCCTGACCGGGGACTATATGCAGAATATGGACTATGTCTCCCACGGCACCGGCCTGCTGCTGGAGCCGGAAAACTGGTACTACCACCAGTACGGGGCCTATCACCACGCCACGGTCAGCCTGGAGACGGTGCCCCACCTGAAAATCCAGGCTACCCGCTACGCCCTGCCCGTCCTGGCGGCAAAGCGGGCGGAGGAGTGGACCAGCTGGAACACCGGCGCCCGGCCCTATCAGGAGCTGGAGGCCGGGGATGGCCTGGACCGGGCGATGATCCACCGCTCGGAGCGGTTCCAGCAGCTGATCCTGCTCCGGGGCCGCACGGTGCTGCATGTGGAGTACCTGGGTTCCCGGGACCTGGCGGATTTTATCCCCGACTTTGCCCGGATGCTGGACAATCTTTGACGAGAGGAGGAACGCGCTGTGAAATTCGTCAAAAAGTGGCTGCCCTACGAGCTCTACGACGCCGCCGGTCTGGAGGAATGGCTGGGTCAGATGGCCGCCCGGGGGCTGCATCTGGTCCGGTGCGGGGCCTACCGGGCCGTCTTCCGGCCGGGCGAGCCCGCCCCCGGAGTGCGCTACCGGCTGGAGGCCCAAGGGTTTTACGAGATTGAGCCGGACAAGAACGAGGTCTACGCCCAGTCGGGCTGGGAGTATGTGACCACCCTGCGCAGCTTCTATCTGATCTTCCGGGCCGCCGACCCCGCCGCCCCCGAGCTGCACACCGACCCGGTGACCCAGAGCTACACCATGAAAAGCCTGATGAAGCGGAAGCTCTTCGGCCTGGCGGTCATCCTTTTGTATCTGCTGTTCAATCTGCGGCGCGTGCTGGGCCTCCTGTTCACCCGGCCGCTTCTGGTGGTGATGAACCTGATTCTCCGGGACGCGGCCCTGGCCGCCGCGCCGGTGATGCTGTTCTGCCTGGCCTGCGTGCTGGTAACGGAAATTTCCCAGTACCTCGGCCTGCGCCGGCTCTACCGCCGGCTGGCCGCCGGGGTACCCATGGACCGGAACCGGCACTTCCCCCGCTCCCTCCGGCGGGGCGCGCTCGGCTGGCTGGCGGTGATTGCCCTGTTCGCCTCCATCCCTCTGGGGATCTGGCTGGACAGCCGGGGGGAGACAGATTTCCCCCTGGAGGACTACCCCCACATCACCCTGGCCCAGGTGTGCGCACCGGAGACCGTCCGCCTGGATCCCAACCAGTGGCGCTGGGCCAGCAGCTTCCCCGCGCCCGAGCTGAAGCACTCCCTGCTGGCCCCCTGGCAGCTGCATTACTGCGAGGACGGCCGGACGGAGGACCGGGAGGAGGTCTGGCTGAACCTCTACTGCGACCGCGCCGTCTCCCCCGCCGCCGCAGAGCTGGTGGTCCGGGGCCGGATGGAGAGGCAGGACAAGAGCCTGGCCGACGCCGTGAAGCGGGCGGAGGAGCTCTCCCACAATCCCGACCTGCTCTGGGACACCGGGGCCTATCCGGCGGAGCACCCCGGCTTTGACCTGCTGTACGCCCGGGACTTCCAGTTTGAGGGGAGCGAGCCCCAGCGGTGCTGGTTCGGCCGGCGGGGGAACGTGTCGGTGTCCCTGTCCATGCCCCTGGAGAAATCGGAGCGGGCCCTGGAGCTGCTGGCCGCAGCGCTGGCGGACTCAGAGTTGTGAGAGGAGGCGTTTTTATGAAAACCGTATGGAAGGTCACCCCGGTCCCCCTGTACGACCTGGCGGGCCTGGAGGGCTGGCTGGAGGAGATGGCCTGCCGGGGGCTGTTCCCCAACTGGGTGGGCGGCAGCTTCAGCAGCTTTTCCCCCGCGGGAAAGCCCGGAACCCGCTTCCGCCTGGAGGGCGCCGGCGAGAGGGAGCAGCCGGAGGCGGACCGGCTGGAGCTGTACCGCGCCTCCGGCTGGGAGTATGTGGACAGTGTGTTTCTAAAGCTGTATTTTCTCTACTACACGGCCGACCCCGCCGCGCCCGAGCTGCACACCGACCCGGTGACCCAGGGGTATTCCCTGAACGCCCTGGCCCGGGAGGTGAAAAAGCAGCGGCGGAGCTACCAGGTCAGCCGGTGGCTGGTGCTGGCCATCCTGGCGCTGGGGATCGTTCTGCCTCTGGTGCTGCGCCCCCGGCGGGCGGCGCTGCTCCTGCTGGATTACACCGGGCTGATGCTGTTTCTCCTGATCGGCTTTTTCCTGGGCTGGCGCTCCTCCGAGCGCACTTTCCGCCTGCTGCTGGACCTGCACCGCCGCCTGGAGAACGGGATTCCCCTGGAGCCCAGGGCAGTGCGCCTGACCCGGTGGCAGAGATTTCAGCGGCTGATGGCCATCCCCCTGGTCCTTCTTGTCGCCGGGGCGCTGATTGCGGGCCGGTGGATGAAACAGCCCCTCCCCCTGGGGGACTTCTCCCGGCCCCATGTGACCCTGGAGGAGCTGGAGCGGGAGCCTCTGACCGATTTTATGGAGATCTACGGCCCCCACTCCCGGCACGAGGAGGACAACGCGGTGATCCGGGGGTTCTCCCTGCTCTCGCCGGTGTATTACACGGTGACGCAGTCCATGTACGGCCTGGAGGAGGGGACCATGCCCGGGGCTCTCTCCCCCCTGGGCGGGCCGGAGTACCGCTACGCCTGCCATCTGGAGGGCAGCTACTACCATTTGGCGGTGCCTGCCCTGGCCAAAAGCATCGCAAGGGCCCGGCTGGCCGATCTGGAGGCGGTCAACCTGACGTGGACCTACGAGGAGCGGACATACCCCGGCCTGGACTTTGTCATCCTGGGCCGGAACAGTCAGGACGATATCTGGCAGAGCGCCGCCCTGGGCCTGGGCGGCCGGGTGGCCGTGTTCCACTACGGCGGACAGGAGCGGCTGGAGGAGCATCTGCCCCTGCTGGCGGGGGTTGTTCATTCTTTTTCTTGAAAGAAAAAGAATCAAAAAGAACTTTTTGCGGTTAAATCAAGATCAGAAATGGGAATTCCAGGGAGAGGAGGAGATTTAAGATGGATTGGAAGAAATTCCGGAACTGCTTCTGGCGCGTTCCGCTGCTGGCCTTCATCGCGGGCCTGCTCTACATCCCCTGCTATGTGCGCATTGTGCTGCGGTTCGGCGTGATTGCGCCGGGGGAGATTGATGGGACCGTGTCCCTTTTGACCAGCGGGGGACTGATGGTGATCTTTCTGCTGGCCGGATGGCTGATCCTGCTGCGCAGCCAGACCCGAAGGGAGATTTTTGTCTCGTCCTCCCTTGTGGTGGCCTACGGCCTGATCCTGTGGGCGATTCAGATGCTCACCGGCAGCACCACCGGCCCCGGCGCAGTCTTTTTCCTGCGCATGGGGACGCCCCTGGAGTGGATGAACTTTCCGTCGGTCCTGTCCCTCTATCTGACGGAACGCATTGGGATTACGGTGCCCTTTCTGGGGTTTCTGCGCTTTTTTGTCCCCTGGCTGCTGGTCCCCCTGGGGGACAGGGGAAACGCCCGCGGCTGAGGCCTCTGCTTCAGAGGAATGCAGCTTTTTTAAGGCAATATTCCGGAACATGGAGGTGCGGCATGAAAAAACAGCGGAACACGGTTACCCGTGAGATCGCGGTCAACCCCTATGACATCGAGGCCCTGGAGGGCTGGCTGGAGGAGCTGGCCGCCCGGGAGGGCCTGCGGCTGAAGCGCTGCGGCCCGGGCTATTTCGTTTTCCGCCGGGGCGAACCCGCCTGCCTGCGCTACCGGACGGCCCCGGCCCCTCCCGGGAGCTGGTGGAGCTTTACCGGGAGGCGGGGTGGGAGTTTGTGGACACCTACCGCATGGATTTTCACATCTTCGTCTCTCAGGACCCCCGGGCGGTGGAGCCCTACACCGACACGGACACCCTGGCCTGGAGCTTGAGGCAGCTGTCCAGGCGGCTGTGGCTGACGGGCGCCGCTCAGCTGGTCTTCTGGGCCGGAATGCTCGCGCTTCTCGTTTGGATGTACCTGAACACGCCTTTTTACACCTACTTGATTTGGATTCCCGTCTATACGCTCTATCTCCTGGACGTGGTCACCACCCTGTTTGGCCTGCGGGCCCTGGCTCGCCTGCGCCGGCAGCTTCAGGACGGGGTCCCCCTGGAGCAGCGCAGGCCGGACGGGACGCGGCATGTCACCTCCGCCCGGGTGCGCAGAATTGTCCGGCTGGCGCTGCTCCTCCCCTCCCTCCTGCTGATTTTGTACGTCTGTCTGCGCGGCAAGGGGCTGGTTTAGGGAAGCGTCTACGGAGAAAATTGATTTGCAGTTTTCCCCGCCTTCGGCGGAGGAAAACCGGCTGAAAACGCTGCGCTTAGGGCCGCTGCGCAGAACCCCGCCGCCCCGAAAAAGCCGGGGCGGCGGATTTTTTCAAAAAATTTCTCCTTTTCAGGAAACTTTTTCGTTTTTTATTCATCTATATAGTAGAAAAGCTCCCGCTCCGCCGGGTACAGGGCCGTTTCTTAAGATTTTTTTAACTATTTGTTACCCTTCTGTAATTGCATCTTCCCCCCGGCGGGCATATAATGGAGAAAACCGGACATGCCCTCTCCCGGCGCGGCACTTTTTGCCGGCTTTTCGAGAGGGAACGCGCGTAGGAGGAACCAAGCCATGCCAGAAATCACCACCCCCCAGACCACGGAGGCCGCCGCCGCGGCCCCCGCGCCCGCCCCTGCCCCTGTCAAGCCCCCTGTGAAAAAGCCCAACACCCGCAGAAAGCGCAACCTCATCATCGGCTGCATCACGGCCGCCGCGCTGGGCGTGGGGGGCTTTTTCCTGTTCCGCTTTCTGAACCATCAGGACGCGGTAAACAGTGAGATCCAGTCCCAGCCCGCCGGCTTCGGATCCATTCAGAGTATGGTGACCGGCAGCGGCAACGCCATGGCCAAGGAGTCGGCCGCCATCACCCTGACCGCCAGCGGCACCGTGCAGGAGGTTCTGGTGGCCCCCGGCGACATCGTCACCGCCGGACAGCCTTTGTACACCATCTCCAGCCAGGAGGCCCAGGACAAGATGGACCAGATGTCCAAGGAGATGCAGAGCCTGTACGAGGAGGCCGCCAACCTGACCGTCACCGCCCCCTTTGCCGGCAAGCTGATGGAGGTGCAGGAGTTCCAGATTGACGACAACGTCGCCAAGGGCCAGACCGTGGCCCAGCTGGTCAACGACAAAAAGCTGAAGCTCTCCCTCTACTTCAGCTACGCCTACGAGGGGGACATCCGGGTGGGGCAGAGCGTCAGCGTCTCCATCCCCGCCGTCATGGACTTCTACACCGGCACGGTGGAGAAAATCAACAAGGTCAGCTTCATCTCCCCCGAGGGTGCCGTCCACTTTGAGGTGGTGGTGGTCTTCAATAACCCCGGCACCCTGACCGCCGGCATGGACGCCTCCGCCGTGCTCACCGCCTCCGACGGCACGGACATCTACCCCTATGAGAACGGCAAGACCCAGTACTACGAGACCCGCACCATCACCAGCAAGGCCGCCGGCCCCGTGGTGGGCCTGGGCACCCTGCTCAACTACGCCGACGTGTACGAGGGCGAGCCCCTGCTCTACTTAGGATCCAACGACATCGACGAGCGCATCGCCGCCAAGCAGGAGGACTACGACAAGGCCAAAAAGGACCTGGACAACTTCAACGCCGTGGCCCCCATTGACGGCACCGTCACCTCCTGCACCCTGTCCGAGGGGATGGAGGTGAAAAGCGGCGACACCGTAATCACCATCTCCAATACCACCAACATGGTGGTGGAAATCAGCGTGGACGACCGGAACATCGCCTTCGTCCAGCCCGGCATGATGGTGCAGCTGTCCGACTGGAACGGCATGTCCTATATGGGCACCGTGTCCGCCATCAACATGGGCGGGGCCCAGCAGGGCACCGGCATGACCAGCTACCCCGTCACCCTGACGGTGGACAACTACGACGGCTCCCTGCTGGCCGGCATGTGGCTGGACTACTCCTTCGTGGCCAGCCAGTCCGACGACTGCATCACCGTGCCCATGCAGAGCGTGAAGTACGTCAGCGGCGAGGACGGCGAGACCTTCTCCGTGGTGTTCATCAAGGCCGGCTCCCGCCCGGAGAACGCCGTGGACCTGGACATTCCCGAGCCTGAGCCCGGCCAGCCCCCCCTGTACCCCTCGGAGAAGGACGGCTTCTACCCCGTCTCGGTGGAGACCGGCCTGAGCGACAGCTACAACGTGGAAATCAAGAGCGGCCTGAACGGGGATGAGGAAGTGTTTGTCAACTTCCTTGTGGAAAGCGCCTGGGGCTGAGGCCGGAGGGACGCTATGCTGATTGATATCAAAAACATCTATAAAATATACAACGAGGGGAAGGAGAGCGAGGTCCGGGCCCTGGACGGGGTGTCCCTGTCCATCGACCGGGGAGAGTTTGTGGCCATCATCGGCGCGTCCGGTTCGGGCAAGTCCACCCTGATGAACATCCTGGGCTGCCTGGACATCCCGACCTATGGGGACTACATCCTGGACGGCACCGACATCACCGACCGCAGCGACCGCCAGCTGGCCCGCATCCGCAACAAGGAGATCGGGTTCATCTTCCAGGGCTACAACCTGATTCCCGCCCTGACCGCCTATGAGAACGTGGAGCTGCCCCTGATTTATCAGGGCGTCCCCATTGGGCAGCGGGAGGAGCGGGTGATGACCGCCCTGGAGCGGGTGGCTATGGCCGACCGCTGGAAGCACAAGCCCTCCGAGATGTCCGGCGGCCAGCAGCAGCGGGTGGCCATCGCCCGGGCCATCGCCACCCACCCGCCCATCATCATGGCCGACGAGCCCACCGGCGCCCTGGACTCCAAAACCGGCAAGCACGTGCTGGAGATTCTCCACGCCCTGAACGACGAGGGCTCTACCATCATCCTGATTACCCACGACAACGGCATCGCCGCCACCGCCCGGCGGATTGTGCGCATCTCTGACGGGCACATTGTGGCCGACGGCACCAGAGAGGAGGCAGGGATATGAAGCTGGGACAGGCGGTAAAAATGGCCGCGAAATCCATTTTCTCCAACGTGGGCCGGTCGGTGCTGACCATGCTGGGCATCATCATCGGCCTGGCGGCGGTCATCATCCTGGTGTCCTACGCCCAGGGCCAGAACGCCGCCCTGAAGGCCTACTACGAGAGCATGGGCACCAACACCATCAGCGTCTACGCCTACTCCTGGGGGGGCTCCACCGACGTGGGGCAGGCCCTGTACGACTACTGCCTGGGGATGGGCGACAAGGTAGCGGGGGTCACCCCCGTGGGGGAGGTCTACCGGGAGACCCGCATCTCCTACGAGTCCAAAACCCTCCCCTCCGACGACTGGAACACCCGCACCACCCTGTGCCTGGGCAGCGACCAGTTCAGCATGTGCCGGGAGTACACCCTGGCCCGGGGCCGGGACCTGTCCTTCCTGGACATCAAGCGCTCCAACCAGGTGTGCGTCATCGGCTCGGCCACGGCGGAGGACCTGTTCTCCTTTGCCGACCCCATTGATAAGACCATCTCCATCAACGGCCTGCCCTTCCGGGTGATCGGGGTCTACCAGAGCAAGGCCGCCGGCATCACCGCCAACAGCAAGGACGATATGAGCCAGTATATGGTGGAGTCCATGAAGCGTCAGGACCGGATCATCGTTCTGCCCTACACCATGACCCGGTACTTCAACGACAACCAGCCCATCGACCAGTATACCGTCAAGGTGAAAAACGCCGACGACATCAGCGTGGTGGTCACCGGCCTGAAGGGCTTCCTCTCCGGCATCATCGACACCAACCGGGGCGGCTACGGCGTGGACTCCCCGCAGACCAGCATCAACGACCAGAACGAGGCCAACGCCATGCAGCAGCGCTTCCTGGGCGGCATTGCCGCCATCTCCCTGCTGGTGGGCGGCATCGGCATTATGAACATCATGCTGGTCACCGTCACCGAACGCACCCGGGAAATCGGTATCCGCAAGGCCATCGGCGCCGAGCGCAAAAGCATTATCGTCCAGTTCCTCATCGAGGCCGCCATGATCTGCGGCATCGGCGGAATCTTCGGCATCGGCGTGGGCTATGTGGGCACCCTGATCGTGGGCAAGCTGTCCTTCAATATCATCCTGGTGCCCAGCCCTGCCATCACCGTGGGGGCCGCCGCCATCTCCATCGCCTTGGGCCTGATCTTCGGCATGTACCCCGCCATCAAGGCCTCGGGCCTTCAGCCGGTGGTGGCCCTGCGGGCCGACTGAGGGCTGTTGTTCATTCTTTTTCTTGAAAGAAAAAGAATCAAAAAGAACTTTTTACCGCAAAACTGCGTTTTGCTTTCAGAATATATATTCGTTTCGACCTGTTTGGACACAGCCGGGATACCCGAGAGAAAACATAGTTTTCTCAAAATTTCTTTTGATTCTTTTCTTTGTAAAAGAAAAGAATGCACAACATTAACCACTTCCGACACTTTTTAGAATAAGGAGCGATTCAAGTTGAGCAAATGGAAACGTTTCACGGCCGCGCTGGTTCTGGCCGCCACGCTGGCGGCGCTGGCGCTGCCCGTCTCGGCGGCCACCTCGTCCTTTACGGACGTGCGCGACAGCGCCACCGCCCTGAACGCCGACGTGCTGCGCCTGATGGGCGTGGTGTCCGGCTCCGGGGGCAACACCTTCAACCCCGGCGGGCAGCTGACCCGGGCGGAATTCTGCGTCATGGCCGTCCAGGTGCTGGGCCGGGGGGATGAGGTGCCCCGGCACACCACCCGCACCATCTTCACCGACGTCACCTCCTCCCACTGGGCCCGGGGGTACATCAACCTTGCCTCCTCCATCACCATCGGCGGCGGCGACAAGGAGGCCGGCAGCCGCTTGATTTCAGGCACGGGCACCGGCCAGTTCAAGCCCGACAGCCTGATTACCTACGCCCAGGCCGTCACCATCCTGATCCGGATGCTGGGCTACAGCGACACCGACGTGGGCGCGGTCTGGCCCGCCGGCTACCTGAACCTGGCCGGCGCCGTGGGCCTGTCCGACGGCGTAAGCGGCCTGGGGGCCGCCTCCCCCATCACCCGGGCCCAGGCCGCCCAGCTGTTTGTCAACCTGCTGCGCAGCGAGACCAAGAGCGGCGGCAAGTTCTATGAGACCCTGGGCAAGGTCCAGGAGGACGTCACCCTGGTGGCGGTCAACGTCACCGACGGCGGCTCCACCGGGGCCATCCGCACCTCGGCAGGCACCTTCCGCCCCGCCGCCGGGAGCGTGAACCCCACCGGACTGCAGGGCCTGCGGGGCGCGCTGGTGCTCAATGAGAAAAACCAGATTGCCGCCTTTGTGCCCGACGGGTCCACCTCCGTCACCATCACTCTGGCCGGGGACGCCCAGGCCGCCTATCTCCAGGGCACCGACGGCACCCGCTACACCGTGGCCGGCTCCACGCCCGCCTACACCAACAGCGAGGACGAGCCCCAGAGCACCTACAGCAAGCTCTGGGTAGACCTGCGGGCCGGTTCCCAGGTGACTCTGTTCCTGACCGACGGCACCGTCACCGGCGTGTACTACGCCTCCGGCGGGCTGACCGCCACCGAGGCCTACGTGGTCACCGGCCATCTGACCGCCGGGGCCTTCAGCCAGCTGACCGGCGGAGCGGCCGGCTACACCATCAAAAAGGACAACCAGGCCATCCGCTTCAACGACATCAAGCCCTATGACGTCATCACCTACGACCCCTTCTCCAACACCCTGGTGGTCAGCGACCTGCGCCTGACCTGCGTGTATGAGACGGCCACTCCCAACCTGGCTACCCCGGAAAAAATTACCGTGCTGGGCCACGACTTCCCCGTGCTGGACTGCGCCCTGGAGAGCATCAGCCAGTTCAAGGCGGGCGACTCCGTCGTCCTGCTGCTCACCGCCGACGGCCAGGTGGCCGGCCTGGCCGCCCCCACCAGCGAGGTGCGCACCACCGCCACCGGCTGGGCGGGCAGCGACGGTGTGGTCCTGGACCTGCCCAACGGCACCACCGTCAAGCTCTCCGGTTCCGTGCCCGACTACGCCCAGGACCGGGTGGTTACCATCTCCGCCTCCAAGGGCAACACCCTGAATGTCAGCCGCATCTCCAGCACCTCCATCCCCGGGGACTTCAGCCTGACCAACATGACCCTGGGCAAGTACACCGTGGCCGCCGGCGCCCGGATCTATGAGTCCATCGGCAGCAGCGCCATGGCCCCCCTGACTCTCAGCGACCTGGAGGCGGAAACCATCCCCCAGAATCAGCTCTACGCCTACCACCTGAACTCCTCCGGCATGGTGGACGTGCTGATTCTCAACGCCGTCACCGGCGACGCCTACACCTACGGCATCCTCCGCCGGGGCAGCGTCTCCAGCGGCATGGGCGACCTCACTGCCGTGAACACCACCGTCTCGGTCACCAACGGCAGCGGCGGCCTGGGGGCCCTGATTACCGGCCAGGACTTCAAGGACAACAGCTTCGGCGGCGTGGCCGACAGCGCCCGCACCGTGGGAGGCAGCAAGGTGGCCGCCAACGTCTTCATGCTGGACGAGGTGACGGGCGTGAAGCGCTCCGACTTCTTCCAGGACGGCGGAAAGTGGTATGTCAACGCCAGAGGCACCGTCTATCTGGTCTCCTCCAAGGTGGAGGGGTACATCCGCAACACCGGCAGCTGGATCAGCTCCCTGGACGATATCCGCGCCTACTCCAACGACATGACCCTGTACATCGACCCCGTGGGCCACAGGGTGCGCATCATTGCCGTCTGAGCTTCCCTCTCTGCTGAAAAAAGCCTCCGGCGCGGGTCTGTTGGGACCCGCGCCGGAGGCTTTTTTCTTCCCCTTTCCGGAGCTTTTGCATAGAATTGGATGGGAGGTGGTTTTTTGTCCGACCTGTTCCGCTCCGACGCCTGGCTGCTGGTGGTCCTGGCCGTCGTCATTGCCGTCATTCTGATGACCCGCCAGCCCTCCGCCGCCACCGCCAAGCTGGCCGCGTTTTTCGAGGTGCTGGGGGACGTGCTGGCTCTGCTGGCCCTGGCCGGAACCGGGGAATCCGGGACCGTCAGCGGCTGAAGAACTCCCGAATCTCCTCCATCCGGTCCACCGCCATCTGGTAGCCCTCGGCCCAAAGCAGCTTCAGCTTCTCCGTATCCCGCTCAATGCGGGACACCCCCAGGGTGCTGTCCGGGGCGATGACCAGGGCCTTTCCCTCCCGCTCCAGCTGGAACAGCCGCTCCCGGCTCTCGTTGTACCGCCGGGGCCGCTCCTCCATCGCCCGGCAGAAGTTGGGGTACTGCCGGTATTTCCGCCGAATCAGCGGCATCAGCTTTTCCGGCCTGCGCACAAAGTCCCGGGGCTTGGTCAGTACCGCCATCACCTGATCGCACCCCTGGGCAAACGCCCGCTCGTAGGGGATGGAGTCCGCCGCGCCGCCGTCCAGATAGCTCCCGCCGCCGATATGGAACACAGGGAACATCAGCGGCAGGGCGCAGGTGGCCTGGAGCACCAAAAACTTCTCGTCCCGGCGGGGAACCTCCTGATAGGAGGCCTCCCCCGTCTCCAGGTCGGTCAGCACCGCCTCCACCCGGCCCGGATAGGCCTCGAAGGCCTCATAGTCAAAGGGCACCAGCTCGTTTGGAATGGTCTGATAGGCAAACTCCAGCCCAAAGTAGCTGCGGTTCTTCTTGTCGGCCAGGTTGTTCATCCCCATGTAGCGCCGGTCGTTGGCGTAGCGGGTCAGAATCTCCAGATTGCGGCGGGGCTGACGGGAGACGTAGCTGACCCCGTAGGCGATGCCTGCGGACACCCCGATGACATAGTCGGCCATCACGTTCCCCTCCAGCATGGCGTCGCACACGCCGCTGGAAAAAATTGTCCGGAGAGCTCCGCCCTCCAATACCAGCCCTGTTTTCATTGCAATTGCCCCTTTCCATGCGGTCCGTTCCGTGATATACTGTTTTATAAAATCCGGATAAACCGGTTTCCCATTCATTATACTCCGGATTTTCTTTTTTGCAAACCAAAAAGCAGGAGGCCCCTATGACCGAATATTACATCCCCTCCGGCCCGGGCCAGGCGGAGCTGGTGGAAAAGCGTTCCCGCTTCCTCGGCCGGGTCTGGCCTGCGGACAGCGAGGAGGAGGCCCGCCGCCGCATTGAGGAGGCCAGAAAGCTGCACTATGACGCCCGGCACAACTGCTGGTGCTACCTCCTCCGGAACGGGCCGGTCCGGTACTCCGACGACGGGGAGCCCCAGGGCACCGCCGGCCAGCCCATGCTCAGCGTGTTCCAGCGGGAGGGTGTGGAGAACGCGGTGTGCGTGGTCACCCGGTATTTCGGCGGGGTGCTGCTGGGGACGGGGGGCCTGGTGCGGGCCTATACCCAGAGCGCCAAGGACGCGCTGGACGCGGCGGGCGTGTCGGTGGTGCGCCGGTGGGTGTCCATGGAGGTGCCCTGCTCCTACGCCCAGTTTGAGGAGACGCGCCGGGAGGTGTCCCGCCACGGCGGCGTGGAGGAGCGGGTGGACTACGGCGCGGACGTGCTGCTGTCCGTCCTGATCCCGGAGGAGCAGGCCGCGCCGTTCGCCGCCCGCCTGCTGGACGCCTCCGCGGGGAGCATCGAGGTCCTGGAGGCGGGGGAGGTCCTGAAGCCCGCCCCCTGGCGGCCCCCTGTACACAGGGAATAGAAGGGAGAGAGACTATGCCCCGGATTTTAGTGATTGACGCCCAGGGCGGCGGCATCGGCCGCCAGCTGGTGTCCGCCCTGAAAAAAGAGCTTCCCCAGGCCCATATCACGGCTGTGGGGGCCAACAGCCTGGCCGCCTCCGCCATGCTGAAGGCGGGGGCGGACGCCGCCGCCACCGGAGAAAACGCCGTTGCCGTGGCCTGCCGCCGGGCGGACGTGATTGCCGGCCCCATCGGCATCGTCATCGCCGACGCTCTGCTGGGGGAAATCACTCCCGCCATGGCCTGTGCGGTGGGGCAGAGCAGCGCCAAGCGGATTCTGATTCCCGTCAACCACTGCGACAATATTGTGGTGGGCGTGCCTGATTTGAATCTGAGCCGGCTGATTCAGGAGGCCGTGGCCCGCATCAAGGACTGTCTCATTTGACGGTTGACACCCCGGAATTTTTTCGGTATAATAGAAAAAAATCTGCCGGAAGCAGATGCCGGGGGCTGAAGCTCCCTTTTCTCCGCGCCCCCGTTTTGAACAAGGTATGTCAGGAAGGCATACGGCTTATTTTTGCCGTATGCCTTTTTTTCTTCCGCAAAACCGGGGGCGGCACGTTTTCACGGAAAGGAAGGAAGACCTTGAGACGCCTCCTCATTTTTCTCGCCCTATGCCTGGGGCTGACCGCCTGCCGGGCCGTCCCGTCCGCCTCGGAGCCCCGGCGGGAGGCCCTGATTTACGGCAGCGGCAGCTTCACCCGCATCAACCCCGCCATGGACGAGCACGGGGAAATCAACCTGCTCCTCTTTGACGGCCTGACCGCCCACGACGGGGACAACCAAGTGGTCCCCGGCCTGGCCCAGGACTGGAGCTTCACCGACGGCGGCCGGACCTGCACCTTTTTCCTGGAGGAGGGCGTCCTCTGGCACGACGGGACGCCCTTCACCGCCTGGGATGTGAAATTCACCATTGAGGCCGTGATGGACCCGGAGAACGGCTCGGAAAACGCCCCCAACTTCGAGGACGTGCTGGAAATTGACGTGCCCGACGACCACACCGCCGTCTTCCGGCTGGCCGCTCCCAACGCCGCCTTTCTGGATTACATGGCCATGCCCATCCTCCCCCGGCACCTGCTGGAGGGGGAGGACATGCAGGCCTCCCCCTTCTTCCGCGCCCCCGTGGGCACCGGCCCCTACCGGCTGGAGCGCTGGGACGAAGGGCAGGCTGTCACCCTGGTGCGCAACGAGGACTATTTCCGGGGCCCCGCCCGGATTCCCTCCGTAATCTTCAAATTCGTGGCGGATGACAGCGCCAGAGCCCTCCAGATGGAGGCGGGCGAGCTGGACCTGGCCCTGCTGGCCCCCCGGGACGCCCTGCGCTTCCGGGACCGGGAGGAGTTTCTGGTGTATGAGATGAAAACCTCCGACTACCGGGGCATTCTGTTCAACTTCCACAACGAATACTGGACCAGGAACCGGGAGCTCATCCCCGCCGTCTGCTGCGCCCTGGACCGGCAGGCCATTCTGGACGCGGTGCTCCTGGGCCGGGGCGAGGCCGCCTACAGCCCGCTTCAGCGCAATGCCTACCTCAACCCGGATGTGGAGCGCTGGGAGTATGACCCCCGGCGGGCGGAGGAACTCCTTCAGGCCGCCGGCTTTGTCCGGGGAGAGGACGGCTTTTACGTCCGGGGCGGGGAGCGGGCCGGCTTTGTCCTCAGCGTAGGGGCCGGGGACCAGGTGCGGCTGGAGATGGCCCAGGCCGCCGCCCAGCAGCTGCGTCAGGTGGGCATCGGCTGCACCGTGGAGGTGCCCGCCGTGGTGGACTGGGGAAACCAGATGGCCTATCTCATCGGCTGGGGCAGCCCCTTTGACGCCGACGACCACACCTACAAGGTATTCGGCACGGACAAGGGGGCCAACTACTCGGGCTACTCCAACCCCCTGGTGGACCGGTTCCTGACCCAGGCCCGCCAGACCTCCGACCCCGGCCTGCGGGCCCAGGCCTACGGCCGGTTCCAGGAGGAGCTGGCCCGGGACCCCGCCTTCGCCTTTTTGTGTTATGTGGACGCGGACTACGTGTCCGTCCGGGGGCTGGAGGGCATCACCCCCGGTACGGTGATGGGCCACCACGGGGTCGGCATTTTCTGGAACATCACCGAATGGACGCTGGAGCGTTAGCGCCTGTTTCCCGCCCTGAGGCGTGCCGGCCTCCGGAGCGGGCCGGAACAGGCAGTCGGGAGGGAGCTATGCCGCTGCTGGAGGTAACCAATCTGTCCGTCAGCTTTGACACCCCCCAGGGGGAGGTTCAGGCGGTGCGGGACGTGTCCTTTTCTGTGGAGGCCGGCCAGACGCTGGCCATTGTAGGGGAGTCGGGCTGCGGCAAGAGCGCGCTGTGCCGCAGCATCCTGAAGCTGCTGCCCCCCTCCGCCCGGATAAAATCGGGCAAAATCCTGGTGGACGGCCGGGACGTCGCCGCCCTGAGCGAGCGGGAGGCGTGCAGGCTCCGGGGGCGGCTGCTCTCCCTGGTGCTCCAGGACCCCATGGCCGCCCTGGACCCCACCCTCCCCGTGGGGACGCAAATCGCCCAGGCGGTGGGGGTTCACGCCCCCGGGCTGTCCCGGGCCCAGCGGGAGGCCCGGGCGCTGGAGCTGCTGGAGCTGACCGGCCTCCCCCGGGCCCGGGAGCGGGCCCGGCTCTGCCCCCACAGCCTGTCCGGCGGGATGCGCCAGCGGGCGGTGCTGGCCGCCGCCCTGGCCGGCAGTCCCAGGCTGCTCCTGGCCGACGAGCCCACCACCGCCCTGGACCCTACCGTCCGGATTCAGATTTTGGACCTGCTGGACGACATCCGCCGCAAACTGAACACCGCCGTCGTGCTGGTCACCCATGACCTGGGGGCGGCAGCCCGGTGCGCCCAGCGCGTGGCGGTGATGTACGCGGGGAAAATCCTGGAGACCGGCACGGCGGAGGACATTTTTTATGACCCCCGGCACCCCTACACCCGGGAGCTGCTGGCCTGCCTGCCCGCCCTGGCCCGGCCGGGCGAGCCGCTGCACACCATCCCCGGCACGCCTCCCTCTCCGCTGAACCCTCCCCCGGGGGACCCCTTCGCCCCCAGGAACCGGCACGCCCTGGAAATCGACTTCCGGGAACCGCCCCCCATGTTCCAGGTCTCCCCCACCCACCGGGCGGCCTCCTGGCTGCTGGACCCCCGGGCGTCCCAGGCCGCCTTTTCCAATACGAGGTGAATATTTTGAGCGAAATATTACTGGATGTACAGCACCTTGCCCACCGTTTCCCCCTGGCACCCGGCCGGCCGGTCTCCGCCCTGGACGACCTCTCCTTCCAGGTCCGGCGGGGGGAGATTTTCGGGCTGGTGGGGGAGTCCGGCTGCGGCAAATCCACCGCCGCCCGGTGCGTCATGGGCCTGCTGCGCCCCCAGAAGGGGCGGGTCCTTTACCGGGGCATCGACGTATGGGACCCCAAGCAGCTCCGGCGGCACCGCAGGCTGCTTCACACCGCCCGGCAGCTGATTTTCCAGGACTCCGCCTCCAGCCTGGACCCCCGCATGAGGGTAGCCGACCTGGTGGCCGAACCCCTGGCCATCCACCGCGTCCCGCCGCCCCGGGGGACCCTGCGGGCGGAGGCGGAGTTCCAGCTGCGCTGCGTGGGGCTGGACGCCTCCTTTCTGGACAAGTATCCCCATCAGCTCTCCGGCGGACAGCGGCAGCGGGTGGCCATCGCCCGGGCCCTGTCCATGGAACCCGAGCTGCTGGCGGCCGACGAGCCCACCGCCAGCCTGGACGTGTCCGTCCAGGCCCAGATCCTCAACCTGTTCCGCCGCCTGCGGCAGGAGCGCGGCTTTACCCTTCTGTTCATCTCCCACGACCTGCCGGCGGTACGCTGCCTCTGCGGCCGGGTGGGGGTGATGTGCCGGGGCCGGCTGGTGGAGCTCGCCCCCGCCCAGGAGCTCTTTGACCGCCCCCTGCACCCCTTCACCCGGGCGCTGGTGTCCGCCGTCCTCCTCCCTGACCCCCGGCGGGAGCGGGCGCGTCGGCCGGTCCCCTTTGACCCGGAGTCCTTCTCCCCCGAGGGGGAGCTGCGGGAGGTCTCCCCGGAGCACTTTGTGCTCTGGGCATAAGGGGGCCGGCGCAATGAAAATTTGGATTCTTTTGGGAAAAAAGCTGCTGCTGTTTCTCCTCAGCCTGCTGGTTTTGTCTGCGGCGGTGTTTTTCGCCGCCCGGCTGGCCCCCGGGGACCCGCTGACCGCCTATTACGGCCAGCGGGCCGAGCGCCTGTCCCCCCAGGAGCGGGCCCGCACGCTGGAGCGGCTGGGCCTGGACGGCCCTGTCTGGAGGCAGTACCTCCGCTGGCTGTCCGGCGCGGTGCGGGGGGACTTCGGCGTCTCCCTTCAGTACCGGACCGGCGTGGCGGAGGTCATCTCCGGCCGGGTCGGCAACACCCTGCTTCTGGGGGGCGGCGGATTCCTGCTGATTTTCCTCCTCGCCCCTCTGCTGGGCCTGCTGTGCGTCTGGCAGGAGGGCCGTCCGCTGGACCGGCTCCTGTGCCGGGCGGGCACCCTCTCCAGCTGCATCCCGGAGTTCTGGCTGTCCCTGGTGCTGATCCTCGTCTTCTCCGCCGCCCTGGACCTGCTGCCCAGCGGCGGGGCCTACTCCATGGGGGGCGGAGGCGGTCCGGCCGACCGGGCCGCCCACCTTGTGCTCCCCCTGACGGCGGTGGTGCTCAGCCACCTGTGGTACTACGCCTGCCTGATGCGCAGCCTCCTGGCCCAGGAGGTTCGCCGGGACTGCGCCCTCCTCGCCCGGGCCGCCGGCCTGAGCCGGGGACAGGTGCTCCTGCGCCGCTGCCTCCGGAGCGCTCTGCCCCCCTACCTCAGCACCATGGCCGCCGCTCTGCCCCACATCCTGGGGGGCACCTATCTGGTGGAAACCCTCTTCTCCTATCCGGGGTTGGGCTCCCTGTCCTACGAGAGCGCCCGGTATCACGACTACAATCTGCTGACAGCCCTGTGCCTGCTTTCGGGCGGGGCGGTCATGCTGTGCGGAATGCTGGCCCAGGCCGCCGGCGCGCGGCTGGATCCCCGCCTGGACGGCGGAGAACGGGAGGAGGCAGCCCCTTATGGACCGTGACGGCTTCACCCCGGCGCTCTTCCGGCCGCCGGAGGATCTCCCCCCTCCCCCGCCCCCCCGGCGCGTCCCCCGGGGGACCGCAGCTGCGGCTCTCTTCCTGGCCGCCCTCGCCCTGGCCTGCCTGCTCTGCCCCCTTCTCCTCCCCCCGGAGGCCGCCCTTCCCAACCTGGCCCGCAGCAGCCTCCCTCCAAGCCGGGAATCCTGGTTCGGCACGGACACCCTGGGCCGGGATATCTTCTCCATGATTTGGTACGGAGGCCGGGTGTCCCTCACCGTGGGCCTTCTGTCCGCCGCCCTGTCCGCCCTTCTGGCCCTGGTCCTGGGCGCGGCGGGCGGGCTGGCACCCCGCCGGCTGGACGGCCTGCTGACCCGCCTGACCGACATCCTGCTCAGCCTGCCCGAGCTGCTGCTCATCCTGCTGATCCAGGCCCTTCTGGGGGACGCGTCGGTGTGGTCCCTCTCCCTGGCCATCGGCGCGGTCAGCTGGCCCGCCATGGCCAAGGCGGTACGCACCCAGGTGCGCCGGCTGCGGCACAGCGGGTATGTGACGGCCTCCCGGTGTATGGGCGGCGGCTTTTTCCACATCCTCCGGCGGCACCTGGCCCCCAACGTGCTGCCCTCCATCCTGTTTATGGCGGTGATGAACATCCGCGGCGCCATCGCCGCCGAGGCCGCCCTGAGCTTCCTGGGCATGGGCCTGCCCCTGGACACCGTCTCCTGGGGCGGTATGCTCTCCCTGTCGCAAAGCGCCCTGCTGGGCGGGGCGTGGTGGATGGTGCTCATCCCCGGCGGCTTTCTCATCGCCGCTTTGGTATGCGTCACCGAAATCGGCGGCGCTCTGCTCTCCGGCGGGGAGGAAGGCCCCTGCTGAAATGCAATCCGGCCCGGCCCGGACGGCGAGAGGCCGGCGTCCGGGCGCACGGACGGTTTCCCCACAAGCTCAAATCACTTGAAAGGAGCGCTTTTTCTTGACTCTCCAGGAATTTTTCATCGGGCATCCCCGGGCGGCCCTGGCCTTCTCCGGCGGGACGGACTCGGCCTTTCTCCTCCGCGCCGCCAGGGACTGCGGCTGCCGGGTGCGGGCCTACTGCGTCTCCTCCCCCTTTCAGCCCCGGTTCGAGCTGGAGGACGCCCGGCGGCTGGCC
>JAAWHL010000027.1 GCA_022795855.1 Lawsonibacter sp.
TTTTGAGCAAGGCAGCTGCTGATTTTGTTACCCACCACCGCCGAAAAACTACAAAATTTCTTCGGCGTTTTCTTACAATTTCATATCGGCGTTGACAGTTCCCCGGTGACAAGCTGGCGGGGAATGCGGTAGAAAGAAAACTGATTGCTCTCGTCTCCGTAGTAATAATTGAAGAATGTCTCTGCGGCCATGTTCCGGCCCTCCTTTCCAGGCAATAAAAAAGGCGCTCCTTTCGGAACGCCTTTCATTTGGGCTTTCGCCCATATTACCTTTGTTTCAACGCTATTTTCAATTTTGTTTCTGCTAATGCAGGGAAACGTACCAACCAACACGGAATTAGAGGGTATCTGCATAGACAGCCATATTGCGGAACACTATAAACGAATTTTCCTGGCCGCCATGCGTCACCATCTCCTGTTTTCTGTTTTTTTCGCTAAAACTGTTCTCTTTTCGCTATTATTTTTTATCATAAAACCGTTTTGTTCGGTATGCCGAATCGACACAAGGAAAAATTGGGACTTGATAGAAAAGTGCAAAAGTTTCGGGCCGCCCTTTTCAAAGGGCGGCGGGGTCCGGGGCAGAGCCCCGGCAGGCCGCATCCATGGCTACAGCTGAAGGCTGCGGGACAGCAGGACATCCCGGAGCTCCGAAAGGGAGGCGCACCGCCGCCAGAGGAGGGCCTCCAGCTCCGGGGCGGGGGGAATCATGTCGGGGACCATCACCACCGGCATCCCGGCGGCATGGGCGGAGAGAATGCCGTTGCGGCTGTCCTCCACGGCCAGAGTTTGGCCGGGGGGCGTGTCCAGGGCCCGGCAGGCCAGCAGGTAAATCTCCGGGTCCGGCTTGCTGTGCTCCACCTGGTCGCCGGTGACGACGGTCTGGAAATACTCCCCCAAGCCGGTGAGCTCCAGGCGGCGCAGGGTGCGCACCCGGCCGGTGGAGGTGGCCAGGGCGGCGGGGATGCCCTGAAGGCGGAGAAAGTCCAGAATCTCCCGGACGCCCGGCTTCAGGGGCACCCCTCCCGCTCCATACGCTGCTGGGAGCGCTCCGAGCAGGCGGCCATAAATTCGGCTCCCGGGAACTGGGGGCCGAAAACCAGCTCCATTTTCCGGAGAATATCCGTCCGGTTCTGCCCCACAAACTCCAGATACCGCTCCCCGGTCTGGGGCCAGCCCATCTGAGCGCCCACCTCCGTCCAGGTGCGGAAGGTCAGGCGCTCGGTGTCAAAGAGGACGCCGTCCACGTCAAATACGACGCCCCGGATTGATTCGCTCATACCCGGCCGATGTCCTTGCGGAAGTGCATGTCCCGGAAGGAGATGGGCGCGGCGGCGGCGTAGGCGTTGGAGACGGCCTGCTCCAGGGTATTGCCCAGGGCGGTGACCCCCAGCACCCGGCCCCCGGCGGTGAGGATTTCCCCGTTTTCCCCGGCCCTGGTGCCGGCGTGGAAGACGTTGGCGGATCTGCCCGCCTCCTCCAGGCCGGAGATGGGGTAGCCGCTCTGATACCGGACCGGGTAGCCTCCGGAGGCCAGCACCAGACAGCAGGCCGCGCCCTCCTTCCAGCGGATGTCCGCCTGGTCCAGGGTGCCGGCGGCGCAGCGCTCAAAGATGTCCATCAGGTCGCTGTCCAGCAGGGAAAGCACCGCCTGGGTTTCCGGGTCGCCGAAGCGGGCGTTGTACTCCACCACCTTGGGCCCCTGGGGGGTGAGCATCAGGCCGAAGTAGAGGACCCCGCGGAAGGGGCGGCCCTCCGCCTTCAGCGCGGCCACGGTGGGCAGAAAAATCTCCTCCATGCAGCGCGCGGCAATCTCGGGGGTGTAGTTGGGGGAGGGGGAGATGGCGCCCATGCCGCCGGTATTGGGGCCCTGATTGCCGTCATAGGCCCGCTTGTGGTCCTGGCTGGAGGGCATACAGGCCAGATGCTCCCCGTCGCAGAAGGCCAGCACCGTCACCTCGGGGCCGGTCATGCACTCCTCAATCACCACGGTGGCGCCGCTCCGGCCGAACCGGCCCTCCTCCATCATGGCCCGCACGGCGCTTTTGGCCTCCTCCACGGTGGCGGCCACGATGACCCCCTTGCCCAGGGCCAGGCCGTCTGCCTTCACCACAATGGGTGCGCCCTGCTGCTCCACATAGGCCAGGGCGGCGTCCATGTCGGCAAAGGTCTCGTACCTTGCGGTGGGGATGCGGTATTTTTTCATCAGCTCTTTGGAAAAGGCCTTGCTGGCCTCAATCACAGCGGCGTTTTTCCGGGGGCCGAAGGCGGGGATGCCCGCCGCCTCCAGGGCGTCCACCATCCCCAGCGCCAGGGGGTCGTCGGGGGCCACCATGACAAAATCCATGGCGTTCTCCTTGGCCCAGGCCACCATCGCCTCCACATCGTCGGCCTTGATGGGCACGCACCGGGCCAACTGGGCGATGCCGGCGTTGCCCGGCGCGCAGAAGAGCTCCGTCACCTTGGGGGACTGGGCCAGCTTCCAGCAGACGGCGTGCTCGCGGCCGCCTCCGCCTACGACTAGAACCTTCATAATATTGCACCTCACTGATTAAAATGCGCACAAAATGTCCTGCTTAATGGTGGAACAGCCGCATTCCGGTAAAGGCCATGACCATACCGTACTTGTCGGCGGTCTCGATGACCTGGCCGTCCCGGATGGACCCGCCGGGCTGGACAATGTACTGCACGCCGGACTGGCGCGCCCGTTCCACGTTGTCGCCGAAGGGGAAGAAGGCGTCGGAGCCCAGGGTTACGCCGGACAGGCCGGCAATCCACTCCGCTTTCTCCTCCCGGGTCAGGCCGCCGGCAATGAAATCGTCGATGGCGTTGTCCCGGTCGGGGCGGCGGATATCCGCGGGAAGGGCGAGATCCAGGACCTTGGGGTGCCGGCGCAGCCACCAGATATCCGCCTTGTTCCCCGCCAGACGGGTGCAGTGGATGCGGCTCTGCTGGCCTGCGCCCACCCCCAGGGTCTGGCCGTCCTTCACATAGCACACCGAGTTGGACTGGGTGTACTTCAGGGTAATCAGGGCCAGGAGCATGTCGTGCCTGGCCTGGAGGGGCAGATCCCGGTTTTGGGTGACGATGTTTTCCAGCATGGACTCATTGATAGACAGGTCGTTGTACCCCTGCTCGAAGGTGATGCCGAAAATGCTCCGCCGCTCAATGGGGGCGGGCTGGTAGTCCGGGTCAATCCGGACCACGTTGTACCCCCCCTTGCGCTTGGCCTTGAGAATCTCCAGGGCCTTTTCGGTGTAGCCGGGGGCGATGACCCCGTCGGACACCTCGGCGGACAGGAAGCGGGCGGTGTCCTCGTCGCAGGGGTCGCTGAGGGCGGCCCAGTCCCCGAAGGAGCACAGCCGGTCGGACCCGCGGGCCCGGATGTAGGCGCAGGCGATGGGGGACAGGTCCCCCTCCGGGGCAAAGAAGACGCGGCGCTCCGTATCGGACAGGGGCAGGCCCAGGGCCGCCCCGGCGGGGGAGACGTGCTTGAAGGAGGCGGCGGCAGGCAGGCCGGTGGCCTTTTTCAGGGCCTTGACCAGCTGCCAGGAGTTGAGGGCGTCCATAAAATTGATGTATCCCGGCCGGCCGCTGAGCACCTCCAGGGGCAGCTCGCCCCGCTCCATGAAGATGCGGGCAGGCTTTTGGTTGGGGTTGCAGCCGTATTTCAGTTCCAGCTCGGTCATGTGGCGTGCTCCTTTCTGTCCTTGGACGGAGCGTACTGCTCCGCATGGAATTTCCCGTCCGCGCCCCGGGCGTAGGCGGTGCCGAAGGGGGCGGAGAGCAGGGGCAGAATCTCCGGGTCACAGTTGCAGATGCTGTTCAGGTCATAGACCCCGGTGTGCTCCAGGTCGTTGACGTAATCGTCGCTCTCCTCCCCGGAGAAGAACCGCCAGCCGCTGTCGGGGAACTGGCCGTCGGGTTCCTCCCGGTAGCACCAGCCCACCTTTTTTCCCAGCACGGTGATGTGGTCGGTGGCAAAGCAGCCGTTGGGCTCGTGCCAGTGGGGGAGATAGAGCCGGAATTCCGGCGGCCACAGCTTGTAGGGCTTTTTCCGGGGCGGGACGTACCACAGGCCGCTCCCCCAGGCGCCGCCGTCGTCCAGCAGAAGGCTGACCAGCTTCAGCCACATCTCCTGGCTTTTCTGAAGCTGGGGCAGCCGGGCGCCCTGGCGGAAATCCCAGTACAGCGCGCCGCACACCAGGCTGGCGGCGTACTCCGCCCAGCTGCGGAAGATTTGGGCCTGGACAATCCAGTGCTCGGCCAGCTGGTCAAACTCCTCCCGGGTGAGCAGGCCGCAGGCCAGGCCGGCGCGCAGATGGCCCGTGCACTCGCTGATATCCCAGGCCAGATAGCCCCGGTGTCCCGTCACGGGGTAGAACTGGGCGGAGAAGTCCCGGGCGGACTGGAAGAACTCCCGAGGCCCCTCCTCCAGCTGGCTCAGGTCGAAGGGCGGACGGTTCTCCCAAAAGCCCTCGAAGTCCAGATACTGGCTGTGGCAGAGGATCTCCCGGTCGCAGAACTCCAGCAGGGAGTCCTTGTCCGTAATGCCGAAAACCCCCTTCAGGTGGGCCCGGCAGGCGGCCTCGTCCAGGGGAGAGCCGCAGCGGGGCAGGGTGGTGAAGTAGTCCCCGCCCATCTCGCCGGGGCCGGGGAGGCCGGGGGTTTTCCGCAGGGCGGGGACCCCGGCCAGCAGGGCGAGAAACTGTTCCCGGCCGCAGGCGGTCCGGGGGGAGGCGTCCCGCCGCGCCTGGAGCAGCGCCAGGATGGGCTGTTCCAGGCCGGTGTCCAGGGGGTTGAAATCAGAAAGCTCCATACCGCAACTCCTTTCAGAGCAGAGGGACTTACCCGTGCTTGTTGATGATGACGGTCTCCCGGGATCCGTCCGCCAGGTCGATATACTGGGTGAAGAGGGAGACCTTGTTGTCCCCGTTCAGGCTGTCCCACAGCTGCCTGGCCAGGGCCTGGGCGTCGGGGGCGTCCGCGGCCACCCGCCGGGGCTCTCCCCGGAAGGAGGGCAGGGGCTCGGCGTTCTCCTGATAGGTGTGGATGAAGTGGCCCGTGCCGGCGGCGGGGGAGCCGTACTCAAAGAAGTACCGGCAGCAGCAGGAGGGGTCCCCGTCCAGGTTTTTGAGGATGGACAGATTGTAGCTGCCGTCCGGCTTGACCACCCCGGAGATGCGGGGGGTGTAGTTGGGGGCGTCGGGCTCGAACTCCCGGGTGTTCAGGGCGTGGCGGTAGCAGCGGCCCTGGGCAATGGCGTCCCGGATGGTGTCGGTCTGGTCCCCGTTGGTCACCACGGTCAGGCCGTTCGGCAGCAGGCGGACCGGGTGGTAGATAATCAGGGAGGGGTCGGTCATTTTGCTCTCGTCAAAGGCGCGGGTGCGGATGCCGTCCTCTGTGGCCTCGAAGACGCGGTTGCGGCTGTTCTCGCTGCGGCCCATGATGAAATAGGCGACGACCGCCTTCCGGTTGTCGGCGGAGCGGCCCAGCAGGATGCCCCGGCCGGGGTAGGGATGCTCCCGCAGCAGGCGGGTGAGGTCCAGCTTGTCCATAGATTCAGTCTCCTTTTCGTTTCTGTCTGCGGCGGAACAGGCGCTGGGCGCGGCCGGAGCCTCTCAGCACGGAGAAGAAGACCGGCACTCCGGCCAGGCAGCACAGCAGAATAAACAGGGTGTTGTTATGCAGATGGGGCATGGTGAATTGATTCCTTCCTTTCGGCCTGACCGGCAGAAAAAGGGCGCACCTCTTTGCGGCAGGTGCGCCCAGACGGTCGGCATTTCCGCGGGGATACTCCATGTGGTGCTCCACTTCCGTCAGTCATATCCCGCGTTTTCATAAATGGAACACAGACCGCGATGGGGCCTGCGGGCCGCCGCCCGAAAAGCGGCGCTCTGGGACATTATAAACACCTGCCCTGCCAAAGTCAAGGAGAAAGACGTGGAAACCGCCGGGGAAAAAGACGAATGATAGGGGAATTTCCCGGCGTTTCCTGTGAAAATGCCCGGATTACAGGATGCGGACCTGCCGGCCCTCCACCCGCAGCCGGTCCTGACAGAACAGGGAGACGGCCTGGGGCAGCAGCTTCCACTCGCACTGCTCCATGATGCGGCGCTGGAGGGCCTCCGGCGTGTCGCCGGGGAGGACCTCCACGGCCTTCTGGAGCACGATAGGGCCGCCGTCGCACTCCTCGGACACAAAATGCACCGTGGCGCCGGACAGCTTCACCCCGTAGGCCAGGGCCTTCTGGTGGACAAAGAGGCCGTAGCAGCCCTCGCCGCAGAAGGCGGGAATCAGGGAGGGGTGGACGTTCAGGATGGCGTTGGGGAAGGCGCGGATGATCTCCCCGGTGAGAATGACCAAAAATCCGGCCAACACTACCAGGTCGATGCCCAGGTCCTGGAGCTTTTCCGTCAGGGCGGCGGTGTAGGCGCCGGCGGAGGGGCAGCCTGCCGGAGACAGGACCAGGCTGGGGATATTCGCCCGCCGGGCCCGCTCCAGGGCGAAGACGCCGGGCTCGGAGGAGACCACCACGGCGATTTCGCCCCCGGAGAGCTCCCCACGGGCCTGGGCGTCGATCAGCGCCTGAAGGTTGGTCCCCCCGCCGGAGACCAGAACGGCGATCCTTTTGCTCATAGCAGCTCCACGCCTCCGTCGCCGGAGACCGCCTCGCCGATGATTCTGGGGGCGCAGCCCGCGTTCAAAAGCAGGTCCCTGGCCTTGTCCGCGTCGTTTTTGTCCACCACCAGAACCATGCCGGTGCCCATGTTGAAGGTGTTGAACATATCCCGCTCCGGAATGCCGCCCAGCCGCTGAATCATGCGGAAAATGGGGGGGATCCGGAGGGAGGCTTTGTCGATTTTGGCGGTTATGCCCTTGGGCAGGCAGCGGGGGATGTTTTCGTAAAAGCCGCCGCCGGTGATGTGGCTGATGCCGTGCACGTCCGCGATTTCCAGCACGTCCAGCACCGGCTTGACATAGATGCCGGTGGGGGAGAGCAGCTCGTCTCCCAGCCGGCAGCCCAGCTCCTCGCTCCACTCGTCCAGCTTGGCGTGCTCCAGGTTGAAGACCTTGCGCACCAGAGAGAAGCCGTTGGAGTGCAGGCCGCTGGAGCTGAGGGAGAGGAGCACGTCCCCGGGCTTTACCTGGCTGGGGCTGAGCATTTTCTCCCTGTCCACAATGCCCACGGCAAAGCCGGCCAGGTCGTAGTCGTCCGCCTTCATCAGGCCGGGGTGCTCGGCGGTCTCGCCGCCGATGAGGGCGCAGCCGGCCTGGACGCAGCCCTCCGCCACGCCGGAGACGATGGAGGCCACCTTCTCCGGCTCGTTTTTGCCAATGGCAATATAGTCCAGGAAGAACAGGGGGCGGGCCCCGCAGCAGATGATGTCGTTGACGCACATGGCCACGCAGTCGATGCCGATGGTGTCGTGCTTGTCCATCCGCTGGGCCACACGGATTTTGGTGCCCACGCCGTCGGTGCCCGACACAAGAACCGGTTCCTTCATGCCGACGGTGTCTGGGGCGAACAGGCCGCCGAAGCCGCCGATGCCGCTGACCACGCCGGGGATCATGGTGCGCTCCACGTGCTGTTTCATCAGCTGCACGCCCTTGTACCCTGCCTCAATATCCACCCCGGCGGCGGCGTAGGACGCGGAATGGGAGTTGTTCATGTCTCATTCTCCTTCCAGGCTCTGCACTGCTCCAACCGCTTCCCGCCGTCGCCCTGCTTTTCGTCATAGGCGAACTGCTTCAGCAGCCCGCAGGGGAATTCCCCGCACTGGCCGCAGTGAGCGTGCCCCTTGGCCTCGCAGCAGGATTTTACGGGGCAGCTGTCGCCCCAGAAGGGCTTTTCGATCTGGGTGCAGCCGGCGCAGCCCATCTCTTCCCGGTAGGGGCACGCTCCGCACAGAATTCCGCATCTTGACTCGATCATAGATGGCTGTCTCCTTTTCTGTTATTCTCTGCCCGTCCAGCAGTAGGTGCAAATGCTCTGTTTGTCAAGGCCGATGGCCTCCAGCAGTCCCTCCAGGGACTGGTAGCCCAGAGAGTGGAAGCCGAACTTCTCGCAGATTGTTTTCAGCATACACTGTCCCCGCTGGGTGGAGGCGTCGGCATACTCGTCCAGGTGCTGCTGGCCCTCGTCGCCCTCCAGCTCCTGGACGGTGCGGCGGGCCAGCAGGTCCATGTCGGAATTGCCCCGGGAGAAGTTTAAGTACTTACAGCTGTACATAATAGGGGGGCAGGCCGAACGCATGTGGACCTCCTCCGCCCCCGAGTCGTAGAGGAATTCCACCGTCTCCCGCAGCTGGGTGCCCCGGACGATGGAGTCGTCCACAAACAGCAGCTTTTTGCCCTGAATCAGCTCAGGCACGGGAATCTGCTTCATTTTGGCCACCTGGTTGCGCACGTCCTGGTTGGCGGGCATGAAGGAGCGGGGCCAGGTGGGGGTGTACTTGACAAAGGGGCGGGCAAAGGGCTTGCCGCTGCGGTTGGCGTAGCCGATGGCGTGGGGGATGCCGGAGTCGGGCACCCCGGCCACATAGTCCACCTTGGGCAGCTGGCCGCGGAGAATCTCGTCCCGGGCCATGATTTCGCCGTTACGGTAGCGCATGACCTCCACATTCTGCCCCTCGTAATTGGAGTTGGGGTAGCCGTAGTAGGTCCACAGAAAGGCGCAGATGCGCATCTGCTCCCCCGGGGGGGAGAGGCGCTCGAGGCCGTCTGGGGTGATGCGCACAATCTCCCGGGGGCCCAGCTCGCAGGCGTCCTCATAGCCAAGCTTGTGATAGGCGAAGGACTCGAAGCTGACGCAGTACCCGTCCTGATTTTTTCCCACCAGCACAGGCAGGCGGCCCAGCTTGTCCCGGGCGGCGTAGATGGCCTCCGGGGTGAGGATAAGAATGGTGGCCGACCCCTCAATCAGATCCTGGGCGTGGAGGATGCCGGAGACCAGGTCGTCCTTCTGGTTGATGAGGGCGGCGGTCAGCTCGGTGGAGTTGACCTTGCCCGAGCTCATGGCCATGAACTGGTGGCCGTGGTCGGAGAAGTAGGTGTCCACCAGCCGGTCGGCGTTGTTGATGATGCCCACGGTGGTGATGGCGTACAGCCCCAGGTGGGAGCGCACCAGCAGGGGCTGGGGGTCGGTGTCGCTGATGCAGCCGATGCCGCTCTGGCCGTGGAAATCGCTCAAATCCTTCTCAAATTTGGTGCGGAAGGGGGTGTTTTCAATGGAGTGAATCTGGCGCTGAAAGCCGTCTTTCTTGTCGCAGATAATCATGCCGCCCCGCCGGGTGCCCAGGTGGGAGTGGTAGTCCACTCCGAAGAAGATGTCCAGGGTCACGTCCCGCCGGGAGACGGCGCCGAAAAAACCACCCATCCGTTATTTCCCCATCAGACGGCGGCTCATCTCCTGATAGGCCCCCTCCACGTTGCCCAGGTCCCGGCGGAAGCGGTCCTTATCCAGCTTTTCGCCGGTCTTGGAGTCCCAGAAGCGGCAGGTGTCCGGGGAGATTTCGTCGGCCAGGACGATGGTCCCGCCGGCGGTCTTGCCGAACTCCAGCTTGAAGTCCACCAGGGTCACGCCGCACTCCAGCAGGGTTTTCTTCAGGAAGTCGTTGACCTGGAAGGCGTACTTCTTAATCAGCTCAATCTCCTCCCAGGTGGCCAGCTTCAGGGCCACGGCGTGGTGGTCGTTGATGAGCGGGTCGTGGAGGTCGTCGTTTTTGTAGGAGAACTCCACCGTGGGCGCGTCGAACACAATGCCCTCCTCCACGCCGTAGCGCTTGGCAAAGGAGCCGGCGGAGATGTTGCGCACAATGACCTCCAGGGGGACGATGGACACCTTTTTCACCACGGTCTCCCGCTCGTTCAGCTCCTCCACAAAGTGGGTGGGCACCCCGGCCTTCTCCAGCTGCTGCATCAGGAAGTTGGTCATCTGGTTGTTGATGGCCCCCTTGCCGGTGATGGTGCCCTTCTTCAGACCGTCGAACGCGGTGGCGTCGTCCTTATAGGAGACGATGACCACGCCGGGGTCCTCGGTGGAGAACACCTTTTTGGCCTTGCCCTCGTAGAGCTGATCTTTCTTTTCCATGTTGAATCAACCTTTCCTAAAGTAATTTGTTCTCAGATGCCCTTCATCGCCATATCGGCGATTTCTTCAACGGTGGGTTCCCGGTCCTTGGGAAAGCCTTCAATGAGCTGGGGGTAATAGATCAGGTCGCTTCCTCCCGGATGCCGGATGCTTTTTTTGAACTTTACCACCAAAGCGGTGTGTTCTTTTTCTGTTAACGGCTTCCCGGTCTTTTTATCGCGGATGGTCTGGATGCTTTCGATCAGAGAGGTAAGCTCCTCCCTGGACATGATTTCAGACATACCGGCGCGTCCCTCTCATGCCTTCAACTCCGATTGGAGCTTTGCCTCTTTTTCAGCAATCTGCCGGGCCATATCCTCCCGGGCCTTGTCCAATTTCGCCGCCAGGGCGTCGTCAGAGACGGCCAGAATCTGGGCGGCCAGCACGGCGGCGTTTTTGGCCCCGTTGATGGCCACGGTGGCCACGGGGATGCCGCTGGGCATCTGTACGGTGGACAGCAGGGCGTCCAGCCCGTCCGCGGCCCCGCCCTTCATGGGAATGCCGATGACCGGCAGGGTGGAATTGCCCGCGAAGGCCCCGGCCAGGTGGGCGGCCATTCCGGCCGCGCAGATGAGCACCCCAAAGCCGTTATTCCGGGCGTTTCTGGCGAACTCCGCAGCGGCGGCGGGGGTGCGGTGGGCGCTGAGGATATGGGCCTCAAAGGGGATTTCCAGCTCCTGAAGCTGGGCGCAGGCCCCCTTGACCACCGGCCAGTCGGAGTCGGAGCCCATGATGACGGCGACTTTTTTCATAACAAACAAACTCCCTTCCTTTTTGCGTCCCCGGCCGTGAAAAAGAAAATCAGGCCGCCGGGGCAGCCTGAATCAGGATGGCACAGGGATTTCGGGCGCAAAGAGGCCCTGAGAAAAGGGAAAGCCCGGGATAAAATCCATCAGATTGGCGGACATGAAAGGCCCCTCCTTACAGTGGAACACTGTGTATCCATTTTATCGAATCCGGCCGGGTTTTGCAAGGGGCGGACGGAAATTTGTATGCTTCCACAAGGAAAAAGCAGAAGGAAGGGCGGGCCTTTGTCGCTTTGCGGCTACAGCAGGCCCGCCGTCTCCAGGATGCGGGCCACCTCTCCGCTGCGCGCCGACCAGGCGGCGGCCCGGCCGTAGTCCCGGCGGCGGCCCGCCACCCAGTCCCGGTCCTCCCGCAGGGCCTGGACGCACATGCCCACCAGCTCCTCCGGGCTGTAGGCCCCGTAGACGACGTCGGGGAACTGCTCCACCTGGCCGGGCCAGAGCATGGAAACAACGGGCTTTCCGGTGGAGAGATACTCGTACAGCCGGACAGGGACGATATCGGAGTGGTCCTGGGGGGCGCGCAGGAAGTTCAAAAGCACGTCGCACCGGTACAGGTAGCCGGGCACGTCCAGCAGGGGGCAGGGGCCGCGGAGAATCACATTGGGCAGGCGGCGCAGGCGGTCCGGCCAGGGGCTGCCCTCCTCCTGGCGGCCCAGCAGAAGGAAGGTCCAGTCGGGGCAGCTGCGGGCGGCGTAGAGCAGCGGGGACAGGTCCAGGTCGGCGTGAAGGGTTCCCGCCCAGCCCAGCAGCGGGCCCCGCAGGCCGGGGAAGAGAGGCTGGGTTCCCCCCAGGTCCCCGCGGGAGAACAGCGGAAAGCTGACCCCGTTGGGCAGCAGGGCGATGTTCTCCGAGCAGGGGGAGAGCCGCTGCCGGAGCCCCGGGGACGCGGCGAATACCACGTCGGCGGCGTGAGCCAGGGCCCCTTCCCACCGGGACGGCAGGCGGCCCCACTCCCGGTCGCAGTCATAGACCAGGCCGTCGTACTCCAGCTGGTCCAGCAGATGGACGTGGGCGGGATGGCTGGTCCACAGCAGCGGGGCGCGGAACCGGCGGCGCTGGACCTGGCCGGAAATCAGACGGGCCAGCCGGTGCTGCGCGAAGAGAAACAGGTGGGGAAACCGGAGGGTCCACTCCGGCACGGGGGGCAGGGCGAATACGGTGACGTTGGGCCGGACCTTACGCCCGGGGCGGCGCCAGTCCAGGCTCTGGGGAAAGGCGGGGTAAAAATAGAGGACTCTGGTATCCCGCAGGCGGGAGACGAGCTGCTGGGTGCGGCCGGGGGCGGTGCTCCAGGGCTCGTTGGAAAGACAGACGATCTCCTTCAAGGGAGGGTTCCTCCTGATTTGGCAGTTTTGTGCGGCGCCGGTAAGCCTCCCTGCTTTCCGGGCGGGAGGGACGCGGCCGCCTGAACGGCTTGCGCCCCGAAAGAAAAAGGTATATAATGCGGCGCAGGGCCATACCGTGAACAGACGGAAAAATGTCAACTCTGTATTATATACAGGAAAAACCGGGCGGTCAAGAGGGAGAACGGAGGAAATCGAATGCTGGAAATGCTGCGGAACCTGGACGGGGCGGTCCTTTTATGGATTCAGGAATTTCTCAGAAACGATGTGCTGAGCGCGGTGCTCAAGCCCTATACCATGCTGGGGAACGCGGGGCTTTTATGGATTGCCGCTTCCCTGGCGATGCTGTGCTTCCGGCGGACCCGGCGGGCCGGGTGCGCCGCGCTGCTGGCCATGGCGCTGGGCCTGCTGTGTACCAACGTGGTGCTGAAGCATCTGGCTGCCCGGCCCCGGCCCTGGCTGGACGTGGCGGGGCTGGTCCCGCTGGTGCATGAGCCGGACCCCAATTCCTTTCCCTCGGGGCATACCTGCGCGGCCTTTGCCGCCGCCGGGGCCTGGAGCCGCACCCTGCCGGAGCGGCGGATGGGGACGGCGGGGCTGATTCTGGCCGGGTGCATGGGGCTGTCCAGGCTGTACGTGGGGGTCCACTACCCCAGCGACGTGATAGCCGGCGCGGCGGTGGGCCTGCTGTGCGCATGGTGCGCCCGGCGGCTGCTGGAGCGCCGGACAAAACCGGAGGCATAGCAGGCCCTCCCCGCCGCATAAGGTGGTGGGGAGGTGAGGCCCATGTCTCTGGTGACGCGCCTGACGGACGCGCTCTGGAATCCCTGGCTGCTGATGCTGTTTCTGCTGGCCGGGCTGTATTTTTCCCTGCGCACCGGCTTTTTTCAGCTGTTCGGCGCGCCGGTGTGGCTGCGGGCCACGGCGGGTTCCCTTCTGCGACGGGGCGGGCAGTCCTCCGGAAGGGGAATCTCCCAGTTCCAGGCCCTTTCCACGGCGCTGGCCTCCACCATCGGCACCGGGAGCGTGGCCGGAGTGGCCACGGCCATCTGGTTCGGCGGCCCCGGCGCGGTCCTCTGGATGTGGGTGTCCGCCCTGCTGGGGATGATGACCAGCTTTGTGGAGAAGGCCCTGGCGGTACGCTACCGCCGCCCGGACGGGGCGGGAGGCTGGCGGGGCGGGCCCATGTACTATCTGCGGGACGGGTTGGGCTGTCCGGCGCTGGCCCGGTGGTTCGCGGCGGCGTGCCTGTGCTCTGCCCTGGTGGGGGGGAACCTGGTGCAGTCCCACTCCATCGCCGGGGCCATGGAGAGCGTCTTCGGCTGGGACCGGCTGGCGGTGGGCTGCGCCGCTGCCGCGGCGGCGGGTCTGGTGATGGTGGGCGGCATCGGCCGCATTGCCCGGGTGAGCAGTCTGCTGGTGCCGGTCATGGCCCTGCTGTATGTGGGCGGAGGCGGGATTGTGCTGGCTGTCCGGGCCGAGCGCCTGCCCGGCGTGCTGGCGCAGATTTTCACCTGCGCCCTGCGCCCCGGTGCGGCGGCGGGGGGCGCGGCGGGATATACTGCGGCCGCCGCCCTTCGGTACGGCGTGGCCCGGGGCGTGTTTACCAATGAGGCCGGCCTGGGCACGGCGGCAATCGCCCACGCCGCCGCCGATGTGGACTGCCCGGCCCGCCAGGGCATGTGGGGAATCTTTGAGGTGGGGGTGTCCACCCTGCTGGTGTGTACCGTGACCGCCCTGGTGATTCTGGTCAGCGGCGTGTGCGGCCCGGCCCCGCTCCAGGGGGGCGCGGGCGTGGTCCAGCCGGGCGCTCCTATGACTGCCGCCGCCTTCTCCAGCGTCCTGGGACGGCCCGGCGCGGCCGTGGTGGCGCTGAGCCTGCTGCTGTTTGCCTTCACCTCCATCCTGGGGTGGAGCTACTACGGACAGCAGTGCCTGGATTTTCTGGCCGGAGACGGCCGGGGGCGCGGTGCGTACCGGATCCTGTTCCTGGCCTGCATCGCCGCGGGCAGCGTGTGGAACGGCAGCGTGTGGACCCTGGTGGATCTGTGCAGCGCCCTGCTGGCCCTGCCCAATCTGGCCGCCCTGACGGTCCTTTTCCCGCAGGCGTGGGAAACAGGCTGGGGGAGCGCCGGGAAAAAATTTTGAAAAACGGGAAAAATGTCTTGACAATTGGGAATAGTTTGCTATAATAGCACCTGTGCTTATGAGAAATAAGCGCAGTTAGCGGGATTGTGTAAGGGTAGCACGACAGACTCTGACTCTGTTTGTGAGGGTTCGAATCCTTCTCCCGCTGCCACGCCGCCGCGGACGTTGTATCGTTCGCGGCGATTTTTCATACATGGGCATCAATCCCGTGTGACGGGGAGGCCCTCCAAAAGCCTTGAAGCCATGCGGTTTCAAGGCTTTCTGCTGTTCCTCCGGATTTGTTTTTCCTTGGAGCCTGTGGCCCCCTCCCGGCGCACCGGCGGGCCTTTGGCGGACGCACCCGCAGAGAGGGACATGAAGGCGCCGGGGATCCGCTTCGGCCACGGACGCAAAGCCCTCTGCGGGCTGGAGCATGGAGCGGACCCGGCCCGCCGCAGGCAACCGCATTTGCAGGCCGGGGTTCTGATTTCCGGGAAAACGCCCGGCGGCCGCCTCTTTTCCCTTCCTCGGGGAAACCGGCTTGAAACCGGAAATGGAAAATGTTATAATGCTGAGGAATCGAATGTGATGGAGTTGACGGCAGTGAAAAGAAAAATTTTCCTTCTGAGCTTATGCGTCTGGGCGCTGCTTCTGCCTGCTGCCTGCGGCGGCCAGGAGCCGCCCCCCGCCGCCGGCGCCCCTGCGGAGGAGACGGTTGCGCTGACCGTGTGGGGCGCGGAGGAGGACGAGGCGCTGCTTCAGGAGATATTCGCGTCGTTTCAGGCCCGTTACGCCGGCCAGGCCAGCTTTCAGATTACCTATCAGCCGCAGAGCGAGTCCAACTGCAAGGACGTTCTGCTGGGCGGCCTGGAGGAGGGGGCGGACGTGTTCGCCTTTGCCGACGACCAGGTGGCCGCCCTGGCCGCCGCCGGCGGGCTGGACCCCATTGCGGACGGAGCGGCCGTCCGGGCCGCCTCGCTCCCTGCAGCGGTGGAGGCGGCCAGCGTGGAGGGCACCCTCTATGCCTACCCCCTGACGGCGGACAACGGCTATTTTCTCTACTACAACAAGGCCTTCTTTACCGAGGAGGACGTGCTGAGCCTGGAGCGTATGCTGGAGGCGGCCGCCCAGGCCGGCGGGCTGGTGACCATGGACTGGAGCTCCGCGTGGTATGTGTACTCCTTCTTCGGCAACACCGGGCTGGAGGTTGGGCTGAACGAGGACGGCCTGACCAACTACTGCACCTGGAACAGTACCGAGGGCCCCATCCGGGGGGTGGACGTGGCCGAGGCCATGCTGTCCGCGGCGGCCAGCCCCGCCTTCGCAAGCCGGACCGATACGGAATTCCTGGCCGGCGTGCGGAACGGTTCCATTCTGGCCGGCGTCAGCGGCGTATGGAACGCGGTGGCCCTGGAGGAAATCTGGGGGGAGAACCTGGGGGCGGCCAAGCTGCCCTCCTACACCTGCGCGGGACAGCAGGTGCAGATGGCCTCCTTCTCCGGCTGCAAGCTGATTGGGGTGAACGCCTACTCCCGGCACCCGGAGTGGGCCGCCCGGCTGGCAGAGTGGATTACCAGCGAGGAGAACCAGCGCCTGCGCTTTGAGCGCCGGGGGCAGGGGCCGGCCAACACCAGCGCGGCCAACTCTCCGGAGGTCCAGGCGGCCCCGGCCATTGCGGCCCTGCTGGAGCAGTCCAATTTTTCCCAGCTTCAGCGGGTGGGCGGAAAGTTTTGGGACCCGGTGGCGGAATTTGCCGGCAATATGGCGGCGGGGAACCCCTCCGGCGCCTCCCTCCAGGCCCAGCTGGACCGGCTGGCGGAGGCTGTGAGCGCGAGATAGGTCAAGTAACCATCATTGGGAGGAGATTGCATGAAAGGCAGGATGACATTGCAGCAGCGCCTGATTCTGCCCATTGTTCTGCTGGGGCTGGTGACGCTGCTGTCCAATCTTCTGGCGGTTTTCAGCATCCACAACGTCCACGCCAACGCGGGGACCATTGTGGACGAGTACATGGTAAGCGAGGGGCGGCTGGAGGAGATTCGGCGCTCCATGATGGACATACACCGCCTGGCCCTGTCCCACATTGTGGCGGCCGACCATGCCACCATGATCCGGCTGGTGCAGGAAATCAAGGCGGAGGAGGCCGGGCTGGACGAAAAGCTCGCCGCCTACGAGCCCTTTGTCTCGGAGGGGGAGCAGGGGACCTACCGGTCCCTGCTGGACAGCTATGACAGCTTCAAGCACGCCCTGGTCCATCTGGTCAGCGCCAGCGCCGACAGCAAAACCCAGGCGGCCTACGATACGGCCAACGGGGATGTGGCCTCCTTCGCCGGGGCCGCGGAGGCGGAGCTGGACAGACTCTCCGACTCGGTAAGCGTCCAGGCGGAGGCGGCCCGGGGCCGCCTGTCTGCGGTCTATGCCGCGGCGCTGGTTGCCAGCGCCGTCACCCTGGTGCTGGGCGTCCTCCTGGTGGCTGCGGCCTGCCGGATTATCCGGGGCTTCGTGATTGCCCCCATACAGGACGCCATAGGCACCCTTCAGGACAGCTCCCAGCGCATCAGCGGGGTGGTGGGGGAGGTGCGCCGCCGGACCCGGACCTCCAGCGGCAGCATCCAGAGCCTGTCCAGCCTGACCGAGCAGCTCTCCGCCGCCCTGGAGGAGATTGCCGGCAGCGCCTCCGCCATCCGCGCCAGCGCCTCCGGCACCCAGGGAGACGCCCAGAGCATGGCGGAAGAATGTTCCGTCATCACCGGTTACTCGGCGGAGATGCGGGAGCGGGCCGAGGAGATGGAGCGCTCCGCCCGGCGGGAGACGGAGACGGTGCGGACCAAAACGGCGGAAATCATGGACCTGCTGGACCAGGCCATCGAGAAGAGCAGGAGCGTGGACCAAATCAGCGTGCTGACCAAGGACATTCTGGACATCTCCGCCTCCACCAACCTGATTGCCGTCAACGCCTCCATTGAGGCCGCCCGGGCCGGAGGGGCGGGGGCCGGGTTCTCCATTGTGGCCCAGGAGGTGCGCCAGCTGGCCGACTCCTGCGCCGAAACCGCCAACCATATCCAGCAGGTCAGCGCGGTGGTGACGGGGGCGGTGGATTACCTGTCGGGAAGCGCAAGGGAGCTGTCCGGCTACCTGAGTCAGGCCGTGCTGGACCAGCTGGAGCAGTCCGTCCGGGCGGGACGGCAGTACCGGGAGGACTCGGATTATATCGGGCACGCGATGGAGGGCTTTAACGACAGGGCGGGCCGCCTGAAAACCGCCATGGACGAGATTGCCAGCTCCATCTCCAGCATCTCAGGCGCCATTGACGGCGCGGCCTCCGGCCTTGCCGGCGCCGCAGGAAGCACCCGCGTGCTGGTGGACGATATGGAAAACGTCGCCGCGGGGATGGATACCAATCAGGAAATTGTGGAGGAGCTCCAGAAGCAGACGGACGTGTTTGCCAACCTCTGAGGCGTTCCGCACAGACGAACAGAGGCCCGGCCGCATAGCGGCCGGGCCTCTTGCTGCCATTCTGCGTGAAACTTTCTTGGAATCCACCAAGGATTCCTGGGAAAACCCGCCTGATCCGGCAGTGAAAACCATGAAAATCCGAAAGCGGGGCACTCACCCCTCCAGGTCGATTTGGATCAGCCGGCTGGGACGGCCGGAGCTGCCCCGGGATTCCTTGCCCACCACCTTCAGGTATCCGCCGTCGTCCAGCTTGGCCAGCAGGCGGTTCATGCTGCGGGGGGACATCTCCAGGATTTCGGCCAGGGCCTGCGGGGTGGTTACCTCAATGGAGTACTGCCGCAGGACGTGCTGGAGCTTTTGCAGGGTGTTCAGGCCGATTTCCGTCCGGCGGGAGATCTGGAGCAGGCGGCGGTTGGCTATCTGCCCGGCCTGCCGGGCGTCCTCTGCCGCGCTGTATTTGATGGGGCCGGCCAGCCGGCCGTTTTCGTACACGATGAAGAGGCAGTCCCGCTTCTGGCCCCGGGCCCGGTTCACGCCCGTCTCCGCGTTCTGCTTGGAGGTCCGGGCATCCGTCCCGAAGCCGATGCCCACGAACACGCGCTTTACGTTGTCGCACTGGCCGATATCCCGGAACAGGGAGAAGGTCCTCAGCTTCCGGGTGTGGTGCTCCAGCAGCACCCGGGTGGTGAAGAGGACAAAGCGGCCGTCGGCAATCTCAAAGATGGCCGCGCCGATGCTCTGTCCGAAGATATAGACATACTCCTTGGCGATATTCCGTTCCCGGAACTGGCCCAGCTCATTGATGCCGAACAGGTGGTCCCGCTGGGGAACAATCTCCACCAGGATGGTGGCAATGGTGTGGTCCTGGGTCAGCTTCAGCTGATTGTCCAGGCGGAGCTTGTTGATTTTCTGCACAATGGTCTCGGTCAGGGGAAGGATCTGAACGCAGGGGATATTCTGCTCTCTCAGGCCGTACTCCACCGCGTCAATTCCCGTGATGCAGGTGTTGGCGGCGCCGCTGCGGTAGTTTTTTACGTGGAAGTCCAGCAGGTACTGGATATAGTCCGGGTCGGCGGGGCGGAAGGCGGCTGTCTGAATGGGAACCTGCGCGGCGGGCATTCCCAGCTCCCGGTACACGCTGCGGATGAGGTCCTCCTGGTAGCTGTCCGCGCTGATTCTGCTGAGGTCCCAGTGGTTCACGTAGCTGGCCTTCAGCATGGCGCACAGCAGGGCCTGCTGGGAGCGGTGGAGCACCTCCCAGGGGATGGTGGGGGAGACGCACTCGCTGGCGTAGTGGAGGGGGGACATGCCGGTGAACAGGACGCCGTCAAATTCCTGCTGCCGGCGGCGGAGCTCCTCCGCCATGACCGGATAGCTCTCTGTGCTCAGGTATTCCAGCTCCACATACAGCTCGGTCTGTCCGGCAATCTCCCGGATCAGATTGATGCTGTGGAGACCGCCCGCAACCGCGATGCGCATAGTCTCTCCTCCTTGACGTTCCGCCTGTGTCCGTAATTGGATGCGTGCGGGGAACGGATGGTTTCCGTTCGCCGGGGGGGAAAATCTTGTGCGCTCCCCCAGACGGCTCCGGTGTATTCCCTGAAATTATAGCACAATGACACAATTTTGCAACCTTGGAATTAGAGAATCCGACAAAATATTACGGACACAATTAAGGACAATATACGGCATTCCTGAATTTTTATATCCTTAATGTGCGGGGGCAAGCCCCCAGAACAGAATGCAGGGAGGGAGTGTATGACAGAAAAACAGAGCGCCCAGGTGAAAGCGGCCTCCGACTGGATTCAGGCCCACCGGGAGGACATGCTGGCTCTCTGGGAGCGGCTTGTGCGGACCGAGAGCGGCAACATGGACAAGGCCGGCTGCGACGCCATGGCCAGCCTGATGGAGGCCGAGCTGGCGGGCATGGGCGTGGAGACCCGTCGGGTTGCCATGCCGGAGAAGGGAGACCTGCTCCACGGACTGTGGGGCGCGTCCAACCCCGGAAAGCCGGTGCTGCTGTGCGGACACATGGACACCGTGTTTCCCCCCGGGACCGGGACCCCCTTTTCCATCCGGGACGGAACGGTCCGGGGGCCGGGGGCGCTGGACATGAAGGCAGGTCTGGTGATTGCCCTGTACACCATTCGGGCACTGCAGAGCGCGGGCTATGACCAGCGGCCGATTCGGGTGGTGTTCCCCGGCGACGAGGAGAACGGACACCGGAACTCCACGGCCGCCGAGGAAATCCGCAGGGCCTGCCGGGGCTGCGCCGCCGCCCTGAACTTCGAGACCGGCTACCTTTCCGACGGATTGGTGGTGGGCCGGAAGGGCTCCTGCCGGTTCAGCCTGGAGGTGACCGGTGTGGCCGCCCACTCGGGAAACGCCCCGGAAAGGGGCCGCAGCGCCATTCTGGAGATGGCCCACAAGGTGATTGCCCTTCAGGCGCTGAACGACCTGGAGCACGGGACTTCGCTGAATGCGGGGGTGATTCGCGGCGGAACGGCGGTGAACTCCGTTCCGGATTACTGCCGCGTGGATGTGGACGTGCGGTATACCCGGGAGTCCAGACTGCGGGAGCTGCTGGACCGGGCGCGGGAAATTGCGGATACGGTCTTTGTGGAGGGCTGCACAACCCGGCTGTGCCTGTCGTCCACCAGCGCGGTGATGGAGGATACTGGCGCGGTAATGGCCCTGTTCCGCCACATTCAGCGCACGGCCAGGGAAATCGGCTATGGAGAGGTGACCCCCATCAAGGTGGGCGGATGGTCGGATGCCAGCATCATCGCCGGCGAGGGCGTGCCGGTGGTGTGCGGACTGGGGGCCAAGGGGGAGCACAACCACACCCCGGAGGAGTACGCGCTGGCGGACTCCCTGTTCAGCCGGACTGAGCTGGCGGCGGCGTCCATTCTCTGTCTGGAAAAGGATTTGGTCTGAAACCGTAAAATGCAGAGGAAAAGGAGAGAATATTATGGGACCCTACGCACTGATTCCGGAAGAATCCCTGTGGGGACTGATTCCGATGGTGGTCTATCTGATTTGGGCGTTCAAGCCCAATACCCGGGCGCTGACCTCGGCTTTTCTGGCCTGTCTGGCAGGCTTTTTCCTGACGGGACAGACCCCCGCGATGTTTGGAGAGCTGATGTCCAAATCTCTGGCGTCCACGCTCGGCGTAATCGGTCTGATTATTATGCTGGGGGCCGGCCTGGGCGAGCTGATGACAGAAACCCATGTCAGCCATGTGCTGGTACGCTGGATCATTGATAAAATTGGCGTGAACACGGAGAAAAAGGCAATCCTGGCCACTATTGTGGTGACGGTCGTGGTGTGCGGCCTGCTGGGTACGCTGGCCGGCGGCTGTGCGCTGATTGCTCCGATTCTGATTCCTGTGGTGGCGGCGGCGGGACTGAAACCCAGCTCCGTGGGCGCAATTTTCCAAAGCGCCGGGGAGACCGGAATCATCTGGGGACCCTTTACCGGACCTACCGTAACGCTTCTGGCGCTTACCGGACTCTCCTATGGACGGATGATGCTGTGGGCTGCCCTTCCTTTTGGAATTATCTGGCTGATTGTCATCTATTTTGTAGCGATTCATATTCAGAAAAATCCGAAATATGACGACCAATATGATTTAACCGAGGACAAGGTGGTGGAGATTACCTCCAAGGACAAAATTGCCACCGTTGCGTTTTTGGTTACCTTTGCCGCCCTGGTCGTATACAGCATGGTGACCAAGCAGGGCACGGCCTATACGATTTTTGTGATGATTGTTCTCAGCCTGGTGCTGACCATTTTCTCCACCAGAGACCTGAATGTTACGTTTAAGGTTCTAGGCAAGGGCATGGCGACGATGGCGGGAACCTTCCTGCTGTTTCTCCTTTTGAATGTGATGATGACCTATGTCAACTACGGAGGCGGCTTTACCGCGCTGGGTAACCTGTTTATGGGCCTGGTGGGGGAAGGCTCCAAGGCGATGCTGATGATTGTCGGCACCATTGTGGGCGCGTTCGGGGTGAATGGCGCAGCAGTGGCTCAGATGCAGGTGACCCATGAGCTGTTCCTCCCCGCGGTTACATCCATGGAGCTGCCTATGGAGCTGTGGGCGATTGTCTTGATTGCGGCTTCCCGCGTTACCTCCTCCATCTATCCGGGGACCAACATGCTCTCCCCCATGGGTCTGGCCAGAAGCAAAAGCCTGAAGGCCATGCTGCTGGGCGGCTGGTGCGTGTCCATGGTGGCAATTGTGTATATCTTTATCTGGGCGTTTGTCGGTCAGATGGTTTTCTGAAAAAGAAACGGAGGCTTTTATGAGAGGAACACTGTCCTTTACTGCGGCCGGAGACATGCTGGTGCAGAGGAGAATGCCCCAGACCTATCAGGGGCTGGAGGAGCTGACCGCCTTCATTCAGCGCGGCGACATGCGTTACTTTAACCTGGAGACAACGCTCAACCACGGGGAGAGCTGGGGCAATCAGTTTGCCGGGGGATCCTGGCTGAAGGCGGATCCGCTGGTGCTGGAAGACGCGAAGCGCTTTGGGTTCAACATGTTGTCCTTTGCCAACAATCACACGCTGGATTTTTCCCATTGGGGACTGCTCAAGACCATTGAAGCGCTGGAGGCGTCCGGAATTCCCCACGCGGGCGCGGGAAGAAATCTGGGGGAGGCCGCGGCGCCTGCCTATTTTGACAGTCCTGGGGGGCGGTTCGCGCTGATTTGTGCCTGCGCCACCTTTGAGCCGTCCGCAATGGCGGGAGAACAGTCAAGGCGGGTGGTAGGCCGCCCGGGACTGAACGGTCTGCGCCATAATGAGACCTATGTGATTACCAAGGAGGAAATGGCGGTCGTCAAGCGGATTGCGGAAAATACCAGCATCAACGGCCGGGCCGACATTATGCGCCGCGAAGGCTACCTGCCTCCTGTGGCGGAGGGCACGTTCAAGCTGGGTACTATTGACTTTGTGGAGGGCGAGGTTTCAAAACGTATTGCCTCCTGCAACAAAAAGGACCTGGAGCGGGTCAAAAAAGCCATCTACGAGGCGGAATTCCAGGCGGATTTTGTGGTGGTTGCGGTTCATTCCCATGAGCTGACCGGGACGCAGAAGGAGACGCCGGACGATTTCCTGGTAGAGTTTGCCCACAGCTGCATTGACGCAGGCGCAGACGCAGTGATTGGAACCGGGCCGCATATTCTCCGCCCCATTGAAATCTATCACGGATGTCCTATTTTCTACTCTCTGGGCGATTTTGTTCTGCAAAACGAAAACATTCCCTATGGCCCGGAGGAGTTCTATGACGGCTATGGCCTGGACTCAGATTCCACAATGCGTGACCTGTTTATCAAGCGATCCAACAACTTTTCCCGGGGCCTCCAGACAGACCACCGCGCTTTTGAAAGCGTGATTCCCCTGTGCAGATACGAGGATGGAGCGCTGCGTGAGATTGTCATGCTTCCCATTGAGCTGGGCTTTGGAGCACCCCGCTCCACCGGCGGCCTGCCCAGGCCTATGCCCCACGCGCCGTTCCTGAGCCGGCTGATTGAGATGTCCAAGCCTTACGGAACAGAAATCCGGGAGACGCCGGACGGGCTGGCGGCAGTGGTTCTGTGAGCGCCTGTTTAACGTCTCTCATCCCACCAGCTGGCGGGCCTTTTGCTGCGGCACTGCGTGAAATTTTCTTGGAATCCGCCAAGGATTCCTGCGAAAATCTGCCCTGCCCGGCGGAAAATTCCCTGCCGTCCGGCATACTTCGAGATGTTAAACAGGCTCTAAAATCTGGCTGAAAGAAAGGCGGACCGGAAGTATCCGGCCCGCCTTCTGTATGCGGTTTTTCCTATTTGCTGCTGGGCAGGACCGAGGCGACGGCCCCGGCGAAATTGCTGATGGGCATGGTTTGCAGCGTGACGCGGCCCGGTCCGGTGACCACCGTGTTGAACAGGCCTTCGCCGCCGAAGAGGACATTTTTCATCCCCTTCACCGACTGAACGTCAATGGAGCAGGTGGCGTCTATCATGGCAAGGTTGCCCGTGTCCACGATAATCTGCTGTCCCGGGCCCAGGGTGTACTCCACGGAGGAGCCGTCGATTTCCAGGAAGGCGGTGCCGTGGCCGGACAGCTTCTGCATGATAAAGCCCTCCCCGCCGAAGAAGCCGGCCCCGGCCTTTTTCTGGAAAAATACGGAAAGCTCCACCCCGGGCTCAGCGGCCAGGAAACCGGATTTCTGCACCACCACCGGCCGGTCCGGGGTGATTTCCACGACGCGGATAGAGCCGGGGAAGCTGGAGGCGAAGGCGATCATTCCGGGGCCGCCCTGGGCGGTGTAGATATTCTGGAACATGGACTCTCCGGAGAACATCCGCCCAAAGGCCTTGCCGATGCCTCCGGCGGAGGTCTGCATCTCCATGTTGGGGCTCATCCAAACCATGGATCCCTTTTCGGTAATCATGCTTTCTCCGCCGTTCAAGTCGCATACCACCACGGGCATGGGCTCGCCGATAATTTTATACTGCATTTTTCTGCCGCCTTTCCTTTTCTCTGACCCGTCTGAAGCGGGCAGCTTCAGTATACCTCCGGAGGGGGCAGAATGCAAGAGTGCCGTCCCGCAAAAAATGAAAGGCCTGTTCGGAAGGCGTACAGAAATCCTGCGCCGGAGGGTTTTGGGCGATTCTTTTCCTGCTCAGAAGAGAAGGAGGCGCAGCGCTTTACTCCTCCGCCATGGCCTTGGCGGCCTCGATGGCCTTGGCCTGAGCGGCGGCGGGGCAGTCCTCGTAGCGGACGAAGTGGAAGGTATAGGACCCGCGGGACTGGGTCATGGCGCGCAGGTCGATGGCGTAGGAGGTCATCTCGGCCATAGGGATTTCAGCCTCAATGACCTGCTCGCCGTCGCCGGTGGGGTTCATGCCCATGACGCGGCCGCGGCGCTTGTTCAGGTCGCCCAGGATGTCGCCCATGTAGCTGTCGGGGACGGTGACCTTCAGCTCGCCCACGGGCTCCAGGAGGACGGGGCTGGCCTCGGGCATGGCGGCCTTATAGGCCAGCTGGGCGGCGGTCTTGAAGGCGATTTCCGAGGAGTCCACAGGGTGATAGGACCCGTCGTACAGCACAGCCTTCAGGTTGACTACGGGGTAGCCGGCCAGGGGGCCGTGGACGCAGGCCTCCTTGATGCCCTTTTCCACGGCGGGGAAGTAGTTCTTGGGCACCGAGCCGCCGAAGACCTCCTCGGCGAAGACGGGCTCCTCGCACTCGTCGTTGGGCTCGAAGCGGATCCACACGTCGCCGAACTGGCCGGAACCGCCGGTCTGCTTCTTGTGGCGGCCCTGCTTGGAGACGGGCTTGCGGATTTTCTCCCGGTAGGGGACGCGGGGCGTCTTCAGCTCCGCCTCCACATTGAAGCGGCTCTTCAGCTTGGACACCAGCACGTCCACCTGGATGTCTCCGGCGGCGGTGATGACCATCTGGTGGGTCTCGCCGTTGTTCACCACGCTGAAGGTGGGGTCCTCCTCGTTCAGGCGGTACAGGCCCTGGGCCACCTTGTCCTCCTGGCCCCGGGTCTTGGGGGAGATGGCCACCTGATAGCAGGGCTCGGCAAAGGGCAGAGCCTTCAGGGCGACCACCTTGCGGGAGTCGCACAGGGTGTCGCCGGTCTTCACCTTGTCCATCTTGCCGATGGCGCCGATGTCGCCGCAGCCCAGCTCCTTGACCTCCTCGGCCTTTTTGCCCTTCATCACGTACAGGCGGCCCAGCTTCTCGCTGCTGCCGGTGCGGGCGTTGACCAAGGCCAGGTCAGAGGTAATCACGCCGGAGAGCACCTTGATGAAGGAATACTTTCCGTACTGGTCGGAGACGGTTTTGAACACAAACGCAGTGGGCACGCCGCCGGGGGAGACCACGAACTCCTCGCTCTCGCCGTCGGGGCGGGTGGCCTTGTGGTAGTTGCCCTCCATGGGGTTGGGCAGCAGGTCCACAATATAGTCCATCAGCATCAGCGAGCCCATGCAGCTGACGGCCGAACCGCACAGCACGGGGAACAGGCTCAGGTCCCGTACACCCTGGCGCAGGCCCTGAATCATCTCGGGGTAGGTGAAGTCCTCGCCGGAGAAGAACTTCTCCATAAACGCCTCGCTGGTCTCGGCCACCGACTCCTTCAGCGCGTCGTTGAACTCGGTGATGACCTCGTCCTTGCCGGCGGGGAGCTCAATCTCCACACGCTTGAGCTTCTGCATCTCGTAGGCGCGCTTGTTCAGCACGTCGATGATGCCGGTGACCTTCTTGCTGCCGTCCCAGATGGGGACCACCACGGGGGCAATCTTGTTGCCGTAACGCTCCCGCAGGGCGCTGAAGGTGGCGTTATAGTCGGAGTTGTCCTCGTCGGTCTTGGAGATATAGATGAAGCGGGGCATATTGCGCTCCTCGCAGTACTTCCAGGCCTTCTCCAGGCCCACGGAGATGCCGTCCTTGGCGGAGCAGACGATGATGGCGGCATCGGCGGCCCGCAGGGCGGCCACCACCTCGCCGGCGAAGTCAAAGCCGCCGGGGGCGTCCAGCAGGTTGATGCGGCAGCCCTTGTACTCCAGCGGGGCCACGCAGGCGGAAATCGAAATCTGGCGCTTAATCTCCTCGGGGTCGTAGTCACACACCGTGTTGCCGTCCGCCGCCCTGCCCATGCGGTCGATGGCGCCGGTCATGTAAAGCAGACTCTCTGCAAGGGCGGTCTTTCCGCTTCCTCCGTGGCCCAGCAGACAGACGTTGCGGATGTTTTGTACAGAATAGCTCATGCTTTTTCCACTCCTTAAATCATTGGCCTGTTGTCCCAGCCCCTTCCAAAATGCAGCCCGGGAAGGGATGTTACATACTGTTAGTCATTATACATCAAAACCGCGCTCCTGACAACCACTTTTTTGTTGGAGGCGCAGAAGGGGGGAGAAAGGCGGAAAAATGGCTGTTTTCCGGTCTTTTCTCCCGGGGAAATTTTGCCTATCCTCTGCGGATAGGCAAAAAAAGTGCGGTTTCCCGCACTTTTTTTAATTTTCTGCCCACTTGACAGCCGCACCTGGAGGGCTATAATGTAGAGGAGCAAAACGGAGGTTTTGCGCGGAGGTTTCCTTTCATCCTTTTTCTTTTGCCAAAGAAAAAGGATGAACAACCAAGCCAACAAGAAAGGACCGATGTATATGATCCGCCGCACCCGACCCGCAGCGCTGTTTTTGGCGCTGGTTCTGTCCCTGTCCCTGATTGTGCCCGTCCACGGGGCCGGCCCCGATTCGGACGCCGCCCTGGCCGCCGCTCAGACGGCGATGCAGTACGGCGGCGCGGTCAGCGTGCAGTACGCCCTGTGGCAGGACGGGGAGATTACCCTGTCCGGTCAGGCCGGAGTCTACTCCAAGACGGAAAACACCCAGCTCACCGGAGAGCACCTGTACGGGGTGGGCTCCATCAGCAAGGTATATACCGCTGCCGCCATGATGAAGCTGGCGGAGGCGGGCAGGGTGGATCTGGACAAGCCGGTCACCGACTATGTGCCCGATTTCACCATGGCCGACGAGCGCTACAGGCAGATTACCGTGCGGATGCTGCTGAACCACTCCTCCGGGCTGATGGGCAGCGCCTCCGGCGGATCCTTCCTCTTTGGGGACGGGCAGGAGCGCTACCCCATCGACCACCTGCTGGAGCGGCTGGCCGGCCAGCGCCTTCAGGCTGATCCCGGAGCTTACAGCGTCTACTCTAACGACAGCTTCACCCTGGCCCAGCTGGTCATTGAGCGGGTCAGCGGCATGGACTTCACCGCCTTCCTCCACCAGGAGATTACCGGCCCCCTGGGCCTGGAAAACACCCTGACCCCGGCGGACGACTTTGACACGGACCGCCTGGCCCGGACCTATGTGGGGCAGGAGACCCGGCACACCCCCGGAGAGACCCTGGTTATCACCGGCACCGGCGGCATCTACGCCAACGCCTCCGACCTGGCCGCCTTCGGCGGGGCCTTCTGCAATGACAGCCTGCTGACCCAGGCCTCCCGGGACGCCATGGCCGCTGACGAGTACCTGCGGGGCATGTGGCCCGCGGACAGCGAGGGGGATGCCCTGGCCTACGGCCTGGGGTGGGACAGCGTCCACATGTTCCCCTTCTCCCAGAGCGGCATCCAGGCCCTGGTGAAGGGCGGGGACACCATCGTCTACCACGCGGGACTGGTGGTGCTCCCGGAGTACAAGATGGCCTGCGCCGTGCTTACCTCCGGCGGGATCAGCACCTATAACCAGGCCGCCGCCGCCCGCATCCTCATTGACGCGCTGGCCGCCCAGGGGGTGACGGTGGAGGAGAGCGCCTCCCTGCCCGAGGCCGTGCCCGCCGCCATGCCCGCCGGTTTGAAGGCCATGTCGGGCAGCTACGGCACCTCCACCTCCGTCATGGAGGCGGACATCTCCGGCGAGGGCGTACTGACCCTGAGCGTATCCGGCCAGGTCGCGGGCACCTACTCCTACTACAGCGACGGATCCTTCCGGGACGAGGAGAACTCGCTCCTGTTCCGTCCGGTCCAGGGGGACAACGGGGAGACCTACCTCTTCCAGAAGGCCTATGCTGAGCTGCCCGGGCTGACCACCGTGTGTGCTGCCAGCTACGCCGGCCAGCGCCTGCCCGCCTGTGCCCCCGACGCGGAGACGCGGGCCGCCTGGGAGGCCCGGGAGGGGAAGACCTACCTCCAGGTCAACGAGCCCCCCTCCTCCGCTCTGTATGCCCTGAGCAGCGTGTTCGGATCCGTCAGCCTGGAGAACATGCCGGAGGGTTATCTGCTCACCAACCAACTGACCTCCCCTGACCTGGCCTCCCCCGTGCTCCAGATTCCCGGCACCGGCAGCCGGGACAGCGCAGAAATCCGGTTCTTCCAAAAGGACGGCCTGGAGTATATGGAAATCAACGGCGGGATCTACCTGGAGACGGCGGGGGTGAACCCCATCTATCCGGGCAGCGCCTCCTTCTGCACCATCCAGCCCGGGGAGACGGGCCACTGGTATCAGGTGGGAGAGTCCGCCGGGAAGGTCATGACCGTACAGGTTCCGGACAACGCCGGGTTTTATGTCTATGACGCCGCCTTCGGGCTGGCGGGCAGCTCCTGGCTGTACGGCGACACCTCCGTCACCCTGCCGGAGGGAGGCTGGATCGTCTTCGCGGGCAGCGAGGGCGACCGCTTTGGAATTCAGCTGGCCCAGCCCTGAACCCCATACGAAAACCGTCCGCCTGCACCGCAGGGCGGACGGTTTTTTTCGGAACCGGCTTCGGGGCGTTCCCAAAACCCTGGGTCCCCTCCCGCCGTATGCCGCCGGCGTATCCCGGGCTGGGCGGCAGATTTTCAGCTCTCCATATGTTTTCCCAGAAATCCGGCCATGGACTGCACCAGCTTGTAGTCCACCTCGCCGCCGTCCTTCTCGTCGCTGCCGGTAAACAGCACGCAGCCCAGCACGTCCCCCTCGGACAGAATGGGGGCCGCGGTCCAGACAAAGTGCGCGCCGTTCTCGGCGCACAGCGGAATGCGCTCGGTGCCCGACTTGTGCTGGTAAATCTGCCGGCCCTCCATCAGGCGCTCCAGCTCGGGGGAGATGCGCTTGTCCTGAAGCTCCCGCCGGGCGTTGCCCGCCACCGCAATGCAGTTGTCCCGGTCGGTGATGACCGCCACCTCCCCTGTGGTGCGGTTCAGCGTATCGCACAGCTGGCCGGCAAACTCCGCCATGCCGCCCATCAGAGAGTATTTTTTGAAAATAACGCCGCCTTCCTTGTCGGTGAAGATCTCCAGCGGGTCGCCCTCGCGGATGCGCATGGTGCGGCGGATTTCCTTGGGAATCACAACCCGCCCCAGGTCGTCAATGCGGCGCACAATTCCAGTTGCTTTCATTGTTCCCTCAAACCTTTCGATGCTTTTTGTTTGGAAAAAGGATGTTCGGTCTGGGAATATTATCTGCATCCTGAAATCAGATATACTGGCAAAATTTAGGCCTTGCTGGAAAAATAGACTTCCAGCGACTCTTTACGATGTTTTCCGGAGAAGTGCTTTTGTGCGGGCGGCGCCGGTCATATTCCGCCCTGCGGGGCGGTTTCCGGATTCTGGGGAGCGAAGACGGGTCGGTACTCCGGCTCCGGGTCCAGGGGGAGGCGGGCGCCCACGCAGCGGTGAATCGGCATTCCCATCTGAAAGAATTTCTCCTCATAGTCGGTCATAACCCCCTGGGGGCCCTGGCCGTGGAGGTCCCGGGTGACCTGGGAGAGCGCGTACCCCGCCTTGGGGAACTGGAACAGGGACCACTCAAACAAATCCCGGTTATCCGTTTTGAAGTGGATTTCCCCGCCGTCCCTCAGCACCTGCCGGTAGGTCAGCAGGAACTCCGGGCTGGTCAGCCGGCGCTTGGCGTGGCGATGGCCGGGCCAGGGGTCGCAGAAGTTGATATAGATGCGGTCGGCCTCGCCGGGGGCGAAGAGCTCCGGCAGGCGGGCCGCGTCGCCGTCCAGGAAAAAGACGTTGGACAGCCCCCGCTCCATGGCCCGTTCAGCGGCCACCACCATGGCGTCCGGGACCCGCTCCACAGCGATGAACAGGGTGTCCGGGTGGGCCGCCGCCGTCTCCACGGTAAAGCGGCCCTTGCCGCAGCCCAGCTCCAGGTGCAGCTGCCGCGCCTGGGGCATCAGCTCCCGCCACCGGCCCCGCCGCTCCCGGAGGGGAGGCGTCAGGAGCACCGGGGCGCAGCGCTCCATACGGGGCAGCAGGTTGGGCTTTTTCCTCATTCTCACAGTTCATTCCACCTTATCTGTCGGTTCCGCTTATTGTACCACAGCGGGAAGTCCCGCGCAATTGTCTGAGCGGCAAAATATTCGGGCGCATGTAGGAGTACAATAGATATTGGACAGTAGAAGAAAAAAGTAGAAGGATGCGGCCAAATCGGTTAAAGTTGAGTTGCTACACGCCAACCAGACCGAAAG
>JAAWHL010000121.1 GCA_022795855.1 Lawsonibacter sp.
GTTGTCCCGGCGGTAGACGTTGGCGCGGGGGTTGTCCCAGGAGCGGAACACGGCCTTGATGGCGCCCATCAGCTGCTCCTTGGGGTCGGAGGGGAAGTCCTTGCCGATTTTGCTCTTATACTCGGCCTTGAACTGGCCGGCCAGCTCCTGAAGGTCGGCGGCAGTCAGCTCCACGTCCTGGGTGACGCCCCGGGCCTGCTTCATTTTGTCGATGAGCTGCTCGAAGTACTTCTTGCCCACCTCCATGACCACATCGGAGTACATCTGGATAAAGCGGCGGTAGCAGTCCCAGGCCCAGCGGGGGTTGCCCGACTTCTTGGACAGGACCTCCACCACGTCCTCGTTCAGGCCCAAGTTCAGGATGGTGTCCATCATGCCGGGCATGGAGGCCCGGGCGCCGGAGCGGACGGAGACCAGCAGGGGGTTCTCCTTATCGCCGAACTTCTTGCCGGTAATCTCCTCCAGCTTGTCGATATACTCCATAATCTGGGCCTGAATCTCATCGTTGATGGCCTGTCCGTCCTCATAGTACTGGGTACAGGCCTCGGTGGTAATGGTAAAGCCCTGGGGAACGGGCAGGCCGATATTGGTCATCTCGGCCAGGTTCGCCCCCTTGCCTCCCAGCAGCTCGCGCATGTTGGCGTTTCCCTCGGAGAAGAGGTACACGTACTTTTTTGCCATTTGCTTCATTCCTTTCTACATCCTTGGAGCGGTCTGAAGGGGCTCGGTCCTCTTCCGCTCCCCCCAGCGGGCTCCTGAGACTGCCTCTATCGGGCCCGAAACCGGCCCGCCGGTCAGTTACTCCGTTATTATACCGATTTGCACCAAACATTGCAACTGTTCCCAGGGGATTTTTATCATTTTTTTCATATTTTTCAGGGGGTTTTTTCTGCCTGGACGCCGGGCTTGCCTTTTGCGCCGGAAGAGGGTAAACTGGCGGGAGAGGTGAGGAATATGGACTGCCCCCTGCTTTTTGCGGCGGCCTGCTGGCTGCCGGCGGTCAATCTGGCCGCCTTTTTCCTGATGGGCGCGGACAAGCGCCGGGCCCGGCGGGGCGCATGGCGCATTCCCGAGCGGACTCTGTTCCTGGCCGCCCTGCTGGGCGGCGGCGCGGGGGCGGTGCTGGGGATGCGGCTGTTTCACCACAAGACCCGGCACTGGTATTTCCGCCTCGGACTGCCCGCCGTCCTTCTGGTCCAGCTGGCCCTGGGGCTGTGGTGGGCTCAGATCGCCTTCTCGTAGCAGTTCAGGGTCTCCCGGATAAACTCCTGAAAGAAAAACTCCGTGGCCCCGGCGAAGGTGTAGCCCAGTCTGGGATACATCGCGTTGGCGGGCACGTTCCCCTCGTAGGTGTCCAGGCGGATGACCCTCCGGCCCTGGCGGCGGGCCTCCTCCTCGCAGAAGGCCACCAGCTCCCGTGCCTTCCCCCGGCCGGCAAAGCGGGGGGAGACCGCCAGCGTGTGGATGACCATGGCCTCCTCCGGCCGGGCGGAAATTTTCCAGGGGATATTGGCGTACTCGGGCAGCTGCACCCCGTTCAGGTTGACGCACCCCCAGATTTCCCCCGCCTCCTCCCCAATCCACAGGGTGCCCGCCTCCAGCGCCGCCCGGGCGGTGTCCAGGGTGGGGTAGGCCCCCCGCTGCCAGTTGGTGTAGGAGACCGGGCGGCGGTCCTCCTGATCCAAAATCTCCTCGTAAATTCGGGCGACAGCCGGAAGGTCGCCCGCCTGTGCGGGACGAATCACAGTACTCTCTCCTCTGCTTTCATGTACTCACGGCTATGGGCCGTCTGAGTTTGACAAAAGAATACGGCATTCCTCCCGCGCTGTCAAGACGCGGGCGCTTTTATTCCATAAGCTCCAGGGTCCGGGCAAGGTCCACGGAGATGTAGTAGTAATCCTGATACATAAAGACTTCCCGGGACGCGTCCAGGGCGGTGCCGTCCCTGTATACCATGGGAGCGTGATACAAAATCGTGTGCCCGTCCGCCTTCATGCGCAGAAAGGCGTCGCTGATCCCCTCGGAGCTGCCCCCGTTGTGATACACCAGCTCCTCCATGGGGAGAAAATACCGGCCGTCATGGAGCACCATGGGGGCCTCCCAGCCGTCCAGATTCAGCGAGGGGGCCTCCTGATAGGTGGGGACCACCTGCGTCTCCGGGGGCAGCTGGTAGTAGCTCAGGAAGAAAGATGAGATGAGCCAGTTGGTGAAAAGATCCTGCAGGCAGTAGCTGGGGTCGTAGTCCCGGTACTCCAGCACACCGGTGATTCGGGCCTCCTCCGCAGCGGCGGCATTTTCCTTCAGAATCTCATAGTTGGACCGCACCCCCCGGAAGGCGGGGACCTGAAGGAACACCGTCAGCGCGAAGACGGCAGCCAGGACCGGGGCCGCGGCCGCCTGGAGCGCCCCGCCCAGGCAGGCATACAGCTGCGCCAGGAAAAACGCCCCGCACACCACCATCAGCAGCACCAGCGGTGTGGTGACCCGAACAGAGCAGCTGCGGCTGAGCATCACCAGGGCGGCGGAGGCCATCCCGGCCAGCAGGAGGAAGCCGCTGCGGCGGCAGGGGGAGAAAAAGATCAGCGCCGCCGCCGAGACCAGCAGATAGCAGAAAAAGGCCGTGCAGACCCCCGTGTTCCAGTCCACGCTCAGGGGCCGGAAAAAGCCCGCCGCCAGCAGCGCGCCCAGGGGAAGGCCGGCATACAGCACCTTGGGCGCCCGCTTTGTCAGGGGGAGCAGGCCCATTGCGCAGGATAGAAAGACCATGGTCCGCAGGGACAGACCGGGGGCGGCCAGGCTGTTGGCATACTGGACATAGCTGTGCCGCAGGACGGAGAAGGAGAATTCCGCCGCCGCCCGGCTGCGGGTGCCCGGAGAGGCAAAAATGGAGAGCAGGCCCAGCACGGCGGCGCAGAGGACCCACAGCCGCCGCCTGTCCGCGCGCTTCTCCGTGAACCACTGCTCCAGCAAAGTGAGCAGAACCAGCCCCACGGCCATTACGCCCCCCTGCTCCGTCGTGGCCCCGGCCAAAAAGGCGCTCAGCAGGAGGGCGGCGGTTCCAAGCCGCCCTTCAGGGGCCCGGTCCAGGCAGACCAGGAAGACGGCGATCATCAGCAGGGGGTAGATGTAGTTGAAGGCATCGGCCACGCAGAGGAACCAGCTTTTCATCACCCGGTAATCCACCGCCAGCAGGCAGAGGAAGAACACGGCCAGGCCGGCCGCCCAGCACCTCCGGGACACCGGCCCATCGCCGTGCTGATACCGGAACAGCAGGAGGAAAACAGCCCCCAGCATGGCGGTGCAGAACAGGGCGTAGACAGTCAGGTCCATCGCCAGGAAGGTGGAGGCCAGCATGTGCACCAGCACCCGGCCGTTGCGCTGGAGAAATTGTCCGCCGTTTTTCCGGATGAAGCCCCACAGGCCGTCCCTCCAGAACATGGCGTAGTAATAGTCGTCTGAGGTGTAAGTCGTGGCCCGCTGGAGCAGAATCAGCAGCACTGCCGCCGCCGCTGCCACACCCAGGAACAGAAGGATCTTCCAATCTCTCTCTTTTCCGCGCCTCATGCGCTCGCCTCCGTACTCAACTTGTATCCTTTGGGCTGGCCCAAAGGATAGAGAAGGGCCCTTCTCT
>JAAWHL010000028.1 GCA_022795855.1 Lawsonibacter sp.
TGTACTACGGCAAGGTGGTGCGCATCCTCCAGTTCGGCGCCTTCGTGGAGCTGGCCCCCGGCAAGGACGGCATGGTCCACATCTCCAAGCTGGCGGAGCGCCGGGTCGAGAAGGTGGAGGACGTGGTCAACATCGGCGATATGATTTGGGTCAAGGTCACTGAAATCGACGACAAGGGCCGGGTCAACCTGAGCTACCGCGACGCCCTGCGGGAAATCAAGGCCAAGCAGGCCGCCGGCGAGAGCGTGAAATAATGAAGGATCTGTATTCATAGCCGGAAGCCGGCGCCTGTCAAAGGCCCGCCCAGGCGCGCGTTTCAGGCGGTGGATACAGGTTCTAAGAAGCTGTACCACTAGCCGAAGTGCGCAGATTTGCGAGGCGAAATGGCTGCTGGCAAGGCAAAAAATTGCAGGAATACTAGATGTATTGCAAAATTTTTTCACGCAGCCAGCGGCGATTTCGGCCACAAAGATGCGTGCTGAGGCTATTGGTACAGCTTCTAAAATCCGGGCGGCGGAGTTTTCCAAAACTCCGCCGTCCGGCAGTATACAGGAGGATTCCGCTATGGGAAAAATCAAACGCCTGCTGGCCCGCTTTGACGAGATGGGCCGCTACCCCATTCAGGAGCTGGGGTACTCCCGGCTGTGGCTGATGGTCAGCTATCTGGGGGCCTTTCTGGTCCACCGCTGCACCATCGCCGACTACTTCCTCTACCACTTCTACGAGCGGAACCACAGCGGCCGCCGGGAATTTGTCACCCTGTACGACATGCGGGACATCCACCGCAAAAATCCCCAGACCGCCTTTGCCGATTTCGAGGAGAAGGACCGCTTTTTGCAGCGGTTCGAGGCCTATGCCCACCGGGACTGGATTGGCCGGGTCTTCCGCAGCAGCCGTGAGGAGTTCGACGCCTTCGCCGGCGCGCACCCCCGGTGCATCATCAAGCCCCGCACCGACTCCGGGGGCCATGGGGTGGAGCTCTGCACCATCACCCCCGAAAACCGGGAGCAGGTCTGGAAGCGTCTGAACGAGGAGGACATGATTGCCGAGTCCCTGCTGGAGCAGTGCCCGGAGATGGCCGCCCTCCACCCCGCCTCGGTGAACACCGTGCGGGCGCTGACCATCCGGGGGGAGCTGTGCTCCGCCGTGCTGCGCATGGGGGTGGGCGGCGGCTTTGTGGACAACGGCTGCTCCGGCGGCATTTTCGCCGGGCTGGATGTGGACACCGGCATCGTTACCACCAAGGGGGCCGACCTGATGGAGCACCGGTTCCTGCTCCACCCCACCACCGGGCTGACCATCCCCGGGTTCCAGGTGCCCCAGTGGGACAAGGTGCGGCAGACCGTCCGGGAGGCGGTGGAGCTGGTGCCCGGCGCCGTCATTGTGGGCTGGGACGTGGCCATTACCGCCCAAGGGCCCGTGCTCATTGAGGGCAATGCCTATCCCAGCGTGCAGATTATGCAGACCGCCGGGATGGAGGGCCTGAAGCGCCTTTGGAACCGGGCCCTGAAACAGTAACGGGAGCTCCCTGCCGCGGGAAACACACGGCAGGGAGCTTTTGTCTGCTTTGCGCCGGGCCATTCGCGAACGTGCGGATTTGCGGGGCGGGCGCTCCAGCGGCAGGGCAGAATTGGTGCTTGCTGTAAAAGCTTGTGCCGGGGCCGCCGGCACAGGCGCTCAGAGGGGCGGATAGAGCCACAGGGTCCAGGGGACCACCGTGACGGTGGTCAGAACCGCGGGAATCCACCCGGCCTTCAGCAGATCCTTCTGCTTGTAGCCGCCCACCTCCATCATCAGGGGGACGCACACGGTGGACAGCGGGGTCAGGTAGGACACAAAGCAGCCCACCCAGCACATGATAATCAGGCCGATGGGGTTCCAGCCGTAGGTGCTACACAGCAGGTAAATCATGGGCGTCAGGGCGTTGTTCAGCGCCGTGTTGGACATGAACTGGGTGACAATAAAGGAAACCAGCCAGATGAAGACGTAGACAAAGGCGGGGGAGGGGTTTCCGCCCAGCACCTTGGTGATAAATCCGCAAATCAGGTCGCCCGCGCCCGAGTTCACCATTGCAGTACCCAGGCCCAGCGCGCCCACATAGAGGAAGATGGGGGGCATGGTCAGTCCTGCCATGGCCTCTTTTTCCGAGAGCACGCCGGTGATGATTTCCAGCGCCGCGCCCAGGGCGCAAATCTGCCAGATGGAGACGGGCAGATAGTTGGAGAACAGGATTCCGATTACCACCAGGATGAAGATGCCGTAGCCGCATGCCTCCCGGAAGGGATCCAGCGGCTTGCGCTCCTTCAGGCTCTTCATCTCCACGTCGCTGAGCAGCTCGCCGTTGTCGGGGCACAGCCTGGGGCATACAAAGATGCCGCACAGCACCGCCACAAGGATAACCGGGATGCGGATGATGCAGGCGTCAAACATACCCGAGGTGTAGTCGAGGCCGTAGGAGGCCATCTTGGCGTTGCGGGCGATGTGGCTGGTAGCTCCGCTGCCGATGGGGAGGGCCGCCACCGTGGCAATGGCAATCAGGGCGATGGAGTACAGGCCCTTGGAGGGACTGACCTTCATTTTCCGGCAGAAGTCGGAGACCAGGGGATAGCAGATGGAAAAGATTAAAATCGAGCTGGGGGCCACCTGGGCGATGAGAAGCGCCACCAGGCAGTACCCTGCCATGCCCTTGGTGAACGAGCCGCCGGACACCTTGTACACCAGGTTGGACACCTTCCGGATCATCTGGGTGCGGTTAAGGCCCGCCGCGACGATAAACATAGCGCCCATGATGATGGTGGAGGAGTTGGCAAAGCCCGCCAGGGCCTCCGCCGGAGTGAGACAGCCCGTGATGCTCAGCACAATCAGGGAGGTCATGGAGACCAGAGCCAGGGGCCACTTGTTGACCATGTAGGCGACCAGAGTCAGGACGAATACCACCAGACAGATGACAGCTTGCGTCATAAAAATGCCTCCTTCAAAAATATTTTATTTTTCTGCGGGAACTGCCGGCTGTACATCCGGGGTCAGAAGCGGCCGGTAACCCTCTCCGGCCCGCTCCAGAAACTCCTCCCGGGCCTCCCGAAGCAGCTCCGGGTTCTCCAGAAGGTCGATGGCCGACGCGGCCAGCACCTTGGCGGCGTAGAGCAGCCCCTTGTGGGCGGCCCCGCTTTTCCCCTGGGCCACCATCTGCCAGGAGTGCTCCACCGTGCCCCCTGCACAGGTGACGGCGATGAATTGCGAGGTGGGGCAGCACCAGCTGACGTCGCCCACGTCGGTAGACCCCGGGATGGGCTTTTCCGAGGGAAAATAAGGCGCCACAAAGCTGTAAAGGCTCTTCCGGTCGTACAGCGCCCCCTGCTCCCGGCCCTCCGCGCCCAGATACCGGCCCAGCATCGCGGCGGCCGTCTGCCGCTTGGGGAGGGTGCCCTGAATGGCCGCGCCGTAGTCATAGTCCTCCTGGGTGTAGACGGGGCGCTCGATAGCGTTCAGATTGCCATACAGCACCTTTTCCAGGGTCTGGTTCACCAGCAGGTTGGAGCAGGCCTTGTCCATTTTTATCTCCACCTGAGTCTCTGTCATCATCGCCGCGCCCCGGGCCACCAGATTGACCCGCTCAAAAATTTCCTGTACCTGGTCGTTCCTGGGGGCGCGGATCAGATAGATGGCCTCCGCCTTGTCCTGGACCACATTGGGCGCCAGGCCGCCCGTTTCCGACACCGCGTAGTGGACCCGCGCCTCGGGGACGATGTGCTCCCGCAGGAACTGCACGCCCACGTTCATCAGGGTCAGCGCGTCCAGGGCGCTGCGGCCCATGTGGGGGCTGACTGCCGCGTGGGCGCTGACGCCGCTGAAGCGGTAGGTCACCTGCACATTGGCCAGGGAGCTGGCCGACCAGACCCGGTTGAAGGCCCCTGGGTGCCAGGACAGCGCCGCGTCCACATCCCGGAAGACGCCCGCCCTGGCCAGGAAGGCCTTCCCGGATCCGCCCTCCTCCGCCGGACAGCCGAAGTAGACCACGGTCCCCTCCCAGCCGGTCCCCCTCAGGTACTGGGCGGCCGCCGCCGCCGCGCCTAGGCTTCCGGTGCCCAGCAGGTTGTGCCCGCAGCCGTGGCCCGCCGTCATCCCGTCTGCCGGGCGCTTCTCGCTGGCGCCGGCCTGCTGGCTCATCCCCGGCAGGGCGTCAAACTCCCCCAGAAAGGCGATTACAGGCTTGCCCTGTCCGTATTTTCCGCAGAACGCGGTGGGAATGCCCGCCAGGCCCTCCGTAACCTCAAAGCCGTACCGCTCCAGCAGCCCGCATTGCAGCCGGGCCGCAGTGCGCTCCTCAAAGCGCAGCTCCGGACAGTCCCAGATTTTGTCGCTGAGCGCGGCCAGCTCCTCCGCCTGGCTGTCCAGCCATTGAATGGCTGTGTTTTTTTCTTCCATATCCTTCTCCTTTCCGCCGCCGCGCCGCCGGGCGCTCTCCTGCGGCAGTTTCTGTATCGAATTATAGCAGTACTTGACAGAATATTAAAAATATAGAATAATTATAACGTTATATTTATTGAAAACAGAAAATGGAGAGAGCGATATGAATCTGGAACTGCTTCAGTACATCTGCACCGTGTACGAGGCCGGCTCAATCAACCGGGCAGCCAAGCGCCTTTACCTGTCCCAGCCCAATCTCAGCAACGCCATCCACAAGCTGGAGCATGAGCTGGGCTTTAACATCATGATTCGCAGCACCGCCGGCGTGACCTTTACCGAGCAGGGGCTGGCGCTGGTGCGCCGCGCCAAGCGGGTGCTGGAGGAGTACGCCTCTATCCAGCAGATGAGCGGCAAGGCCCATATCCCCCGCTTCCGGGTCCTCACGCCCAACTATCCGCCGGTGGAGAAGGCCTTTACCGAGCTGTGCGGGCAGCTGAGCCGGCAGGGCCGGCTGTCCGGCTACTACCTGCGCCTATCCCGGGCCGTGTGGACCGAGAGCATCCGGATCCTGGGCGCCAAGCAGGCTGATTTGGCCGTGGCCGCCCTCCCTGACAACACCGCCGGAAGCACGGATTTTCAGGCGAAGCTGCGGGAAAACGGACTGGTCTTCCAGCGCCTTGGCCTCTCCCACAGCTATGTCAAGCTGGCAAGGGGGCATCCCCTTTTGCAGGAATCCCCCTTCCCCTTTGAAAAGCTGTGCGAATACCCGCTGACCTACTACTCCCACGATAACCTGGACGCCCCCTGGAACGGAATGAAGTACCTGCCCTTTACAGTGACGCCCTACAAAATTTATATTGACTCCGGCAGTACCCGGACTCAAATCATCGCCAACACCAACGCCTGGGGGATTTCCGTCAAAATGCGCCAGGAGGACCTGGACCGGGAGGGGGTTTGTGTTGTGGAAATCCCGGACTGCCGCACCGTAATCGGCTGTCTGCTCCGGGAAAACCGGGAGGAGAACCCCCTGGAGGCGCCCTATCTGGAGCTGCTCCGCCGGGAGCTGGACTTTCTTGACCTGGAGTAGCGGGCAAACGCAAAAGCGCCCCTGCCGCACGCTGAGTGCGGCAGGGGCGCTTAAATTCATCATATACGGGGAATCCGGACAGCTTACGCCAGTGCCTTTTTCGCCGTCTCGGTCAGCTGGGTGAAGGCGGCCTTGTCGTTCACGGCCAGCTCAGCCAGCATCTTGCGGTTGATGACGATTCCGGCCTTCTTCAGGCCGTTCATAAAGGTGGAGTAGTTCATGCCGTTGAGCTTGCACCCGGCGTTGATGCGGGTGATCCACAGCTGACGGAAGTCGCGCTTCTTCAGCTTGCGGCCGGTGTAGGCGTAGGTCAGGGACTTCATCACGGCCTGGTTGGCCATCTTGAAGTGGCGGGACTTGGAACCCCAATAACCCTTGGCCAGCTTCAGAATCTTATTTCTTCTCTTGCGCGTCATCATCGCGCCTTTCACTCTTGCCATTGCTCTTACCCTCTCTTTCCTTACTTATACAGGATCATGCGCTTGATGGCGGCCTCGTTGGTCTTGTCGGCGTAGGTGGTGCCGCGCAGGGCCCGCTTCAGCTTGGTGGTCTTGCCGTGGCCGTTAAGCAGGTGGCGCTTTTTGGTCATGGCGCGCTTGACCTTGCCGGTCTTGGTGAGAGAGAAGCGCTTTTTGGCGCCGCTGTGAGTCTTGATCTTGATCTTCGGCATAACGAGAACTCCTTTTCTTACTTTTTGGCCTCTTTCGCAGGCTTGGGGGAGAGGAAAATGGACATGTGGCGGCCCTCCAGCTTGGGGGCCTTATCCATCACGGCCAGCTCCTTACATTCCTCGGCAAACTTCAGCAGAAGCTCCTGACCGATATTGGTGTGGGCCATCTCGCGGCCGCGGAAACGGACGGTGACCTTGCACCGGTTGCCCTCGCTCAGGAATTTCTGCGCGCTGCGCAGCTTGACGTTGAAATCGTTGCTGTCGATGCTGGGGGACATGCGGACCTCTTTGATCTCTACCACGCGCTGATTCCGGCGGGCTTCCTTTTCTCGCTTCGTCTGCTCGAACCGAAACTTGCCGTAATCCATCAGCTTGCACACAGGGGGTACGGCATTGGGGGAGATCTTGACCAGATCCAAATTCTGCTCCTCGGCCATGCGGAGCGCGGCCTGGGCGGACATAATACCCAGCTGCTCGCCGGATTCGGAGATCAGGCGGACTTCTTTATCTCGGATCTCTTCATTGGTCTGATGAGCTATGTTAGCGATGGGAAGCACCTCCAAACAAAAATAGTGCGGCCAGCCTGAAACAGCCGCCCGCGACACAACAAAACCGCACCGGTTAAACCGGTGAAGCGCCATGTTGACCCTTCGGCTGAGTGCGCCTGGGGTGAGGACGGGGACCGTTCCTGCTTCCTTGTACCGGAGTAGTATACCAGCTTTTCTCTGCGCTGTCAAGGGGGAGGCGGCAATTTTTGTCCGCCTTTTGTGTAACAGTACACCGCATATTGGACAGCAGAGGAGGAAAAAGGCCTGGAGGCTGTATCCACCCTCCAGCGCCCGCCCGGACGGGCCTTTTTCGCCCCGCCGCGTTCCGTTTTCCTGAAATTTGCGAGAGCGCAGGCGCGGCCGGCGGCGCCGGCCCGTCTGCGCTCCAAAGCACGCCCGCGGCTTCCGCGCGGGCCCAAGCAAAATCGTCCCCCGTAAAATCACCGTCCGGCGGGGCTCCGGCCATCCTCACGTCTCAAACTCCGCGCACCCCACGCCCATGGCCCCGGGCCCGGTGTGGCAGCAGATGTTCAGCGCCAGAGGGTCGCAGCGGATCAGCTCCGGGTAATGCCGGGCCACCTGGTCCTGCCACTCCCGGCCGAACTCCGGCTCGCCGGAATAGGCGGCGAAAATATGCACCTCTTTCCCCGCAAAGCGGGTGGCCAAATCCTGGTCCAGGGCGGCAAACATCTTCTCCACCGCCTGCTTGATGCCCCGCACCTTGGCGTAGGCGTCCACCTGCCCGCCCTGAATCTGGAGCACCGGCTTCAGATTCAGCACGGTGCCGATGGCGGCGGCGGCGGGCGTGATGCGCCCGCCCTTCTTGAGGAATTCCAGGGTGGCGGTGGTGATGTAGATGCTGGCGCACAGGGCCTTCTCCTCCAGCCGGCGGCAGATGTCCGCCAGGGGCAGGCCCTTTTTCACCAGGGTCAGAGCGTCCGTCACCGCCTGCCACAGGGGGACCGAAATGCGCTTGGCGTCCGCCACCATCACCCGGCCCCCGTAGTCCTCCGCCAGGGTGGCGGCGGTGGCGTAGGAGCTGCTCAGGCCGCTGGTCATGGGGATGTACAGCACTCCGTCGTGATTCCCCAGCAGCTCGTCCCACATCTCGGTCAGGGTGCCCGGGGCAGGCTGGGACGTGGTGATTTCCGCCCCCTGGGCCTGCTTTTGGAAGAAAAAGTCGTGCTCCAGGTCTACCGTCTCCAGGTACTCCCTCCCGTCGATGGTCACCGGCATAGGCAGAACCCGCACGCCCAGACGCTCCGCCTCCTGGGGGCGGATGCCGCTGGTGCTGTCGGTAGCGATGGCTATTTTCATATCTTGTGATTCCTTTCCTCAAAAGCACGCCGTCCGTCTGCCGGAGGGCTGTGCGCCTGCGTGCTCAGTAGGCCACACCCCACAAAATGGAGTGCTTGGCGGGCTTGCCGCAGCACACACAGGTATCGCTGAGCCGCTCCTGCTCCAGGGGCATACAGCGGGAGGTGACGCCGGCCTGCTCCTTCATCTTCAGCTCGCAGTCCAGCCCGCCGCACCACATGGTTTTGGCAAAGCCGCCCTCCTGCTCCATGAACTGCTTCACCTCGTCCAGGGTCATGCAGGCCCGGGTGTGGTCCTCCAGGTTCTTTTTCGCCCGGTTGTACAGCCCCTTGTGGACGTCGTCCAGCAGCCACCTGACGTCCTCCTCCAGCTGGTCCAGCGGGACGAAAACCTTCTCTCCGGAATCCCGCCGGCAGATGCAGCACTGGCCCTTCTCCATATCCTTGGGGCCGATTTCCACCCGCAGGGGGACGCCCTTCATCTCGTACTCGGAGGCCTTCCAGCCCACGGACTGGTCGCTGTCGTCCATTTTCGCCCGGATGCCGGCGTCCTTCAGCCGCTTCAGCAGGGCGGCGGCGGCGTCCAGAACGCCCTCCTTGTGCTGGGCCACGGGGATGACCATGGCCTGAATGGGGGCGATGCGGGGGGGCAGGACCAGGCCGCTGTTGTCGCCGTGGGTCATGATGATGCCGCCTATCATGCGGGTGGACACCCCCCAGCTGGTCTGATGGGGGTGGTGGAGCTGGTTGTCCCTGCCGGTATAGGTGATGTCAAACGCCTTGGCAAAGCCGTCGCCGAAGTAGTGGCTGGTGCCCGACTGGAGGGCTTTCCGGTCGTGCATCATGCACTCCACGGTGTAGGTCTCCTCCGCGCCGTTGAACTTCTCCTTCTCGGTCTTGCGGCCCTTGACCACCGGCATGGCCAGCACCTCCTCCAGGAAACCGGCGTAGATGTTCAGCATCCGCTCGGTCTCCTGCCGGGCCTCCTCCTCGGTGGCGTGCATGGTGTGGCCCTCCTGCCACAAAAACTCCCGGTGGCGCAGGAAGGGGCGGGAGGTCTTCTCCCACCGCAGCACCGAGCACCACTGGTTATACAGCTTGGGCAGGTCCCGGTGGGAGTGGATTATGTTCTTGTAGTGCTCGCAGAACAGGGTCTCGGAGGTGGGGCGGATGCAGTACTTTTCCTCCAGCTTCTCGCTGCCCCCCATGGTCACCCAGGCGCACTCAGGGGCAAAGCCCTCTACGTGGTCCTTCTCCTTCTGGAGGAGGCTCTCGGGGATGAGCATGGGCAGATAGACGTTCTCGTGGCCCGTCTCCTTGAACCGCCTGTCCAGCTCGCTCTGGATATTCTCCCAGATGGCGTAGCCGTAGGGGCGGTAGACGAACATTCCCTTGATGGAGGAGTAGTCAATGAGCTCCGCCTTTCTGCACACGTCGGTGTACCACTGGGCAAAGTCCACCTCCATATCGGTGATCTGCTCCACCTGCTTTTTTCCGGGGTTCTGTGCCATACACGTCAGTCCTTTATTATAAAATCTCATCTCTGAGCGCCTGTTCCACATCTCTCGGCATACTTCGAGATATGAAGCAGGTTCTGAGGAAGCGGCATTGTTTCAGGGAACCTCCTGCCTTTACAGCCGGGGCTTCAGCCTTCCCCCAGCGGGCGCATGGTGGGGAACAGGATGACCTCCCGGATGGAGTCGGCGCCTGTCAGCAGCATGACGCAGCGGTCGATGCCGATGCCCAGGCCGCCCGTGGGGGGCATTCCGTACTCCAGGGCGGTGAGGAAATCCTCGTCCATCATGCCCGCCTCGTCGTCCCCCTTGGCCCGCAGCTCGGCCTGCTTCTGGAAGCGGGCGCGCTGGTCGATGGGGTCGTTCAGCTCGGAGAAGGCGTTGCCCATCTCGCTGCGGCAGATAAACAGCTCAAAGCGCTCGGTCAGCCGGGGGTCGGCGGGGGAGCGCTTGGCCAGGGGGGACACGTCCACAGGGTGCATGGTGATGAAGGTGGGCTGAATCAGCTTCTCCTCCACCCGCTGGTCAAAGCACTGGTACAGGGCGTTGCCCCAGGTTTTGTCCGCCGTCTCGGGCAGCTCCACGCCGATGGCCTTGGCGGCGGCCACCGCCTCCTCGTCCGAGGTGAGCGCCATAAAGTCAATGCCGGCGTACTCCTTCACCGCCTGGGCCATGGTCATCCGGGGCCAGCCGGGGGTCAGGTCAATGTCCTCCCCCTGCCACCGGCACTGGTAGGTCCCCAGCAGCTTCTGGGCGGCGGAGGAGAGCAGATCCTCGAACAGGTCCATCATGTCGTTGAAGTCGGCGTAGGCCTGGTAGAGCTCGATGGTGGTAAACTCCGGGTTGTGCTTGGGGTCCATGCCCTCGTTGCGGAAGATGCGCCCAATCTCGTACACCCGGTCCATCCCCCCCACAATCAGCCGCTTCAGGGGCAGCTCGGTGGCGATGCGCATGTACATATCAATGTCCAGGGTGTTGTGGTGGGTGACAAAGGGCCGGGCGGTGGCGCCGCCGGAGATGGTGTTCAGGACGGGGGTCTCCACCTCGATAAAGCCCCGCCCGTCCATAAAGTCCCGGACGTGCTTGATAAATTTGGAGCGCAGCACAAAGTTGCGCTTCACCTCCGGATTGACAATCAGGTCTACGTAGCGCTGGCGGTAGCGCAGCTCGGTGCTGGTCAGGCCGTGGAACTTCTCGGGCAGGGGGAGCAGGGACTTGCTCAGCAGGACGGGCTTAACCACCCGCACGGACATCTCCCCCCGCTGGGTGCGGAAGACGGCGCCCTCCACCCCCACGATGTCGCCGATGTCGTACTTTTTGAAGCGGGCGTAGTCCTCCTCGTCCATCTCGTCCTTCCGGGCGTAGAGCTGGATGCGGCCCGTCTTGTCCTGGAGATCGCAGAAGGACACCTTGCCCATGCCCCGCTTGCTCATCAGCCGCCCGGCCACCGTGACGGTCTTGCCCTCCAGCGCGTCAAAATTCTCCTTGATGCCGGCCGAGTCGCTGTCCGCCTCGTATCTGGTAATCTGGAACGGGTCGCTGCCCGCCTGCTGAAGCTCCCGGAGCTTGTCCCGCCGGACCTGAAGCAGCTGGGACAGGTTGGGCTGCTCCTGGGCGGTGGTCTGGTTGTTCTGATCGGCCATTCTGGACCACTCCTACCTTAATCGTGTGTATTGTGTCTGTATTCCGGGCGGCGCGCTTCAGCGCTCCACCTTCAGGATTTTGTACTCCACGGGCCCGGCGGGGGCGTCCACCGTCACGTCCTCCCCGGGGTTCTTGCCCATCAGGGCCCTGCCGAAGGGGGAGTCCTCGGAGATAGCCCCGTTCATGGGGTCGGCCTCCTGGGAGCCCACAATCTTATAGGTCACTTCCTCGTCAAACTCCTTGTCCAGCACGGTGACGGTGGAGCCCAGGCGCACGTAAGTCCCGGAGGACTCGTCCTCCTCAATGACCACATAGTTGGACAGGATGTTCTCCACCTCCGCGATGCGGGAGTAGAGCTTGCCCTGCTCCGTCTTGGCCTCGTCATACTCGCTGTTCTCGCTGAGATCGCCGAAGGAGCGGGCCTCTTTAATCAGTTCGGCCACTTCCTTCTCCCGGACGGTCTTCAAATAGGTCAGTTCCTCCTGCAGCTCCTTCAGGCGCTCAGGGCTGAGCTTAAATTCCTTTGCCATGATCCAAAACCTCGCATACCTTTCCGTTCTGGGGCCCGGAGGCGTGCTCCGGACCTATACATTATAAAATAAAAATGGGCATATGGGTACATTGTGTGTCATTATAAGTTTTTTTCCCCGGTCTGTCAAGTGAATTCTAGCGCCCCGCCGTCAACTTTTCCCGCCTCCCACAGGGCGGCCAGCAGGCACAGCGGGTCCCCGTCCCCCGCCTCCAGGCCGGGCAGGCTCACCCCCACGGGGCCCAGGCAGGGGCTGGGCGGGAACAGGTCCAGCACCGCGCCCCCCGCCGCCCAGGTTCCCGGGTCGAAGCGCACCGCCGCCGGCACCTCCGCGAAGTCGGGCCGCACCGCCACGCCGTACTCCCACCGCAGGGTCCCGCTCAGCGCCTCCCCGCCCCGGGGCGCGGAGACGCACACCTCCCGCACCAGAGCGCACAGCTGATGGGCGGCCCGCTCCAAATCCCGGCCGGCCCGCTCCCCCCGCAGGGCCACCGCGCACCGGGCCGGGTCCTGCCCCGCCTTGCGCAGTGCGGCCACCGCCAGCACGGCGGCGTGCGCCCGCAGGAAGGGCAGCGGGTCCACCCGCCGCAGCCCCTGGCGCTCCAGCGCCTCCCACCTGTCAAAGCCCCGGGGGACCAGCACCCGCACCGCCCCCGCCCGGGCCAGCAGCCGGGCCGCCCGGCGCAGCCGGCGCTCTCCCCAGAACCCCTCCGGATCCAGCTCCGCCCGGAGCACCCTCAGCCCGCCGGCCTGGGCCCGCTCCAGCCGCGGCCGCGCCCCTGCCTGATACACAATCTGTCCCAGCACCGCCTGTCCCTCCCGTCTGCCGCCGGCCGGGAGGGCCGGGCGGCGCACTGTCCCCGGAACCTGCCGCCGGCTTGGGACGGCCCGCCTGCGGGGGCTTCCCGCCGGACGGGGCCGGTTTTTGCAGAAGTACCGGGGGTATTTCCCAAAAACGGCGGCACACGGCGGAAACGGCCCGTCAAACGGCTCCGGCCTCTGCGGAACAGGTTCTCAGGGCCACTATATGCCAGACCCGCCGCCGGACATGACACAGCCGGGGCGGGGCAGGCAAAAAAGCGGAGCGGCTGTCCGCCGCCCCGTCTCCGTCCGCATCAAAACACCACGGTCAGCAGCATCTTGAACCGCTCCTGACCGTACACCGCGTGGGGGACTCCCGCGGGCATGACCAGGGACTCCCCCGCGGTCAGGACGTGCTCCGTCCCGCCTACGGTAAACCGTCCCGTCCCCTCCAGCACCGTGACCATGGCGTCGCCGCCGGAGGAGTGGGTGCTGATTTCCTCCCCCTTCTCAAAGGCAAAGAGGGTCAGGCTGACGTGCTCGTTCTGGGCCAGGGTCCTGCTGACCACCTGCCCCTCCAAAAACTGAATTTCCTCCTCCAGGCGCAGGGGCCGGGCCTTGCCGATATTCTTCATCATAAGCCGGCGCTCCTTTCCGCTCCGTCTGGGGCCTCCTCCGGGGAGGCAGAGCTCAAATCCCGGGCCGCCCCGTCCTTTTCCATCCGGTAGTTGGTCAGCAGCACCCCGCGCCGCTCCACCTGCTGCTCTTTCACCACCCGGTAGCCCCGATTCTCAAAAAAGGGCCTGGCCGTAATGGAGGCGTGGACGGTATACCGCTTTCCCGGGTGCTGCCCCTCCAGTACATCGCAGATGGCCGAGGCAATCCCTCTGCCCTGAAAATCCTTGTGGACGAACAGCCGGTCCAGATAGCCGGTTTCGTCCATATCGCCGAACCCCACAATCACGCCGTCCTCCACCGCCACGGCGGCGGCGCGCTCCCCCAGGGTCCTGTCCCAGCGCTCCAGGTCCACCCGGCCGGTGGCCCAGGCGTCCAGCTGCTCCCGGGTGTAATCCTTTGCGTTGACGGCGTGGACCGTCTGATAAAACAGCTCCACCAGCGTTTCGCAGTCGGAGGAGCGGTAGGGCCGGATTTCCATATCAGCCGTCTCCTTTCTTTTTCAGGCGTCAGGCGCTACAGCACCATCAGCAGGGTCCCCGCCCCAATCAGGGCGCAGCCCAGCAGAGATTTGGGGGTAAAGCGCTCGTGCAGGAACACAAAGGCCAGAATCAGGGTGATCACGGTGCTGAGCTTGTCGATGGGGGCCACCTTGGAGACCTCCCCCAGCTGCAGGGCCCGGTAGTAGCATATCCAGGACGCCCCGGTGGCCAGGCCGGACAGAATCAGAAAAATCCAGCTCTTTCTGCCGATGGCCGGGATCCCGTCCTGGGCGCCGGTCAGGAACACCATCCCCCACGCCAGGAGCACCACCACCACCGTCCGGATGGCCGTGGCCAGGTTGGAGTCCACCCCGTCGATGCCCACCTTGGCCAGTATGGAGGTAACCGCCGCGAACAGGGCGGAGAGGACCGCGAAAACCATCCACATGGCCTGTGCCGCCTCCTTTTTTCCGCTGTGTGCTTCCTTGCCCGCTATTTTACCATTCCGGGCCGGTCCCGGCAAGAACTTCCGGGGAAAAGATTTTCCTCCTCCCATTTCCGACCCTGTTTTTCCAAAACATGGATTATAATGGGCGTCATAAACAAAACTGCCGGTATCGGGACAACGCCGACTCCCGGCGCGTACTTAGGAGGAATTGCCATGGCGGCCAGAGAGCATCTGCGGGCAAAGCTGACAAAATGGAGGGGGACTGCGGCCCAGGCGGGTCTGCGGGGGCTGAGCGCCCCGGCGGCCGGCCTGCTGTGCGAGTGCGGCATCCATCTTCTGCTGGGGGCGGTGCTCTCGGGGGCGGCGGTGCTGGGCTCCTCCGCCCCCTTCGGGGTGGCCATGACGGCGGCCTCGGGTACGGGCCTGTGCGGGGCGGCGGCGCTGGTGGGGGTCTGCTTCGGCTATCTGACCCTGCTGCCCTTCTCCAGCGCCCTGCGCTATGTCTCGGCCTCCATTCTCACCTTTGCCCTGGCCTTCGCCTTCTACGACGTGCGCCTGCTGCGCCGCCCCTGGGCCATGCCGCTGGCCGCCGGGCTGCTCAGCGCCGCCACCGGCCTGGTGGCCCTGTCCCCCGGGGGCTGGCCCCCCGAAAAGGCGGCCGTCTTTCTCACCGAGCTTGTCATGACGGCGGGCGGGGCCTACTGCTTCCGGCAGGTGCTGCTGCCCATGCGCCGCAGCCGGGAGGACCGGGAGATGAACGACCGGCGGCGCTTCTCCCTGCTGGTGCTGGCGTGCTGCGTGCTCATCTCCCTGTCCGGGCTGACGCTGTGGGAGCTCTCCCTGGGCCGGTCGCTGGCGGCGCTGTGCGCCCTGGCGGGGGCCTGGAAGGGCGGCGCGCCGGCGGGCGCGGTACTGGGGCTGTCCCTGGGCCTGTCCATGGATATCGCCTCGGGGGAAACGCCCCTGTACGCCATGGCCTGGGGGGCCGCCGCCCTGGCGGCGGGCGCCTGCGCGGAAAGGCCCAGGGGGGCTGCCGCAGCAGCCTTCACGGCGGCGGACGCCCTGGCAGTGCTGTGGACCTGGGAGAGCGGGCTGCGGTTTTCCATCCTGTACGAGGTCTTTTTGGGCTCGGTGGTCTTTATGGCCCTGCCCGAGCGGCTGTGGGACGAGCTGGTCCCCCTGGTCTGCCCCCGGCGGGACCTGCCCCCGGGGCAGTGGGGACAGAGCTACGCCCGGCAGCAGCTCCGGGCGGCGGCGGGGGCCTTTCGGGCGCTCTACGAGTCCCTGCGGGGGGCTTTCCGGGCCCCGGACAACGACAACGACGTGGCCATGGTCTTCGACCGGGCGGCCTGCAAGGTGTGCCGCCGGTGCTCCCTGCGCACCGGCTGCTGGGAGCGGGAGTATGTAAATACCTTCAACGCCCTGAACGACGCCACCGCCGCCATGCTGGACCGGGGGAAGGGGGAGCCGGGGGACTTCCCCCGGCACTTCGCCGACCGGTGCCTCCACTTCCCCGCCTTTCTGGAGGCGGTGAACCAGGAGCTGACCGCCCTGCTCTACCGGCAGCAGTACAACAGCCGCCTGCGGGACAGCCGGATGGCGGTGTGCCGGCAGTACGGGGAGCTCTCCACCCTGCTGGACCGGGCGGCGGCGGAGCTGAGCCGGGAGCTGACCCCCGACCCGGCCGCGGTCCGGAAGCTGGAGGGCTATCTGTCCGGCCTGGAGCTGGAGCTGGAGACCGAGGTGTTCCGGGACGAGTACGGCCGCCTGCACGCCCATCTCCGGGGCGAGGGCTGGCGGACGGTGGCCCGGTCCGAGCGCATCCCCGAGCTGGAGCGGGCCCTGGGGGTCCCCCTGCGGGCCACGGCGGGGGAGGAGGAGCTGACCCTGGTGCAGCAGGAGCCGCTGATGGCGGTGGCCGGGGTGGCCGCCCGGAAGAAGGACGGGGAGACGGTCTGCGGCGACGCGGGGACCTACTTCAAGCGGGAGGACGGGGTCCTGTACGTGCTGCTGTGCGACGGCATGGGCAGCGGGGACCTGGCCAACCGGGAGAGCACCCTGGCCGTGCGCCTGCTGGAGCAGTTCCTCCAGGCCGGGGTGGACACCGAGCACGCCCTGTCCACCCTCAGCTCCGCCCTGGCCCTGCGGGGGGAGGAGACCGGGGGGTTCACCACCGTGGACCTGCTGGAGGTGGACCTGTTCACCGGGGAGGGCACGGTCTACAAGCTGGGGGCCGCCCCCACCTATGTGCGCCGCGGAGGCGGAGTGCGCCGCCTGACGGGCAGCGCCCTGCCCGCCGGGCTGGCCGTCCCCGACCAGGGCCGGCCCGATGTCATCCACATCCGCCTGGAGCCGGGGGACTGCGTGCTGATGGTCAGCGACGGGGTATCCGGCACCGGGGAGGACGACTGGGTGTGCCGCCGCCTGCTGGATTTTCAGGGGGACAGCCCCAAGGAGCTGGCCCGCAGCCTGATTACCGATTCCCCCGAGGGGGCCACCGACGACCGCACCGCCCTGGTCATCCGTCTGGCCAAACGCAGCTAGCGCACGGCCTGAGGGGCGCGGGAAAGGGCGCGGGCTACTGCGGAGGGCTTTTTGATATGCTGAAACCACGGGCATAGCCCGTGGTTTCCTTTCTCTTAATGCGTATGCCGGCCGGCCCCCGTCCGGCATGTCACACAGCGGACGGGCAGCCCGCCTTTTATCCTCTCATCCCAGCAGAGTGTCCCGTATCCGCCGGGCAAAGCCGTCCAGCCGCCCGTCAATCCCCGGCAGGCCCAGGGCCTGGCCGGGGTCGTTTGCCGTCTCCAGCAGGGCAAAGCGCCCGGGGAGGAAAAAGGACTTGTTCATATTCAGCGCGGAAATCACCTGGCGGGCCACGATATCGCTGCCGGAGTAGCCGGAGACCACAATGGCAAACAGCGCCTTGTCGTAAAAGCGGGTCTGCCGGAACAGGGCGGTCAGGCGGTTGATGAAAGCGGTCAGGTTGGCAGACAGCGCGTCGTTGTAGTTAGGGCACAGCAGCACCAGGGCGTCCGCCCGGCGGACGGCGGGGTAGACCTCGTCCTGCATCACGCCGCCGTAGAAGCACCCCCCCTTCTCCCCGAAGTGGAGGCACATGGTGTAGGGACAGCCGGAGCAGTCGGACAGGGTGCCGTTGCGCAGGCCCAGCTCTGTCACCGTCCAGTCCGGCCCCAGACGCGCCCGGACCCGCTCCCACAGCTGCATGGTGTTGGAGGTGTGGTGGCTGGAGGCGTGAAGAACCAGCAGCTCAGGCCGCTCCCGTTTGGGGAACCGGAAGTCCTCCAGCCGGAGGACCAGCTCCCGGGCCGCCGCCCGGTAGGCCCCCGGCAGGTCGGTGCCCAGGCTGCTGGCCTGGACGCGGAAATTTTGAAGGGACCCGGTGGCCTCCACCAGGGGCCGGCCAATCAGGGCGCAGCCGGACAGGTTGGCCGCCAGGGCCAGCTCCGCGGCGGCGGACTTGGTGTACAGCTCCCCGCCGCCGTCCGCAATCAGCCCGGCGGTACAGCCCTCCAGCAGTCCCGGCTCGGCCCGCAGGCGGCGCAGCATGGCCGTATACTCCAGGTTAATCCCCTGCTCCCCCAGGGGCAGGGCGAACAGCAGCCGCTCCCCCCGCAGCCCGTCCAGGTCCCGGGCCCGGGCAACCTCCCGGTACTCCGCCCCCTCCAGGGCGCAGTCAAGCACCTGCTCCAGGCGCGCGCCCGCCCCGGCGCTGTCCGGAGCGGGATGAATTAAAACAACGGACATTTCCCTTCCCTGCCTTATACAGGGGGCGCGCCCGCCGGGCACGCCCCTTTTTTCTCTCCCGGCCGCTGTGCCAACCGCCTTCCCCGCCAAAATCCGTCCGATTCCGGCCGTCCGGCACAGCTTCTCAGAGAATCCCCTTCAAATGCTCCGCCGCCTCCCGGATGTGGCCGAAGAGCGGGTCCGGGATATGGGGCAGCAGCTCGGTCTCCACGCCGGCGGCGGTATAGCGGTTCTTCACCCCCATGTACACCCCGTCCAGGAACACCGAGCCGCAGTGCCACTCCCCCCGGAGGGTGAGCAGCAGCGACAGCGCCCCGGAGGACAGGGCGGGGGCTACAAAGGGCTTAAAGCCGATTTCCCGCATCTTCAGATTGGCGGTGACGGTCAGCCGGGTCAGCTCCTGAGACAGCGCCTCGTCGTAGCGCTCCAGGGAGTTGGCAATCCACAGCCCCGTTCCGTGGGGCCCGAAGGACCGCCCCTCGGTCAGGAAGGAGGCCAGCCGGGGGTCCCGCTTGGCGAAATAGGCCGCCCGGGCGTTCATCACCCCAAGGCCGAACCCCTGGATCTGCTCGGGCCGCAGGCCCTTCCCGTCCCAGTTCCCCGCTCCGTCCCGGTTGCTCTCCAGATAGGCGGTCTTGGCCAGAGGGTCCACCGGGTCGGACACCGCGCACCACAGCCCCCGGAATTGGGCCGCCCGGGCCATTTTGGCGTAGTGCGCCGCAATTTTCGCGTTGTTCTCAAACTGGTACATGCGCACGTCCTTCACCTGGGAGCCCACCGGAGGGATCCCCTTGGAGGCCACAAAGACAAACAGGTCGCAGTCAAACAGCCGCTCCGGCGGCACCGCCTCCACCTCGGGGAAGGCGTCATAGTTCCAGGGCAGACTGATCTGCCCCATCTCAAACTCCCACCGGGCAGTGACCTGTTCGCTCAGGTCGCAGATGCCGATGGAGGAGATTACGTCTCCCCCCAGCAGCTTCAGGCCCAGCAGCAGGTTGGAGCCCACGTCCCCGATGGCCAGCAGGTTCACCCGCTTCTTCCCGCGTCGGGGGTGCTCCGTCAGACATGCCTCCCAGCCGGGGCGGTTCGTGTTCACCGCGGTGAGGCGGCCCTGCTCCAGCGCGGCCCTCACAGTTTCGTCAAGCTCCGTCTCCGGCAGGCGGGAGGCGTCCAGCACCTCCAGCCCGTGGCCGTCCCGCAGCTGGCCGGGATGGTTTACCTTGAAGGACCCCCGCCCCAGCACCGGGTCCCCGGGGACCGGAACAAACAGCCGCTCCCCCTCCGCCGGCGCGGTTTCCGGGCCGAAGCCCTCCAGAGGCGTCAGGGAAACCAGATTCGCGCCTTTGTATTGATAATAGAACATAGCAGCATCACATCCAGTATTTTATTTGCGCCCCTTTGATACGGCGCGGCAAAAGGCCCGTCAGCCGGCGTACCGAGAGATGCTTAGCAGATCCTTACGGGTTCTGGCGCAGCAGCAGCTCCAGGTCGTTTTCCAGGTAGACGGAGGCGGACAGGTTGGGGTCGTAGGACATGCAGGCCCCCTTGTCGGGGCACAGGGGGAGGACGACGGCCTCAGGCAGGCGGCTGAGGGTCAGGTTGCGGGCATAGAGCGCGCGGTACTCCCCCTCCAGCACCAGCATCAGCTCCCGGGCGGACTCCAGGCAGCAGCGGGAGAGCTGGAAGATGGCCTCAGGGGTGCACTCGTCCTTGAAGACCGGGGCGGCGTAGGGCAGGATATGGTTGATGCCGGGCAGCAGGCCGGGCACGGGGGAGGCGGGGCGGCGCACGGTATTGCCGCCGATAAAGGGGTACAGGGTGGACTCCACGAACCACTGCCGCAGGGTGGGCAGGAAGTACACGCTGTCCACGGGGCAGTTTCTGGCCTGCATCAGATCCTTGCCATAGCCGGACAGCACGCCCACCAGCACGGTCTGCACCTCCACCCCCTCCTGCTGGAGGATGGGGCCCAGGGTCTTGATGCGGATGCCCGGGTGCATCAGATCGTCCACCAGAATCACCGGGCGGCGGAAGGATTTGATGGTGCGTATCTGGCTGGGAATGGGGGCGTAGTAGGGGAACGCCTCGATGGTATTGGACTTCAGGTCCGGCTCGTACACCTTGTCGGTGTGGATGGTCTTGGTCACGGTGTTCGGCACAATCTTGCCCCGGAGCATCTTGCCGAAGGGCACGCACATGCTCTCCCCCACCATCCGGGGCTTTACCGGGGTGCGGGGGACGTTGTTCAGGGCGGTAATGCGCTCCAGCAGCCGGTGGTGGATTACGTCGGAGGACAGGGTCAGCACCAGACTGCCGGGGTACAGCTGGGCCAGCGCCCGCTGCAGCCGCCGGTGGCCCCGGCCGATGGCGGACAGCACCCGGTCGTTGCGGGACAGGGGCTCCTGCACGGTGGTCTCCAGGTTCTGAATCAGCACCGTGGGGGCCCGCATGTCCACCTCCAGCAGGGGCCGGTCCCCCTCCCGCCGGACAAAGCCCTGGCGGGCCAGAAGGTCCTGCACGTCGGGGGGGCAGTGGCCGGTGCGGGGGGCGTACACGGCGTAGACGCACTCCTCCTCCAGGGCCCGGGCCAGCACCTCGGTGAGCAGCAGCTGGGCGTAGTCCCGGTGCCGGTCGGCCGTGTCGGCCGAGCCGCCGGTGACGAACAGCAGCCGCCCCCCGGAGCGCAGGCGGACCCGGTCGGCCAGGTCGGCGTCCTTCAGCTGGGCGAACAGCTCCCCGGCGGACAGGAAGCGCCAGCTGATATAGCCCAGCACCGCCCCCCGCTCCCCGGAGCGGCGCAGCAGGAGCAGCCGGTCCCCCTCCCGGGCGATGGCGGTCCGCACCCCCTCCAGGTCGGGCCGGCCGCCGGTAATCTCATAGAGCAGGTCCGGGCCGGGCGCGTCCACCCACTGGAAGTCCACCTCGTCGGCGGACAGCAGGGGCTTATCCTGGCTGTCCCGCAGGTACAGCCCGTTCTGATAGATGAAATCCTGAATCACCGGGTCGATGAAGTTGGAGATATCCCGGTTCAAGTCCACATTCTCCCGGATGCGGGTGGAGCTGATGTCCTCCAGGTGAGGCGGGAGCTGAAGCTCAATCACGTCGCCGGTGACGGGCAGCTGCTTCCGGGGGGGCAGGGGGGCCTCCCCGTCCCGGCGGAAGATAATATGATTCATGGAGTGGAGGCTCCAGGGCCGGGGCGGGGCCTGGTAGGAGGAGGCGTTGGCCACCACGTCGCTGCCCACCACCATATACACCTGCTGCCGGGGGAACAGCTCCCGCAGGCGCTTCAGGTCGTCGGGGTTGGCGATGTTCACCGGGATCTCGTCGGGGAACAGGTGGATGTGGAAGTCCCCCGCGATGGACAGGTTGACAATCTGCCGCCGGGTCAGGTGGGGCTGGGCCTTTTTGGACCAGGAGAACTCGTCCACCGCCAGATAGACCTCGAACCCCAGATCCCGGATGGCGTGGGCAATGCCCTTGTGGGACAGGGTGAAGGGGTCGAAGGTGCCGGGGAAGAAGGCAATCTTCTTGGGGAAGTCGAAGCTGAAGGGGCCGTGATCCAGCCGCCGCAGGGAGATGAACCGGTTGATGTGGGCCAGGGCGGAGGCCCGGTAGAAGAAGGTCAGGCTGTCCTGGTGGGGGGCCTCCCGAATCAGGAAGAGGAGCTTGCGGTAGCTGAGGGCGAAGATGCGGGACTTCTCGTCAATGCCCAGGCGGCCGCTCTCAAACAGCAGCTTGCCGGTGACCAGCAGCGCCTCCTGACGCACTGCCTCCCGGTAGTGGGCCAGGCCCTGGAGCAGCAGGCCCAGCAGCTCCTGCCAGCGCTGCTCGTAGCGCTGCTTGGGCTCGGGGAAGCGGTCCCGGTAGGCCGGGTAGTGCTCCAGCAGCACGCCGATGGTGTTCAGGGCGCCGGACACGGCGCTGTCGCTGGGGGAGCCCAGCAGGGTCTTCAGCCACAGCACCTGTTCGTCCAGCTCGCTGGGGTGGAGGTACAGGGCCGCCTGGCCCAGGTACTCGGGAATATACTTGGAAATCTCGTACTGGCCCATCTCCAGGCCCTTGCCCAGCTCCACCACCACCTCGTTGCGCTGGTCCCGGCGCAGCAGGGGCAGAATGCCCACCAGGGCCCGCCCCGCGGTGTGGCGGACCACCACCCGCTCGGATACCTTGACCAGATTGGAGAAGTGGGTGGAGATGTGGAGGATATGGTCCCGCAGGCCCTGCTCCACCTGGTCCCGGAGCAGCTCGATGCCCACCACCTTGTTCACCCAGGGGGTGGCAATCTTCAGGTTGTCCAAAAACACCTCGCTGGTGACGTCCTGCTGATAGAGCAGCTGCTTGTACCGGGACACGTCCTCCCCCGCGCGGGCCAGAATCTTGTAGCGCAGGAAGGCCAGCGGCAGGCCGTCGTCCTTCCGCTCGGTCCGGACAATCTCCACAATGCGGCGCATCTGGGGGTGCTGGCGGTGGAGGGAGCGCTGGGCCTCCCGCAGGAAGAGGAAGGCGGCGGTGCGCAGGCGGGACTCCTCGTGGCCGGAGAAGCGGGCGGCAAACTCAATCAGCCCGCCCCGGGTCTCGTCCCCGTAGTACTGGGGGGGCAGGGCCCGGATGGCGTCCAGCAGCGTGAAGGCCGTGTCCGCGTCCTTGCCCTCCGGGTCGTCGTAGTACTTCAGAAGCGCGCCGATGAAGCGGGGCCGGGTCTCCGGCCGGCCGTAGGTCAGCATGGCGTCCACCACAATTTTCAGCGTGTAGCCGATGTGCCCCCGCTGCTGGGCGGTGGTCTTGTGGTCGGGGTAGACAATCTGGTCCAGGTACTGCTCCCACAGGGTGAAGGGGACCTCCTCGGCGGGGTCGGCGCTGGCGTCGGCGGGCAGCTCCTTGCGGTAGACCAGGTGGAAGCGGGCGATAATCTGTCCAATCAGGGCGGCGGCCTGGCGGCGGATGTCTCCCTCCCGGTGGACCAGCAGCTCATAAAGGAAGGAAAGCGCCTGGGTCTTCTGCCGCACCGAGAGGTAGGTGCAGTACTCCTCAAACACGTTGAGGTAGGCCCGCAGCTGCTTCCAGTTTTTTGCGGAGCGGGCGGCCTCGATGATGTTGCCGAACTTGCGCTCGCTGCTCAGCTGGTGCATCAGGCGCAGGTTGTGCTCCACCGACAGCAGCACCAGGCTGCTGACCGTCTCGTCCGGGTCCATCAGGGCGGGGTCCTTCCGGACGGCGGGGACCCCGGGCCGGCCGCTCAGGTCCACGTCCGCCCCCAGGGAGCGGAGATAGTCCTCAAAGTCGTGGAGCCGCCCGTAGACAAACTCGTACCGGCGGCGCTTGGAGGAGTCTACGTTGTCCAGCTTGGACAAAATCACCTGGAAGGACTCGTCCAGGGGGTAGAACACGGTGATTTCCCGGCCCTCCTCGTCCCGGTCCTGCTTGCAGCGGAAGTCGGCGTAAATCAGGCACAGGGACTCGGCCGACAGGGTGTCCAGCTCCAGGTCCCAGGTGGAGTGGTTGGAGGCGATGTGGCTGACCGCGTCCAGCCCCCGGCTCTCCAGCCACTGGCCGGTGTAATAGTAGTGCAGGTAGGGCACCCGCTCCCCGGGGCGGCAGCCATACTTGCCCAAATCGTGGCCGGCGGCGGCGGCGGAAATCAGCGCCAGGTCAATCTCCTCCCCGCCGTCCTTCAGCCCCCGGGCGGCGGTCATGGCAATGTGGTGGACCCCCGCGATATGGCCCAGGGTGCGGAAGGGGGTCACCTCGTCCCCCAGGCGCATCAGCTCGTAGACGTACTCCGCCCGGAAGAACTGAAGAAACCGCCGGTACTCCTTGGCCCGGTCGCAGCCGTCGTACTCCTCCGGGCTTAAAAAGGCGTAGTCCACCTTGGGGTCGAAGGGCAGGCTGCGCCGCTCCAGGTCCAGCAGCACCTGGAGGACGGTCAGGAAAAATTCCGCCCCGTCCCGGAACTCCTCCTTGCCGGGGGCAAATCCGCCCAGAGGGAACATCTTGTCCCGGATGTAGGCGTAGGAGAAGGCCAGCCAGCCCTCCTCCGGCCGGGGGGAGAGCTTGTACAGCACGCAGGAGCACAGCTCCAGCACCTGGGCGCAGGCCAGCCGCTCCTGAATGGGGAGCAGCCCGTCCAGCCCCTCCTCCCAGCCCGGGGCCCGCAGCAGCTCCCGGGCCGCCCGGCGGGTGGGGGCAAAGGGCAGGCCCCGGGCCGTCAGCGCCTGGGCAATCTCCGCCGTAATCTGTCGAATCAGCTTGTCGTTCATTGCGGCACCGCCTTCTTCAATAGGGTCTTCCCGCTTTCCCTCCGGGGGACGCGGGAACCGGGCTTTTTCCCCGCCGCCGGGGCGCGGGTTCCTTCCTCCTGCCCGGCGGCGGGACGGGCAATTTCCAGGCAGGGGGCTTTGGGTACAGTGTAACACATCCGGAACAATTTGGAAAGACGAAATCTGTCCCCGGGCGGAGAAAAGGGCTGTTTTTTTGGACCGGGCCGTGCTATAATGGCGGGTACGAGGAGGGACTGCCCTATGGTCTATCTGAAACGGTTCGAGCTGCCCGGAGAGGGGGCGGAGGAGTGCTTTCTCCAAAACTCCCGGGAGAACAAGCGTACCTGCTACACCAGCCGCTACCCGTTCGGCATCTTCCCCGGCAAGCGGCTCACCCATCTGGAGCTGGAGCCGGTCACCCTCCTGTGCGGCGGCAACGGCAGCGGCAAGACCACCCTGCTCAACCTGATGGGGGAGAAGCTGGAGCTGCGGCGGGGTGCGGTGTTCAACCGCAGCGCCTTTTACGGGGACTACCTGCGGCTGTGCCGGGCGGAAACCGCCCCCGCCTTCGGCCGGGAGGAGCGGGCCGCCAGCCGGGTCATCACCAGCGACGACGTGTTCGACTGGCTTTTGGAGCAGCGGCAGATTAACGAGGGCATCGGCCGGCGGCGGCAGGAGCTGCTGGAGGAGTACGCCAGCGCGAAATACGCCCATGTGCGGCTGCGGTCCCTGGAGGACTACGACGCGCTGAAACAGTCCGTGGACGCCAAGCGGCTGACCGCCTCGCGCTATGTGCGGGACCGGGTGATGAACGACGTGCCCGGCAAATCCAACGGGGAGAGCGCCTTTTTGTACTTTACCCGGGAGGTTGGGGAGCAGGGGCTGTACCTGCTGGACGAGCCGGAGAACAGCCTGTCCCCCCGCCTTCAGCTGGAGCTGGTGCGCTTTCTGGAGGACTCCGTCCGCTTCTACGGCTGTCAGCTGGTGATTGCCACCCACTCCCCCTTTCTGCTGGCCATGCGGGACGCGAAAATTTACGACCTGGACCGCCTGCCCGCCGCCCCCTGCCGGTGGACCCAGCTGGAGCACGTGCGGACCTTCTACCGGTTTTTCCGGGAGCGGAGCGGGGAGTTTGAGGACGAGGGCCCGTTCTGAGCGGCGGCCCGGGTGCGAACATCCCCCGGAGGCAGGAAGTTTCCTGCCTCCGGGGGATTTGCTTTCCTTCTGTTACAGCTTCATAATCCAGCCGTGGGGGTCGGCCTCCCGGCCCCACTGGATGCCGGTGAGCACGTCGTAGAGCCTCTGGGTGACGGCGCCAATCTCATTGCGGCTGACGCAGACCTTCTCCTCCCCCCGCGCCAGCTCCCCGATGGGAGACACCACGGCGGCGGTGCCGGTGCCCCAGGCCTCCTCCAGCGCGCCGCTCCGGGCGGCCTCAAACAGCTCCTCGGCGGAGATGCGGCGCTCCTCCACCTCGTACCCCCAGTCCTTCAGCAGCTGGATGCAGGAGCGGCGGGTGATGCCGTCCAGCACGGAGCCGTTCAGGTCGGGGGTCAGGATTTTCCCGCCCACCTTGAACATCACGTTCATGGCGCCCACCTCTTCGATATACTTCCGGTGTACGCCGTCCAGCCACAGCACCTGGGTGTACCCCTTCTCCTCGGCCCGGCTGCCCGCCCGCAGGGAGGCGGCGTAGTTGCCGCCGGTCTTGGCCATGCCGGTGCCGCCCTTGACGGCGCGGACGTCCTCCTCCTCAATATAAATCTTCACCGGGTTCAGCCCCTCGGGGTAGTAGGCCCCCACAGGGCAGACGATGACGATATACTGGCAGTGGCGGGAGGCGTGAACCCCCAGGGTGGGATCCAGGCCGATGACAAAGGGCCGGATATACAGGGAGGTGTCCTTCTCGCTGGGGACCCACTCCCGGTCCAGGCGCACCAGCTCGGTGATGCCGGCCAGCGCCAGGTCCTCGGGCACCTGGGGCAGGGCGATGCGCCGGCAGGACTGGTTCATGCGGCGCACGTTGTCCATGGGCCGGAACAGCTGGACGGAGCCGTCCTGGGTGCGGTAGGCCTTCAGCCCCTCGAAAATCTCCTGGGCGTAGTGCAGCACCTTGGCGGCGGGGTCGATGGCCAGGGGCGCGTAGGGAACAATGCGGGCGTCGTGCCAGCCCTGCCCCTCGTGGTAATCGGCGATGAACATGTGGTCGGTCATATATTTGCCGAACACCAGGTTGGCGCAGTCCGGTTTCTCCTTCAGGACGGCGGCGCGGGTGATCTTGATCTGTTCCATGGGGAAAATCCTCCTGTTTTGTTCTCCTCCCCGGAGGGCGGCGCGGAGGACGCCGCGGGGCGGGAAGGGCCTGCGTGTGGTTGTCTATTATACCAGCGCCGCACCCGGGACGCAACGGGAGATGAAAAATTTTGTGATATTTTCCTGCCGGCTCCCCCCGGCGCCCCCGGAAATTTCAGTGGAAAAACCGCCGGTTCCGTGGTATAGTTTTATACACAACACAACGGAACGGGGGATCAGCATGAGCCAGCGGGCCCGGGAGATACTCTACCACTATACGGATTTCCAGGCGCTGGACGGAATTCTTCGCTGCGCCCAGCTGCGGGTGAACAACGTCCTGCGCATGAACGACTCCGCCGAAATGCGCCATTTCATGAACCGGCTGAGCTGCGCGATTTCGGCCCAGCTGGAGCGGGAGGGGCGGCGGGAGCAGGCCCGGGCCGTCCAGGCCCTGTTCCGGGAGGAGGTCAAGCGGGAGTACTCCGCCTTTGCCGCCTGCTTCTCCTTCCACCGGGACGACGCGGCCCAGTGGGAGCGGTACGGAAACCGGGGCCGGGGCATCTGCATCGCCTTCCGGCGGAAATACATGCAGAGAATCGCAAAAGGCACCCTGTCGCTCCAGACGGTGTTCTACCAGGACGACATGGCGGGGCATCCCATGGTGGAGGTGTTCTGCGCCCTGGCCCGGAACGGGGCCGGGCTGACCCGGGAATCCCCCGAAATGCAGGACGCCCTGCGGGAGGCCTGGGCCTGCTCGGTGTCCTTCAAGCACCCCTCCTTCTCCTCGGAGTACGAGATGCGCCTGGTGGTCTCCCCCTTTGAAACGGAGGGCCCGTCCCTTCAGCCCTGCTATCACGTGACCAAGGAGCGCATCAAAAAGTATTACCCCCTGGACCTGAAGGCCATGTGCCGGGAAATCGGGATCGGCATTGAGGACCTGGTGGCGGAAATCATCATCGGCCCCGATTCCACCCAGTCGCCGGCAATCTTCCAGGACTACCTCCGGGACAGCGGCCTGCACGCCCTGGTGGACCGGGTGTCCCTGTCGGACTGCCCGCTGCGCCGGCTGTCCACCTGACGCCCTCCCCCGCCCGCTCCAATTTCAAACATAACAGAAGGAGGGATTTTTATGAACTGCGTACAGCTTGTTTTCAGCCCCACCGGGGGAACCATGCGCACGGCCAGCGCCATTACCGGCGTATGGGGCCCGGACGTGGAGACGGTAGACCTGACGGACCCGGCCCTGACCGCCCGCGCCTTCCGGGAGGAGGACCTGGTCCTGGCCGCCGTCCCCTCCTACGGCGGGCGCGTACCGGGGCTTGCCGCTCAGCGGCTGGCGGAGATGCAGGGAAACGGGGCGCGCTGCGTGCTGTGCTGCGTCTACGGCAACCGGGCCTATGAGGACACCCTCGCAGAGCTTCAGGACCTGGCGGAGCGGCAGGGCTTTCGGGTCTTTGCCGCCATCGCCGCCGTGGCGGAGCACTCCATCCTCCGCCAGTACGCCGCCGGCCGGCCCGACGCCCAGGATACGGAGGCCCTGCAGCGCTTCTCCCGCGCCGTCTGGGAGAAATTCCGCAGCGGCCCGGCCCAGGCGGCCCCTGAGATTCCGGGCAGCCGGCCCTACCGGAAGGCGGGCGGCTCCGGACTGGTCCCCAAGGCCGGAAAAAGCTGCGTCCAATGCGGGCTCTGCGCCGCGCAGTGCCCGGCTCAGGCAATCAGCCGGGAGGACCCCCGGACGGCAGACGGGAAGAAGTGTATCTCCTGTATGCGCTGCGTGACGCTGTGCCCCCATGCCGCGCGGAAGGTCAACGGGGCTATGGCCTCTGCGGCGGCGCTGGCGCTCAAAAAGGCCTGCTCGGTCAGGAAGGAGTGCGAGCTGTTCCTCTGACCCGGTCCCGCAGGGGGCGACCCCGTCTCCCTTCCCCGCCGCGCCGCTCCCTCCCCGGGCCCGGTCCCCAAGGCCGCCGGCTTTGGTCCGGCGGCTGTTTTTTCCGCAAATTTCCCCCGCCGCATTGACTTTAGGCACAAAATTGAGTATCATCCTTATAGCCGAAACCATTGGATGCTCCGCCCGGTTTTCCATGACCGGGAGGATTTTCACGTTTGTTTGCATAAAGGAGTTTTGTCCCATGCTCACTTTGGAACGGTTCAAAGCGGCCCGCAGCGTTCTGCGGGGCGTGCTCAACGACACCAGCCTAATCTACTCCCCCGCCCTGTCCAAGAGCGCGGGCAACCGGGTCTATCTCAAGCCGGAGAACATGCAGGTCACCGGCGCGTACAAGATCCGCGGCGCGTACTATAAAATCAGCACCCTGACCCAGGAGCAGAAGGAGCGGGGGCTGGTCACCGCCTCCGCCGGCAACCACGCCCAGGGGGTGGCCTACGCCGCCCAGGCCTCCGGCGTGCCCGCCACCATCGTCATGCCCACCACCACGCCCCTGGTCAAGGTGAACAACACCAAGGAATACGGGGCCCAGGCCGTCCTCCACGGCGAGGTGTTCGACGACGCCGCCGAGCTGGCCGCCCGGCTGGCCCAGGAGCAGGGCCTGACCTATGTACACCCCTTCAACGACCTGGACGTGGCCACCGGCCAGGGCACCATTGCCTATGAGATTTTCCAGGACCTGCCCGACGTGGACATCATCCTGGTGCCCATCGGCGGAGGCGGGCTGGCCGCCGGAGTGTCCACCCTGGCCAAGCTGCTCAACCCCAACGTGAAGGTCATCGGCGTGGAGCCGGCCGGGGCCGCCTCCATGGCCGCCAGCCTGGAGGCCGGGCACGTGGTCACCCTCCCCACCGCCAACACCATCGCCGACGGCACTGCCGTCAAGACCCCGGGGGATCTGGTCTTCCCCTACGTCCGGGACCACATCGAGCGGGTCATCACCATCCCCGACGACGAGCTGGTGGAGGCCTTCCTGGACGTGATGGAGCGGCACAAGATGGTCGTGGAGAACTCGGGCCTGCTCAGCGTGGCCGCCCTGAAGCACCTGGACTGCCGGGATCTGAACGTGGTCTGCATCCTGTCCGGGGGCAATATGGACGTAATTACCATGGCCTCCCTGGTTCAGCACGGGCTCATCAGCCGGGGGCGGATTTTCACCTTCTCGGTCATTCTCCCCGACCGCCCCGGCGAGCTGTTGCGGGTGGCCGGCATCCTGGCCGAGCAAAACGGCAACGTCATCAAGCTGGAGCACAACCAGTTTGTCAACATCAACCGCCAGTCCGGCGTGGAGCTGAAGGTCACCCTGGAGGCCTTCGGCCACGACCACAAACGGGCCATCCTGGACGCCATGCGCCAGGCCGGCTACGACGCCCGGATGGCCCTGACCCCGGACATCTACTGAGCGTCCGCGCCCGCCGGTTTCCCCCCGGTCCGGGCAAAACCGCGCCGTCCGCCGCAGCGGCGGCGGACGGCTAT